>JBEKMT010000001.1:0-64615 GCA_050008355.1 Verrucomicrobiota bacterium
ATAGACCAGACCATGACCGAGCCGTGAAATTCATAGCTGTTCTTTTGCACGCGGGAAGTGGGAGTGGCATACGGATTATTCAAGCCATTGTAGCCGGTCTGGACAAATGGCCCAGGCAAAGGCGGATTTTGGGAAACTTGCTGCAAGCCATAGAAGGCGTCCAGACATTGGCCATCATAATTCAAATCCATGCTGATGATGTACGGATTGCCCCAAGGATCGAGATACTGCAAATCCTGCCCGACCCCCGGCAGAGGAGTGCCGCCCTTGGCCGGATCGTAGCCAGACATTTTCGCATTCAGGAAAAGCGTTCTCTGCGGATTCTTTTGATGGTTGGTATTGGCGGTGGAGGTGCCAAAAGCGGGATCCGGATAGTTGGTAATATCCATCAAAATCGCGATGACGTCTGAATTGCTGGGGATATAAGCACCCGCCACCGAAACCGGACTCGGCCAAAGGATTCCTGCTCCGTTGGTATAAGTCCCACTGTAAGTGATGTCACCGCCCGTGGCCGCAGCAGCCAATTGGGCAGCGGGCGTCACCGGGAACCGTCCGTAGGCCGAATCATAAGCCTGGATGGCCGTGGCAATGTCATTGGCCTGCACGCGGGCCTGGGTTTTCAGCGCGGTCAGTTTGACCCGGGACAGCACGGGCAGGAGCATTGAGGCCAGAATGGCGATGATGGCAATCACCGTGAGCAGTTCCACCAGGGTGAAACCGGACTGAAACCGGCGCGGGCTGGACGATTTCTTCTTCATAAGCTTGTTAAACAGGGATTGGCGCCGGGCAGGATGCTCGAAAGACACCAATCGCGGCAACCGTTTTATGCAGCGCGACGGGCGGCGCGCGAGGCGGCGCTCAAGGCCATAGGGCTGGCGAATCGCTGGCTGCCACCGGCAGTCATGCCATTCCACCGGCAACGTCAGTTTTCCGCCGTTCAATGCAATTGTGTCTTCGGTCGGCATATAAATCAAGGCATAGGGCTGTTGTGCAACACCCGCTGGCTCCAGTTACAAATGAGATAGTGATTGGGAGCGGAAGCAGTTGAGTTAATCGCGAGCTGCACCCACAAATCATACGAGTTGGGATTGTTCGTTCCCGGATAGACATAGCGAAAGGGATTGCCACCGATACCCGCCGGATTGTAATTCAAGTCCGGGCCGCCCACGGACGTCACCAAATATGTGAAATTAATGCCGCTGCCATTCGTCGCCGTGGCCGTTTGGGTCGGCTTCAGACCGGGCAAAAAATCCTTGGCAAACGCCGTGTCTTCGCCACTGCCCTGAGTGCAATTCACAACGCCACCGATGTTAAATTGACTTTTATAATCAATGGCCTTAACCGAGGTAACGGAATCCAAAGTCTGATAAGTTCCGGCGGCACTATTAAGCGTGACACCGGATAATTCGTAGTACAACTGGTTGAGCATGGAATTGTCAGGATTGGACGGCGGATACACCCCGTGCGCGGCCTTGTAACTTTCCAGTGCCGTCTCGATTTGTTGGAGTTCAGCCTGAGCGGTGTTCTCTTTCTTGACGCGGGATACGTTGGTTGCCACCGGGAGGATCAGCGCTGCGAGCACGGCGATGATGGAAATCACGACGAGCAACTCCACCAGGGTGAAAGCTTCGCGCCGACGCTCATTCCGGTTCTGCCAATTCATATTCAAGGGTGTCATTTTTCGAGCCATTATTCTCGAGCCATTATTTCTCGCGCAGTTCCTGCTCCATCCGCTCGCTCAACCATTGCTTGACCATGCTTTGGTAATTCAAATACCGCGACCGGGCCAACCGCTTGATCCGAGCCAGCATCCGGGGGTCGAACCGCAAGGTCACGGTGACCGACTCGGAGGACTCCGCGTTCCCGGCGGTTGCCGCCTCCATCAACCGGAGGTCAGGCCGGTTCTCGCCCCAAAAATCCGCCTCCGCCTCCTCACTGTCGAAGAGCGGCACTTCCTCCCAATTTGCAAACGTCCGCATGACTCGTACTTTTACTAAGATTAGGACAAATTCTGGTCCATTTTGCGCTGGTAAAAGAATCGTTCCTCAGGTTCAAAAGGTCGAGCCTGCAGCACGCGCACCTGGCGTCCATTGGTCCGGTAGACGCTGAATATGCCGATGCCACCCGCGGACATGCCGAGATTGAAAAATCGCGTCTGCACCCCGAATCGCGGGGAGTCCGGCAGCAGCCGAACGGCAAACGCATCTTCAAACGATTCCTCGATTTCCCGATGCGTCAAAGAGCCCATGTCGAATGGCGCATTGTTCCAATCAAACTCCATAATGGCTCAATTGTAAACAATTCGCACATGCAATGTAACTACAATGTATTTACCAAACAGCAGCATACTTGTCAATAGTTCTTATCAATAGCTCTTCTGATTTCAGCTGAAACTGCCCGAGCAGACCCGATTTATTCGCCTTTGCCGCCGCCAGAGTCCCCGGACATATTGCTAATCATCTGGATGAGAGGCAAAAACATCGCAATGACGATGCTACCGACGATTACGGCAAGAAAAATGATCATAATTGGCTCCAACAGGGAGGTCATGGCGGAAACCGCGTTATCGACCTGTTCGTCATAGTCGTCGGCGATACGCATGAGCATTTCCGGCAAGGCGCCGGTTTGTTCGCCGACGTCCACCATGCTGACGACCATGGGTGGAAACACGCCGGAACCTTCCATGGGAGCGGTGATGGTCTCGCCTTCCTTGACGCTTTCATGAATCTTATTGACGGCGCCGGCGATAATGACATTGCCGGCCGTTTCGCGAACGATGGTCAGGGCCTGCAAAATGGGCACACCGCTGCTGACGAGCGTACCCAAGGTGCGGGTGAAACGGGAGATGGCCACCTTGCTGATGACGGGACCGAGGGCGGGCATGTGGAGTTTGAACTTATCCCAGAGATGACGTCCGAAATTGGTCTTGATGAACAACAGAAACGCGATCACGCACAGCGCCAGGACACCCGCCGTAGCCAGGATGTTGTTCTTAATGATATCGCTGACACCCATGACGAACAGGGTAAAACCAGGCAGCTTGAACCCCATGCCGGCAAATACGTCCTTGAACTTGGGCACGACAAAGCACATGAGCAAAATCATGATGCCGATGGCGACGATCAACACGGCGATGGGATAAAAGAGTGCGGCCTTGACCTTGCCTTTGATCTTTTGCGCCTTTTCGGAGAATTCCGCGAGCCGCTTGAGCACGACTTCGAGCACACCGCCGAGTTCGCCGGCCTTGACCATGTTGACAAAGAGGCGGTTGAAAACTTTAGGATGTTGCGCCAGGGCTTCCGAGAAGGTACTGCCACCTTCAATCGAAACGGCCAACTGGCCAAGAATATCCTTCAGCGTGGCATTGCGTTCCTGCTTCTCCAACACACGCAGCCCGCGCAACAGCGGCAGGCCGGCATCCACCAGCGTTGCCAGCTGGCGGGTGAAAGTCGTCAACACTTTTGGTTTCACCTTCCCGCTGAGGAAGGGAATCTTGATGTTGATGTTCATCGCGGCACCCTTCTTGCCGGCTTTGGGTTTGGCGGCCTTGGCTTTTCCCTTCTTGGCGGGAGACTTATCCTCCTTGTCCGCCTCGGTGATCTTGGTCGGGAACAGGTTCATCTCCTTGACGCGCCCGATGGCCTCGTTCTGGCTGCCGACCTCGATGCTGCCCTTGGTTTCGTTCCCGCGGGAATCCAAAGCTACGTAATTATATCTGGGCATAACAAATACGGGTTAAGTGTATTTAACTACTTCTTCAATGGTTGTATCACCGTCGAATATACTCCGCAAGCCGTCTTCGCGCAACGTGACCATGCCCAGTTCCACGGCTTTCTGGCGCACGACCACGGTGGGGGCGCGTTCATTGATCAAAGTACGGATGGCATCGCTGACGACCAGCAGCTCGTAAATGCCCTTGCGCCCCTTGTAACCGGTGTCGTTGCAAACGGAACAACCGCGTCCGTAATGAAAAACCTTATCGCCCAGGTCATGCGGCGAGAGGTTGAGCATGGCGAGCTGGTCCTCGGTCGGTTCAAAGGGTGTGCGGCAGTTTTTACAAGTGGTCCGCACCAGGCGCTGCCCGAGCACGGCCATCAGGGTTGAAGAAATGAGGAAGGGTTCGACGCCCATGTCCACCAGACGGGTTACGGCACCCGGCGAATCGTTGGTGTGAAGGGTGCTCAAGACCAAGTGGCCGGTCAGCGACGCCTGGATGGAAATCTGGGCCGTTTCAAGGTCGCGCATTTCACCGACCATGATGATATCGGGATCCTGACGCAAAAATGATTTCAACGCCTTGGCAAACGTCATCCCCGCCGCCTCGTTGATGGCCACCTGCATGATACCTTCGATATCGAATTCGACGGGATCCTCCGCGGTGAGCAATTTGGAATCGATTGTGTTAACCCGGCGCAGGCAGGAATACAGGGTCGTGGTTTTGCCCGAACCTGTCGGGCCGGTGACCACGAAGATCCCATTGGGGCGCTGGATGACTTCGCTCACGAATTCGTGAACATATTTCGGAAAACCAAGCGCCTCGAGCTCAAGGTTCACCGAGCCGCGATCCAACACGCGCAGCACGACCGATTCGCCGAACGCGGTGGGGAGGGTGCTGACGCGCAAATCGACCTGGCGGTTGTTGATGTGGTGGGTGATGCGCCCGTCCTGCGGCAGTCTTTTTTCCGAGATGTTCAACCCCGCCATGACCTTGATACGCGAAATCACCGGCAGGGAGAGATATTTTGGCGGGGGCGCCATTTCATAGAGGGCGCCGTCGACGCGATACCGGATGCGAAACTCGGTTTCGAAGGGTTCGAAGTGAATGTCGGAGGCGCGGTCGATCACGGCCTGTTGCAAGACGAGGTTGACGAACTTTACGATGGGGACCTCATTGGCCAGCGCTTCGGCGGCCCGGGCGTCATCGGCGGCCTCGTCCACCTCGCGGGCGATATTTTTGTCCGCACCGATCTCCTTGAGGATTTCGGAGAAACTTTCGCTTTCCTGCTGACCGTAAAAGCGTTCAATGGCCTTCTGAATGTCGGCCGGGTCGGCCACGACGACCTGCACATCGCGCTTGATGGCAAATTGGATTTCATCCGGGCGGGACGGATCGAGAGGTTCGGCCAGGGCAATCTGCACCGAGCCGTTTTTCGTGCCGACCGGCAAACAGTTATACATCTGGGCGACTTTGACGGGAACCAGATTGAGTACTTCCTGCGGAATCTCGCGGTCGCGCAAAGACACCACCTCGGTCCCCAGCGCGTGGGCCTCGGTTTGCAAGATATCCTCCAGCTTCATGATGCCGAAGTCCTGCAAAATCTGGATCACCGGCGTGGCATTGCGCTTGAACTCGGCGACGACGCCTTCAAATTGCAAATCATCAATCATCCCCTGCTCTTGGATCAGGTTCAGCAACGGACTGGAAACTTCTTCGGGCATGAAAAATTATTTCTTTTGACGGCCCTGCTCCACCGCGGCCGCGAGGTCGAGTTCCTGGAGTTTGGACATGATGGTGGTGGGATCCTGTGACTTGTTAATGACTTCTTCGCGGGCAATCCAGCCTTTGATGTATTGGTCGATCAACCACGAGTCCAGGGTCACCATGCCATATTTTGATCCGGTTTGGATGTCGGATTGGATACGGAAGGTTTTATTATCGCGGATGAGCGCGGCGATGGAGGGGGTATTGACCATGATTTCAAACGCGGCCACGCGGCCCGGCTTGTCAATGCGCGGAATGAGCAACTGCGAAATCACCGCCTGCAAGACAGTGGAGAGCTGGATGCGAACCATTTCCTGCTGGTTCGTGGGGAAGGCATTGGTCAGACGGTCAATGGTCTTGGCCGCACCGGTGGTGTGCAGGGTGCCGAAAACCAAGTGGCCCGTTTCCGCCGCGGTGATGGCGGCTTCAATGGTTTCCAAGTCACGCATTTCGCCGACGAGGATCATGTCCGGGTCCTGCCGCAAGGCGCGGCGCAAGGCTTCGGCGAAATTCGGCACGTCGACGTGGACTTCGCGCTGGGTGATGAGGGCCTTCTTGTGTTTGTGATAATACTCGATCGGGTCTTCAATGGTGATGAGGTGAACTTCATCGCGCGTCTCATTGACGATGTTCAAGAGCGAGGCGAGAGTGGTTGACTTGCCGGAACCGGTCGGGCCGGTAACGAGAATCAGACCGCGCGGCTTGAACAAAAGCTCCTTCACCGATTCCGGCAGGCCAATTTGCTCGAAGGTGAGCATCTTGCTGGGGATCTGGCGGAGCACCATGCCGAAATTTCCCTTTTCCTTGAACACGCTCACGCGAAAACGCGCGGCATCACCGAAAGCGAAGGCGAAGTCCGCACCGCCGCGCTCGCGCACCTGCTGGATGTGTTCCTCGGAGGTAATGCTGCGCATCAATTCCTCGGCGGATTCCGGGGTGAGGGAGGGCCCCTCAACACGGTGCAGAATACCGTGCACGCGAATCGTCGGCGCCGTGCCGACACGGACGTGCAAATCGGACGCACCTTCGGACACCACCAACTGCAATAGGTCGGACATCGAGTAGGACATAAAAAATCAAATAAACCGGCGGGCAGCCGTCGCCGGGAAGGCGATCACGGCCGCGGTGGTTGTGCGCATCGTCATACTATCTTTCACCGGGTGGCTCATGCTTCATCGCCGACCGTCGCGCGGATGACCTCTTCCGGGGTCGTCAGGCCGGCGAGCACTTTGCGGATGCCGTCCTCGCGCAAGGTACGCATGCCCATTTCGCGGGCGCGCTGGCGCAACACACTGGTGGGCACGCGATCGTAAATCAGTTTGCGCCCCTCATCATCCACGACGAAAATTTCAAAGATGCCGAAACGCCCGCGGTTGCCGGAATTGTTGCAATTGTTGCAGCCGCGGCCTTTCTGGATGTTCGCGTTTTTCAAATCATCCGTCGTGATGCCGAGCACGCGCATTTCCGCCTCGGTTGGCTCGTAAGGGGCGGCGCATTTCTTGCAAATTTTGCGGACGAGGCGCTGGGCCATGAGGCAGCGGGTGGAGGAGGCAATCAAAAACGGTTTCACGCCAATATCCACCAAACGGGTGACCGCGCCGGGGGCGTCGTTGGTATGAAGCGTGGAAAATACGAGGTGACCGGTGAGGGAGGCATTAATGGCGATGGACGCGGTTTCCAGGTCACGAATTTCCCCGATCATCACGATGTTCGGCGCCTGGCGCAAGATGGCGCGCAAGGCGGAGGCGAACGAGAAACCCACCTGATCGTTGACCTGCACCTGGTTGATGCCGGCCAGGACATACTCGACCGGGTCTTCAACGGTGATGATTTTGCGGTCCGGCCGGTTGATGAAATTCAAGCAGGAATAAAGCGTCGTCGTCTTGCCGGAACCGGTGGGTCCGGTCACGAGCAGAATTCCATCCGGCAAAGCGATGATGCGTTCGAAGGTCGCCTGGTCGTCGCTCAAAAATCCGAGTTCCGGCAGACCAAGCCGCAGGCCTTCCTTGTCCAAAATACGCATCACGATGCTTTCGCCGTGGTTCGTGGGCAGACAGGACACGCGCAAGTCGATCATTTTGGTACCGACTTTTGACTGGATGCGTCCGTCCTGCGGCACACGATGTTCGGAGATGATCATGCCGGCCTGAATTTTGAGCCGGGCGATGATGGCCGACTGCAACTGCTTGGGAGGGGATTTCATCTCCTGCAAGATGCCGTCAATCCGGTAGCGCAGGCGAAATCGTTTGCCGAGCGGTTCGAGGTGAATATCCGAGGCGCGGATTTTGAAGGCCTCCACGATGATCTGGTTGACCAACCGGATCAGGGGCGCGTCCGCGTCGACATCCGCACCGTCGTCGGCGTTCTTGATTTCGACGTTGTCCTGGGTGAGTTCCTGAATGACGTCCTTGAAGGCCCCGTCGGCCATCGCCTTTTTGTCGCCGCCGTAGTATTTGTTGAGCGCCTGTTCGATGTCCGGTTCGGACGCGACGCGCAATTCGATTTCGGCGTGCAAAAGGTGGGTCAGCGAATCAATCGTGTTCAAGTCCGACGGATCGGAGATGGCAACGACCACTTTATCCTCGGTCCGGAAAACGGGAATGACGCGATATTTTTTGGCGACGTCCCGGGGAACGATGGAAATGACGTCGTCCTCAATCTTCATCCCACTGAGCGTCACGACTTCCGCGCCGAATTGGGCCGCCTTGGCCTGGGTCACGTCAGCAGGCCGGATCACCTTGTTGGCCACGAGCAGATCCACGACGCCCACGCCGGCGGCGGTGGCCTCCTCGCGGGCCTTGGCAACCACTTCAGAGTTGGTGAACCCGAGGTCAACCAGAAGGTCCAGTAAATAATCGTCTTTTTCTGCCACGAGATTAATTCAGCGCCAGCCAACTATTGGATTAAGGGATGGCACGCTGCGAAAAGGTTTCACTTGTGCCTGCAAAAGTCAATGCAGACAAGAAATATTTTAACGGTGGAAGGCCGGTGGGCGTCCGGAATGGCGAGCTTCGAGCCACCACATGTCGGCGATACTTTGTTGTGCCGGCAGGCCCACCACGCGAATTCTGGCGGAGGAGTAAAGTCGAAGGCCCGGCATCGCACCGGTTTAATTTAGCGCCGTTTTTTCAAGGAGAGCGCGGCTTCCTCGAGCCACTTGCCGTCCGGCTGGGCATAAGGGCGGAAGGTTTCGAGATGGCCTTCGCGATCGTTGTAATAGAGCGCACGGTGCAGGCCGAGGGCCGAGCCATTGGGCGCGTCAATCAAGCTGGCGGAGTCGGTGGCACTCATCTGGAAGACGACGCGCATCTCAAACTCCGTGAGCATCTTCCGGCCGAGGAACCGGCTGACATTATTGTAAGTGTCGCAAGTGATAATGACATGCATGCCGCGCGCCGGGCCCTCGGTGATGAGTTTCAAGAGGATGGCGGCGGGGCTGGCGGAGCCGCCGGTGTCGCTGCTCGAAAAGCTGAACTCGTCTTCCTGCCGGAGCTTCTTGAAATTCTGCAGGCTGTGAACCAGGAGAAAAATCTCCATGCCAGAGGATTCGTTCTCGGTGCGCTGGTTTAACTCTTCCGCCAGGCCGTTCATGACGTCCGCCAGACCGGCATTGCCGGCCTGAACCGTTTCATGCGGCACGGAACTGATGACGCGGCGCAAAAATTCGCGAGGGGGAGATCCGGCGGGAGCGTTGTCGAGCACCACAAACCGGACGCCGGTTTTGGGAAACTGGGAAGCGAGGGAAATCATGGCGACGGACAAAATTGTCAAAGTGCGTTCGTCACTCTGTCCGACCACAAGCAGATTGCCGCCACTCTGCCGACGGAAGACGGCTTCGGTGGGGCCTTTGATGGAATTGGGTGCACCCAGCCAGGCGCCAACCCGGGCGGGTGGGGAGACGCTGGTTTCCCTGAGACCGGCGAGCAAAGCATAATTTTCCGACACATCCGCGGGCGCGTTGCCTTCGAATACAATCGGCCCGGGATAATCCGGGCCAGCCTGATCGGCGTGCTCCCGGATTTTTGCAAGATAAACGTCCCGCTCCCGGTCGGAGAGCCATACTGCTTGAAAAGGACTGTTGCCCTCGATGGCACCGGCGGCGTCATTGTAAATTCCCTCGCCGGGGCGCGAGAGGAGGCGGGGCGCAGGGTTATCCTGATCCATGATGAGGAGGGCGTCGGCTTCGTTGCATTGAAGCGCGATGCGAATGACCATTTGACCGATGGTGGCCCGGGCGAGAGTGTAAGCGCCGCCCAGTGTCTGGGAGCCGAGCAAGACATGGATGCCGAAGGCGCGGCCCTGGCGGACAATGCGATCCAGGAGCACGGCGGCTCCCTGTGAAATGTGATCTTCTTCGGTGAAAAACTCCTGGAACTCATCAATCATTAACAAGGTGCGGGGAACGGATCCGCCAGCGCGGCGGTAGCCGGCCAAGTCCTGAGCGCCCACTTTGCGGAACAAATCACCGCGGCGACGCAGTTCTTCGTCGACCCGCTGGAGAACGCTCAAACCGAATTCGCGATCACTCTCAATGGCAACGACCCGGGCATGCGGGAGGCGGCGGCTGGCGTAACATTTGAACTCGACGCCCTTTTTGAAATCCACCAGATAAAATTCAACCTGATCCGGGCTGCACCGGAGCGCCAGGTTGGTGATCATGACATGGAACAAGGTGGATTTTCCCGAACCGGTTTTACCGGCGATCAAAACGTGCTGGCGGGTACCGCTTCCGATCTCAAGATATTGCGATTTGGTGGCACCGGAACGGCCGATGGGAACGCGCAACAATTCGGTGGTTTCATCCTTCCAGATTTCCGATTCCGGCGGCGCAATCTGTGAGAACGGCACCTCGACCCGATTGGCGTTCTTGCTGCTCTGGCCGATGCGTTGAAGGAACCCGGTGGCGAATTCCGGGGGGGGTGGCGGATCCAGGAGCAAATGGATGCCGGGAGCCCGCCAGCCGGACAACTCATAACCGCGGCCGTTATGAACCAGGCAAGTGCTGTTTTGACGCAGCTCATCGGGAACAAAATCGGTCGGTGTGGCATTGCGCTGATCCCAATGCACGAGCAAGTGGACACCGCAACGGGCACCACTCGCGGCGATGTTGCGCAACCGGCGCGCGGCGTTGTCGTTGAAGTTCACCGGGAAAGAGGCGATGACGAGGAAATGATATTTTTCCGCGACACTGCCAGCCTCGGCGTTGTAATCGGCGATGGTGGCATATTCGTTGCGGAGATACATCTGGATGATCTTCTCCATGTGCTCATTCAGCTCGGCCAGCTTTTCCTCGAACTGCGCGGTTTGCGTCCAAATGCGGCTGTTGATGCAACCCTCCTCGTAATCGGCGAGATGCATGAGGGTGGCGAAATTCTGCCCCAGCCCGACCGGGTCAAAGATGGTGAAACTCAAACGGCCGGGCGGCGAAGAGGACAGCAGGCGGAATATAATATTGTTGATCACACCGAAAGCTTCGTCGCCACTGGTCTTACCGCTTTCGAACAGAATGGATCCTTGCAACGGGCAAACCAACGAGAGCGGAAGGGAAAGGGTTGCCGGACCGGGCCAAGCCAGGCGTTTATCCTTCGGCATCACCTCCACAAATTTTTCCACGGCCACCTCGAGGCACCCAAATTTCACGGTGTTCTGAAAATTCGCCGGCGGGGTCCACTTTTCCCAGTCGGCGGCGCTCCAGGCTGGAAAGAGCTTCTTCGCCGTGACAATGGCGGCCTCGAGCTGATCGCACAACGATTGGATCCCGCGGTTCCAATCCGCCACCAGTTCCCGCCAGCGGAGTTGATTTTTCCCGCCGAGCTCCGCTATGCGCGCGTCGTGGGCCTGAGTGACCTGCTGGACGCGGGCGAAGTCCGCCCTTTTCAATTCCGCGAGGACGGCGGCC
This sequence comes from Verrucomicrobiota bacterium, assembly GCA_050008355.1. Taxonomy (GTDB): domain Bacteria; phylum Verrucomicrobiota; class Verrucomicrobiia; order Limisphaerales; family UBA11358; genus UBA11358. The sequence continues at coordinate 11,382 of JBEKMT010000001.1, forward strand.
TGATGCCGCTCAAGGCGTTCCTGTTCGCGGTGGTGCCACCGCTCCAATTTACCTTCCAGGCGGGCAACTTTTTCGGCAATGGTCGCCGGCCACATTTCACGTTGATAATTAATATCCCGAACGGCCTGCCGCCATTCCTGATTGACCGAATGTTTGTTGTTTTCGAATTGCGCCTTGATCCGTTCCTGTTCCTGCTGGTAATGCACCTCGGATTTTTCGCGACCGGCAGCGATCAAGCGTCCGGCGAGGGCAATATGGCCGGCGATGGAGCGAGCCAGCGGAGCCGCGCTGCGACCACCGAGCCAGTGGACCACGGTGAGCAACACCAACAGGATTACGGCGGTAGCGGCTTCAAAATGGGAAATGTCGTTCCGGCCAAAATGAACCAGGACCGGGTCCGCCGCCGCCACGCCCAGCAACAATATCCCGATCAGCCAGACGGGGAGGAATTTGAAAATGACGGGGAACAAAAACTTTTTGAAGCTGGTCAGCTCCTCGTTGATTTTTGACTGGAGGCCGCGGAATTCATCATAGAGACCATTGTGATTTGCGGAGAGGTCCGGCTCAGGCCACGCACGTCCGGGAGCGAGGAGCCGCCGGAACCGGCCATAGCCGCGGAATGCACGGCGCGCTGCTTCCTTCAATTGCGCCAAACTGACTTCCGCCGCATCCAGATTTTGCTGGAAATTTTCGCGATCGCCGGCGGCCTGGGCGAGGCCTTTTTCCTGCTGCTGCTCCAATTCCACCGCCACCTGCCGGGTGCGCTCGCTCCACCGGCGGTCGTGATCGCTGATTTCGGTGAGTCCTCGTTCGCTCAGACGGGCATGAGCGCGGCTGATCCGGTCCCGGCGTTTTGCGAAACGGGTCTGCAGTTGTTCTTTTTCAGTTTCCAGTATGGCTTCCGCGTTCGTCAGTTGCACGGAGGCCAGGGATTCCTGCTGTTCGTTCCGGGCAGCAAATTCATTGTCTGCGGCAGCGGTCTGAACGCGAAACTCGCCATTCAATTTCTCTTCGCGCGCGACGAAATCCCGGACGGTATTCTTCAACGTCTCCAGCAATGCAAGCATTTCCCTGACCCCTGGCTGGCTATTCACAATCGCTCCTCACCTTTCTCAACAATGCCTCAAGCTTATCCACAATGATGAGTGTACGATCCACGCTGGCAGTGAGCTCCGCCATGTGCCGGCTTTCGAATTCCCGGCTCTTGGCGTCCTGCCAATGGTTCTTGGTATCCGACCATTTCAGCAAAAGTTCCCGGGTCAACCCGGTCAGGCGGGCTTTGTTGCCATTCAAATTCATCCTGGATTCTCCGTTTCGTCCGTGTGGTTTGCGGGGCCGGGCGAGGCGTGGGCAGGCGTCACATTCCGGTAGGCGGCCAGCGCGTTGAGAATCTGGTCGAGATAGGCGACGGCGCGGCCCATGTCCATGACCAGGAACCCCTGCAATTGTTCCACCTGCTTGGTCAACGGAGCGGAGCGGTCCTCCAGATCGCGGTTCCATTTTTTGATGGCCGCGAGTTTGCCTTCCGCCTCCTGAACCGCGCGTTGCGCGCGTTGCACCGCCATGTAGTGCAGTGACGAGGCTTCCTGCAGAGAGGATAGTTTGGCGGCAAACAGTTCCTGCCTGGCTTCCTCCAGTTTCCGCTGCCGGCGGCGCAGTTCCAGGTCCCAAAGCCGACGCTGGTCATTTTGGAGCCAGAGTCTGGTCTGAACCGCCTCATGGCTGATCTCCTCCAGCAGAGGACGGGCCTGGCTCAGATACACAATCAGGCTGGCCCTGAAGGATTCAATGGCCTCCACCGAAGTGATCTGGGCTTGTTGCGGCATCGGGTCAACGCTGGTTCAGATACTCCTCGATGCGCTGCGCCTTTCGCAAAAGAAACGGGGTGTGTTCCTTGGAAAGTTCGGTGAATTTTTTCAAGGCTTTGAGCGCCTGCCTGAATTCCTCGGAAAACTTTTCGTGTTCCTGGTCCTGCCAGGTGTCGCCCAGGGCCATAAAGCGGGCATGCAAAAGAACCATCCGGTTCTCGATATCGGTGTTAAAACGTTGCAGTTCTTCAGCGAAGCGCCGCACCTTTTCCGGATCCATGATTGCCTGGGCCATAATACTTTTTTATCGGCAGGGTCTTGATCTCGACAGTAGACTGACCGTTTACCGGGTGGTTTTGGCGCTCACTGACCGCCACCGCCCAACCAAAACACTGCGATTTTGTTCCATTGTTCGATCAGTTGCTCGCCGCAAGATGCTTCATCCGGCCAACGTTCGCAAACAGTTCTATCGCAATTCCGCATGCCGGTTCCAGCCAAATTGTTCCGGACCCAACCCGATGTTGCCGCGGAAACATTCGCGCGGAGCGAACTGTTGCAGGAGCATCTCGTTGGCCCGGCAGCCTCGCGTGGCCACATGAGTCATCACTGGAAAAATCCTCGATTTGAAAACCGGGGTGGCATCAGCTATTCTAGCTGAACAATTGGCCCATACCGCCAGCGCCTGAAAGATTTGTCCATGAAGCAACTCAATAAGCCAGCCAGCCGAATTGCCATTGCCCTGCTCTGCCTCGGGTTCACCGGCTGCCAAACACACAAAACCATCGCGCCCCTGGGCGGCGGTTATGAGGAAATCAACCATCCTGTGCACAGTTTGCTCCCCGACTCCACGCCTTCGCGCACGTCGCTTGAATACAAGGATCCCGACGGGAAGACCATCACGGTATGGCCATCCCTGTATTGCTTCAACGAAGTGGTGAAAGGCGACCTGGCGATTTTTGTTGCGGAAAAAGCTTACCTGAATGACGGCGACCGGGGCGTTCATCCCCGGCTCTTCGCGGTGAGGTCACCAGCCATACCACTGGACATCACGGACGAAGTCTTGTGGCGGTGGTCGAAGGCGAACGGGAAGGACCTGAATAAAACCTTTAACCGGTTCAACGTCGCGACACCGAAGGAACAAAACGGTGAGTTGGAGGTGCATCTGGAATTCTGGCAGGGAAGCTATATGACGGACGAGGACTGGCCTGACACGGGTGATATACAACTGGACTGGCAACAAGTCTCGGAAATCATGCAGGCGGTTGAAAAGAAGGGTGTATTGCAAAAAGATTTGCGGTGGAACACCTCGTATATCGGGGAAAAATTCTAACCATTAGATGCAACGGGCTGCCTCGATCCGTGACCCAGCCGGCGAAAGCAGGCGTGAGAATCAGTAGCATCTCCGACGGTTTGGCCGTTGATGCTGAGGCTCCGTCGCCCAAAGTCACAAAACTGTAACCTGTTCGCCATTTGATCGAAACCTGCAGGCGTGAACGTTTTAAACTGATAATAATCATCAATATATGAAACGCATTTGCTTGAATTCCAATTCCGGTCGGGCATCGATTTTGATTTCGCTTTTCCTGGCCGTCGCGCCGCTGCGCGCTGCTGAAAGCGCGTTAAACTATCTCCCGCCGGACGAGCCGCAGGCAGTGGATTTGCTGGCGCCGCCGCCGCTGCCGGATTCCGCAGAGCAAGCTGCGGATTTGGCCGAGGTTGAGGCCGTTGATCACGCCGCCCCGGTTGATGAAAAGAATGCGGCGCTTTCCGAGAGGAAATTCAACATCTTCAATTTCACTCCGGCGATCGGTGATTTCTTTCAATCTGACAACCTGCCCAAAACCAAAGCGTTTTTTCACCGGGTACAGAACGATGCCGAAAGCGTGGTGGACAATGCCAAGAATTTTTACAAGCGCCCTCGCCCATATGTAATTGATCCCAGCCTCGCAGTCGGAAAGCTGGAAACCAGTTACAGTTATCCCAGCGGCCATTCCACGGAAACCATGACGCTCGGCCTGGTATTGGCCGAGGTGTTTCCCGACAAGCACGACGCCATCCTGGCGCATGCCCGTTTGATGGGCTGGCATCGGGTAGAGATTGGGCGGCATTATCCGACGGACATTTACGCCGGGCGCGTGCTCGCCCAGGCCATTGTCCGTGAGATGAACGCGAATGCCGATTTTCGGCGCGACCTGGCTGAAGTCAAAGCTGAAGTGACCGCGGCACAGAAATAAAGGGCCCGACGAAAATTATATTTCCGCCGACGCGGGCTTTTCCGCCCAACGCGCGAAGAGCCAGAGCAGATCGGACAACCGGTTCAGGAAAATCAGAATCAGGGAGTTTGGCAATTCACCGGCCGACTGCAAATCGCACACCCGCCGTTCGGCGCGGCGGCAAGTTGTGCGGGCCACATCCAGCGTAGCGGATCCCAAGTTGGCACCCGGGGTCGCCCAGCCGTTGAAACTGATGTTCTGCGCCTCGATTTCCTGCACGAGCTTTTCCAATTTTGCCACCTGCTCCGGCGCGACCAGCGGGTAACCTTGTTTGAGGTAACGCGGCAAGTCCTCAGGAAGCACGCCCACTTCACCCATCACATCCACCAGACTTTTCTGAATCCAGAACAGATTTTCCCGCACGAACTCCTGCGGTACGGTCGCTCGCGCCAGCCCAAGAGCGGCGTTCAGTTCATCCAGTGCCCCGCATGCCTCGACGCGGGGATGATTCTTCGGCACGCGTCGACCAAACATCAGACCCGTCAGCCCGGCGTCCCCGGTTTTGGTAACAATGCTCATTCAAATTTATTGCCGCAAAATGTCATCCGCCAGGGCGGTCGGACACTTGGCCGCCGGAAGATTTGCGGCAGGAACCATTATTGTGGATATTCATGCTTAATCCGGCGCGAATGTTCCGCAATTGGAACTCCGGCGAAGGGTTCGGTCAATTTCGAATAGTTCAGGATACCCTTCACAATCGCCGCCGCCATCTCCTGGCGATATGAGGAGTCAAAAATTTTGCGGCCTTCGGCAGGGTTGGTCATATAACCGCCCTCGATCAAAATTGCCGGCATGGTGGCGTCGCGCAGGACGGCGAACCTCGCCCGACGCACACTGCGGTCCTCCGCATGGAGTTTCTGGACGAGCGATTTCTCCATTTCATAGGCGAGGAGCAAGCTCTTTTGCTCGTTGCGATTAGCCAGCGTGGAGCCGGTATCGGCGATGCCGCCGAATTCACTGCTTTCGCCGTGATCGTTTGAAGACTTCGCGCCGGCGGGAGTAATGCAATAGGTTTCCGGTCCGGCCACATCAGCCTTGTCGACCTGCGATGCGTTGAAATGCAGACTGACAAACAAATCTGCACTGCGGGCATTCGCCAGCGCGGGACGCGCGGGCAATGGAACAAAAACATCCCTGTTGCGGGTGAGGATGACATTGAAGCCCAGCCTTTCCAGTTGCCGCCGCAACTCCTGCGCCAGATCGAGGGTGTAGGTTTTTTCACTATGCGCCAGATAGCCGAAGCCAACGCGGTTGCCGGAATCCTTTCCACCGTGGCCGGGGTCAAGGCAGATGGTCATGATTTTTTTAAACGAAGGCTTCTGCGGATAGATCAGGGGACGCAGCGCGGTGCGAACATCCAGTTCGGAGATAAAAGGCAGGTCTTTCTGACTGGCCACCGGAAACGAAAGCCGCACGTTCACACCGTTGATCTCCGCCTCCGCCGAGTCCACGTGAAAAACCAGGCGCGAATTTTCCAGACGCGCATCTTCGCCGGTCAAAACGATTTCCCGGCCGTGATCGCTGGCAGACCCCTCAAAGCCATTGGCACGCGCCCAGGCTGCGAGCGGAATATAAGTCTGGCCGTTGATGAAAGCGAGCTCCGAGCAGGACGCGACACAGACACCGCCAAACAGGATCAAGCAAGCAACCAAAATCCGGAATGGACAGCCATGGGCATTTATTTTCGAGCACATCATTAATTGCAAATCGTTTGCAATGTATCATGCGAATGGATGGCGGCAAGTTTTATCCGGCGAGCGGGGTTGCCACAAACAAACATTCCATTTCGGCGCAAGTTGCCCGCGTCATCTCATTAATTCAAGGGAAATGGCGCGGCGAAATTCACTCCTTTCCGGGCAAGGTCGTGAGGACTACTCCCGCGAGAATGACGGCTGCCGCCCAGATGGTTTGCCGGCCCAGCGGCTCATCCAACAGGAGCCGCCCGAGCAAGACGGCGATCACCGGGTTCACATAAGCATAAGTCGATACCCGTGCCGGCGTGGTAACTTTGAGCAGCCAGACATATGCGCTGAACCCGATCCAGGAACCAAACACCACCAGATATAACAGAGACCACCATGAATGTGGCGAAGCCCGGGCGAAATGAAAATGCATCGGTTCGCCGCGGAAGAGCGAGAGCATCAGCAACGCCACGCCGCCGCAAAGCATCTGCAACGCTGCGTTCATCCACGGTGATTCCGGTTTTTCATGGTAGCGCGACCACAAAGAGCCCGCCGCCCAGGATAACCCGGCCACCACCAGTGCCACCACTCCCCATGGATTTTTTGTGACATTCGCTCCGGAAGCATCGTGACCAGTGACCAATAAAGCCACGCCTGCAAAACCCACCAGAATGCCAGCCCAGGTATAGGCCGCCGGGCTTTTGCCTCCCGGACGAAGCCAGTCCAGCAGGACAAACCACACTGGCGTCAATGCCACCAGGAGTGCCGCCAAACTGGATGAAACAGTTTGCTCCGCCCAGACAACCAGCCCGTTGCCGCCGAGCAACATCAGCACGCCTGCAATGGCACTGTTGCGCCATTGATTTTTCGAGGGCAGAGACACGCCTCGCAGGCGCATCCAGGCGAACAAGAGTGCTCCGGCAAATAAAAATCTCGTGGCCGCCAGCAGAAATGGCGGCAGCGTTTCAACCGCCACGCGAATGGCCAGGTAGGTTGACCCCCAAACAACATACACCATCGCGAACGCTACAATGATCCAGGTTCGCCGGGGAGCGATTTGCGAGGATGTGTTCATTAATAAGTTTGTGTTTTTTAGGGGCCCTGGCACCGCGGCGAAAAAATAAAAACCCGCCGGGGTTTCCAGCGGGTTTCAGAAAAAAAAGCAATCAAATCGTTCGAAAATCCCGCCGGCACAGCGTGAAAAGCCAGGCAACGCTTTTCAGTGCGCTCATGGCGAACAGCGGCAGGATGGGTTTTTCGAACATCGGGATGAATGCTGCGGAAATCACATCAAGCGGTCAATAAATTTGATGTCTGCCTTCATCAGAAAACTGCGATAGAACAGCCAAGAAAAGCCTCCCGAGAAATTCAAGGCCGGGTGACGGTCTGATTGGTGGTTTCCAGCCGGGCCTTGATATCAGCCAGTTCACCCTGGATTTGAACGAGGTCATCGGCCATTTGTTTACGGCGGGCAATTTCATCGTCGTCGGGCGTCGACGCCAATTTGATTTGTTTCAGCAAGGATTCACTCAGATCGGCGTTTTGCTGCCGGGTTTCCGAGATGATACTGTCCTGGATGGCCTTCTGCTGGTCAGACATGGCGTCCTCGATTTGGGCGGTGCAAAGATACATTGTGCCGATTTGATTGGTATGGAAACTGTACGCTAGGGAGTTCTGCGTTTGGCGCTCGGTACCGGCCAATTGGAGTTGCGTCTCGATTTGTTTGCCGATCGTCAACAGCAGAAACAGCGTATTGGTATGGAAGAAAAGTGCGTCGTCCCGGTTTCGCTCAAAATAGGAGCTGTTCACTTTGTTTAACTCAGGCGCGAGCGAGTTTAATTCAGCTTGAAGCACATCCATTTGCTTCGCCTGGGCTTTCTCAAGTTGATTAATTCTCTGCGACAAAGCATCAATCTTTTGGCTGTTTATCCTGGCTTGTTTATTGCAGCCGCAAAGGAGGACAACGCCGACCAAAGAGCATAAAAGATATATTTTTTGCATATTAAATCACGATCCGATTCCGCCGGACATTCCCGATGATAGAACACCGTGCCGCGCGATTCGTCAACGCGATTCAAAGTTTTTCATCATCCGTTCGAAGGGCGGTCACAACCGCAACGAAGCGGGACCAGAGTCGAACTCGGACGGTCGCTGATACCCGCGCCACCGGGCAAACCCATTCCACCATGCGAAACGTAAACCAGGGCCCCCGTAAATTCTTAAAAGTTGATTTCCGGCGGCAATGGTCTTTAATTCGTATTTCAATTTTGAAATGAACATTCACGAATACCAGGCCAAGCAGTTGCTTGCCAAATACGGCGTCGCCGTGCCGCTTGAGATCCCTGCCAGGTCACTCGCCGAAGTACGGCCGGCCGCCGACCAGATCGCCGCCGCCGGCAGCACGAAGATTGTGGTCAAATCACAGATCCATGCAGGCGGCCGGGGCAAAGGAACATTCAAGACCGGTTTCCAGGGCGGGGTGAAAGTTGCATCGTCGGTGGACGAAGCCGTTTCAGTTGCCGAAAAGATGCTTGGCAATGTGCTCGTCACCAAGCAAACGGGCGCGGAAGGCCGGAAAGTGCAGACGCTCCTGATCTCCGAAGGCGCGAAGATCAAGAAGGAATTTTATCTTGCGGTTCTACTCGACCGCGCCGATTCGCGGCCGCTCATCATGGCCAGCACCGAGGGCGGCATGGATATTGAGGAAGTGGCCGCGCATCACCCCGACAAGATTTTCCGGGAACACATTGACCCCGCCACCGGCATCATGCCGTTCCAGGCGCGCAAGATTTCCACCGCGCTCGGCCTGAAGGGCGATTTGTTCAATCTGGCGGTAAAATTGATCACGGGCGTTTACAACACCTGGTGGGAATGTGACGCGGCGATGGTGGAGTTGAACCCGCTGGCGGTCGTCGAACTGCGTGATGGGAAAGAAATTGTCGTTGCGCTGGACGCCAAAATTTCCTTGGACGACAATGCGCTCTACCGCCACAAAGATATTCAAGAGATGCGCGACTTGAACGAGGAGGCACCGCTGGAAATCGAGGCCTCGAAATTTTCGCTCAATTACATCAAGCTCGACGGCAGCATCGCTTGTCTGGTGAACGGCGCCGGCCTGGCGATGGCAACGATGGACATTATCCAGCATTTCGGCGGTAGCCCGGCCAACTTCCTTGACGTGGGCGGCGGCGCGAGCAAGGAGCAAGTCACGGCGGCCTTCAAGATCATTTTGAGCGACCCGAACGTGAAGGGCATCCTGGTGAACATTTTTGGCGGGATCATGGATTGCAACGTGATCGCCACCGGCATCATCGCGGCGGTTAAGGAGACGGGATTGAAACTGCCGCTGGTGGTCCGGCTGGAAGGCAACAACGTCGCTGCCGGCAAAAAGACCCTGGCGGAGTCCGGAGTCGCCATCATTACCGGCGACTCCATGGCCGATGCAGCCCAGAGGGTGGTCAAAGCGGTCAGCCAATGAATTGAATCAGAAAGGTCGAATATGATTACCGAAATAGCGTTCACTGGCGTGCCGGTCACCGACATAAAGCGTGCCCGCACATTTTATGAAGGCACGCTCGGTTTCAAGCCGGCCATGGAATCCGCCGGCGGCATGTGGGTCGAATACGAAATCGGCAACGGAACGTTCGCCATCGGCTGTTTCGGCGATGTCTGGAAGCCGTCGGCTGGCGGCACCTGCATCGCCTTTGAAGCCGACGATTTCGACGCGGAAGTGGCGCGGTTGAAATCGCAGGGCGTCACATTCGCCATGGAGCCGACGCCCACACCCCTGTGCCATCTTGCGTTCATCAACGACCCTGTCGGCAATAGAATCATGATCCATAAACGCAAAGCGAATTAATTTTTCCCATGTCTATCCTTGTCAAACCGCATACCAAAGTTCTTATCCAGGGCATCACCGGCAGTTTCGGCGCAAGACACGCCCAGCTTTCCATTGATTACGGGACGGCTGTGGTCGCCGGCGTCACGCCCGGCAAAGGCGGCCAATGTTTCGAGCATGGGGGCAAAAAAATTCCGATCTTCGATATTGTGGCCGATGCCGTACAGCAAACCGGCGCGACGGCCAGCGCAGTTTTTGTTCCCCCGCCCTTTGCCGCAGACGCCATCCTTGAAGGCGCGGACGCCGGGCTCGAATTGGTCGTGGCCATTACGGAAGGTATTCCGGTGCGAGATATGATCCGGGTCAAGCGCGCGATGCAAGGCAACACCCGGACACGGCTGATCGGGCCGAATTGTCCCGGCCTGGTAACTCCCGGTGAAGGCAAGGATTCCCGGGGCGGTTGCCGCATCGGCATCGCACCCGGTTACATCCACAAGAAAGGTAACATCGGGGTGGTGTCGCGCAGTGGCACGTTGACGTATGAAGCGGTGTGGCAATTGACGTCGCGCGGGGTTGGCCAGTCCACTTGTGTGGGCATTGGCGGTGACCCGGTGAACGGCACTTCGCATCTGGACGTGATCAAACTGTTCAGCGACGACCCCGAAACGACCGGCATCATCATGATTGGCGAAATCGGCGGGAGCGCGGAAGAAGAAGCCGCTGAGTGGATCAAGAAGAACTGCAAAAAGCCGGTGGCTGGATTTATTGCCGGCGCCACGGCGCCGCCCGGACGCCGGATGGGTCACGCCGGCGCGATTGTCAGTGGTGGCAAAGGCACGGCTGAGGCCAAAATCGCCGCGTTCAAGGCCGCCGGCATCGGCATTGCCGTGACACCGAGCGAAATGGCCGACACACTTTTGAAAATGATGTGATGCGGGTCGCATGGTGAATCGTTTCATCGTCAAAACCGGCCGGTGATTCACGGTGCAGCGATTCCACGGTGTAAACGCAATGGGCATTGTTGATCTCATACTGAACGTAGCCGGATTGCTGTTATGGTTGAACTGGCGTTCGATTCGATTTGACCCGCTGACCCGGCGACGGCCGGCGACATTGATGGGGACCCTGCGTCCGGCCTCGCCACAAAAACTCCACCGCTGGCACTTCCTTTTTCTTATTGCCGGACTGTTGCTGCTGCGGGCATTAATCTACCGCTGGATTGGCTCGGCGACTGGCAGTACGACATCCTATCTGGATTTCGGCGCCACCTCGCAAGGTTTCCGCCACGACATTTTTCGGCAGGCGCTCGCCTTTTCATTTTTCAGCTTTGCCCGCGCATTGGCAATTTTATATATCTGGCTATTATTTTTTTCCATGTTGTCCGGCCCGGAGCCGATCCGTAGCCTGGTGAAAATTCCGCTGGGCCGCGTGGATGGCTGGCCGCGCTGGGTGAAGGTCATCCTCCCCTTCCTGGTTATCGCCGTGTCGTGGTGGCTGGCCAGCTGGATCTTCGCGAGATTGCCACCGCAGATGGCCACCACGCCTGCCCAAAAATTTCAGGGATCGGTGGTCATCGGGTTGAGCAGTTACCTGGTGTGGAGATTTCCCGCCTGCGCCATTTTGTTGCTGCATTTGTTGAGCAGCTACATCTATTTCGGCAAACATCCCCTTTGGAATTATGTCAACCAAACCGCGCAAACAATGCTCCAGCCATTGAAGCCCATCCCCTTGCGGGTGGCGCGGGTGGATTTTGCGCCGGTGCTGGCAATTGCGATGGTATTCCTGGCGAGTGAATTGGCAGAACGCGGGCTGGTGTGGCTTTACGCGCACCGGATTTTTTGAAACCAGTCAGTTGGTCGCTGCCAATGGCAGCCTGACCGTGATCGTTGAGCCGGTGCCCTTTTTGCCCTCGATGACGAGCGTACCGCCGTGAAGTTCGACGAGTTTCTTGGCAATGGTCAGCCCCAACCCCAATCCTTCCTGATCCTGCATTTTGCGCTCGAATTGCACATAGGCATCGATGCGGCGGATGTGTTCGGTGGAAAAACCACGTCCCTGGTCGCGGACGGAAAACTCGAGTTTATCACCAGTCGAAGTCAGCCGCACGCGCACGGGCGAGCCGCTTTCGGAAAATTTGAAAGCGTTCTGCACGAGTTCCGTAACGATCTTCTTGAAGTAATCCTCGGCAATCGCCGCGGGGAAGTCCGCGGCTTCAACCACGAGATCAGGCAGCCGGCCGCTGTGGTCGGCATCATTGATGGCGGTAGAGCGGGCGATTTCCGCCGGCTTGAAAGTCGTGGCCGCCCGGAGAGCCGCGATGCTTTCGGGATCGTTGGCCACGATTTCCAGTTGGGCATAAATGAGAAAATTCTCGATCAGGCGTTCGAGGCGCTGCCCGGACTGGGAGATCTCGCGGCCCATCTCCGCAATTTCCGCAGGCCTGAGCGCGCTGGCGGATACCGACAGCAACTCGGCATTCGAAATGATGCCGTTCAACGGGGTGCGCATCTCGTGCGGCAGCATCAACGTAATCTGGCTGCGAAGGTGAGAGAGCTTGCGTTCTGCCTCCTCACGGACGGTCTGCACCTTACGAAGACGCGCGTCCACTGCGGCGTAAAGCTCCTCGATCTTGAACGGTTTGGGCAGGTAATCATCAGCCCCCAACTCCATGCCGTGGCGCATGCCTTTGGCGTCGGCGAGCCCGGTCATCAGGATAAATGGAATCGCTGCGGTGGCATTGTCTTCACGCAATTTTTCCAGCGTCACATAACCAGCGCCCGCCTTGTCCATGTTGACATCGCAGATAATGAGATCCGGCAATTCGTTGTGAGCCATGGCCAAGCCCTCCTCGCTGTTGGCAGCTTCAATGACATCAAAGCCATGTTGCCCTAGTGCCAGGCGAATCATTTCCCGGAGCCAGGCCTCATCATCTATGACCAAAATTTTCCTCATTAACAACCCGTCGCAAAAAAAGCATTTATTGTTCCTTCCTACGCCGGAGTGACAGATTTATATTCCCACCGGTTACAAATAGGGTTACAAAAGAACCTGTCAAAAAGGCACTTCAGGTCCGTTCATCCACCGGAATATAATGATTCAGGGTACGGCCGGTATAGATCTGCCGCGGGCGGTAAATGCGGCTCTTCGGTTCTTCCATGATTTCCTTGTAATTGGCAATCCATCCCGGCATCCGGCCAATCGCAAAAATAACGGTGAACATCTCCATGGGAATCCCAATGGCCCGCATGATAATGCCGCTATAAAAATCCACATTGGGATATAATTTTCGTTCGACGAAGTAGGAATCCTTCAGAGCCGCTTCTTCCAATTTCTTCGCGATGTCCAATAATGGGTCACTGATATGCAGTTTCGCTAGGACATCGTCACATGCTTTCTTGATAATCTTGGCCCGCGGATCATGGTTTTTGTAGACGCGATGGCCGAAGCCCATCAATTTCTTGCCGCTGTTCTTGTCTTTTGCCGAGGCAATGAATTTGGAACCATCATCCCCTTCGCGATGGATTTGTTCCAGCATTTCGAGCACAGCCTGGTTAGCCCCGCCGTGCAAAGGCCCCCACAAAGCACAGACGCCGGCGGCGCAACTGGCGAACAGGTTCGCCTGGCTGGAGGCGACCATGCGCACGGTCGAGGTGGAACAATTCTGTTCGTGATCCGCGTGCAACAGGAAGATCATGTCGAGGGCCTTCACCACTTCCGGTTTCAACTCGAAATCTTCGTACGGCATCGAAAACAGCATGTGCAGGAAGTTCGCCGTGTATTTGTATGTTTGCTTCGGATATATCAGCGGCAGCCCGTGGGATTTGCGATAGGAATAGGCCGCGATGGTCCGAACTTGTGAAATCAGCTTCGCCACGTAAACGTCGAATTGCTTCATCTTGCCCCACTGCCACTTCATCAAATCTTCGTCGAAACAGCTCGCCGCGTTGATCATCGAGGATAGGATCGCCATCGGATGGGCGCCGGTGGGAAAGCCCTCGAAATGATATTTCATGTCCTCATGCAGGAACTGGTGCTCCGACAGCAAATTGGAAAAGTGTTTCAACTGGCCGCGGTTCGGCAGCGCACCGTAAATCACCAGAAATGCCGTCTCGATAAAATTAGATTTTTCCGCGAGCTCCTCGATCGGGATTCCGCGATAGCGCAGGATACCCTGGTCGCCATCGATGAATGTCACTTTGCTCGAGCAGGAGCCGGTGTTGCCGTAGCCGTCATCCAATGTGATGTAGCCGGTGTTTGTGCGCAATGACGAGACATCCACGGCGCGTTCGCCTTCGGTGCCGACAACGGTCGGCAATGTGAAAGTTTTCCCCTCGATTTCAAGTTTGGATTCGTTGCTCATATTCCTCTTGTACGGCGTTGAATTGAAATTCCTGCCCAACTTTGCCGGTGAACTGAAAACTTGGCAAGCCGCGAAAGTGGATTTCGGAAGAATTCATGCACCATATTTTGGGGTTCGGTGTTGGAAATGGGACAGATTGGTATTATGAAACGCTGGGCCATTCTCACGGTGTTCCTGTATGCACTGGCTTTGCTCGTGCTTACTTTGCCTGTCATCCTCATCGGCTTCGGCAATTGGGGGCTGAAGAATGACAGCGTCGGGATCAAGGACGCACTGGCCATTTACGCGAATTGGGCTTATTGGGTTTGGCTGATTGTACTGCTGGCCGGGCAATTCCTGCTCTTGTTGGTCCCCATTGACCTCTCTGAACGACGATTGCCCTCCCGTCGAAATCTGAAGGTTCCCGTCATCGTCACCACCTTTTTTCTGATGAATCTCTTCCTGGGCGGTTTGCTGTCAATGCTATGCGCCATCTTCAAAGATGATGGTTTCGCGATCTTTGACTTGAGTGGCTTGATCCGGTGGCTGATGAACTTGATGAGTCATACCCCGAATGAAGCGGTTCAAAATTCCAACTGGCAATCTGCGCTGGGCTTACTCTTTCCGGTCGTGCTTTTTTGGCTGATCTGGGGATTCATTTTCCAGCGCGCCACCCGGTCGGACAATCCCGACGCGCTCTTGAAGCGCGCGAAATGCTGGTTGCTGCGCGGCAGCATTCTCGAACTCATCATCGCCGTCCCGAGCCATGTCATTGCCCGGCGACGCGATGACTGCTGCGCGCCGTCAGGTACTTTTTGGGGTATTGCCACCGGCATTTCCATAATGCTCCTGTGCTTCGGACCCGGGGTTTATTTCTTATTTGTTGAGCGGATCGGGAGATTGCAGCCAAAATCAAACAAATCTATCGAGGTCCCCCCTGCAGCGTGGCCAAAAAAATGAGTCTGCCGCCGGACTCAGCCCGCAATCCGGTATGCGAAATAACCGCTCACGCCAATGGATATGACGAACATTCCGCCGACTGAGCCAAACATAACAAACAACGTCCCGCAGGTCGCCAGGACGGCAATAGCGGCCGAAATGCCCCCAAGCGTAGAATCCGTCCCCTTGTATAGAATCCGCGCGCCCAGGCCTGTCAACGCGCCGATGCACGTGCCCATGAGGGGAAACCGGAAGTCGGCCCAAAGAAAAAAAGCGTACATCAATCCAGCGCCAAGGCCCGCTCCCAAAAACGCGCCTAAAATACCCAGTCCAATGTTAAACTCACCCGAAGCCTTGGACTTGCCGACGAGTCTGGACGTCGGAAGCAAAGGAGCACCGGGTAATGCTGTTTGCGGTAACGCCGACACAGGAGCCTCCGTCCGATGAATTCGCAACGCACCGGGGGGAGGCTCGATGGGCGGGGATGCCACGAACGCAGGCGTCGGAGAAGCAGCAAGGCGTTCAGTGATCATCGAATTGGCCGTTTCCGTTGCGTCCAAGTTGCAGACCGGGCAAGCCACCGTGAAAGGCATCCGCCCGTCGGCCGGTTCCACGTCGAATTTGAATTTCTGTCCGCAATCGCACAAGACCTTGAGTTCCATGGCTGATTCCTTTCTGATTCTCTCGCGTCGCTGCAAAAGCTGAGTGGGTTTGAGCAAATTTAATTTTTCCCGTCAAGCGTGTCCATCGATTTCTTGGTGAACTTCATTTTTGCACAATGGACTTTAAGTTGACTCAGGAAGCGATCGGCAACGGACGGTAGCGAAGCCGGCAAATACTCCAGGGCTCTCTTCGCGTTCTTTACACCATAAGTCACGACAAATTGCTTTTGCTTTCGCGTCGCAAAGTTTAATTTTCGCATCAGAAAATGTCGCTGAAACTGTTCAACACGCTGTCCCGCTCCGTGGAGGAGTTCGTGCCGCTCGACCCGCGAAAGAAAAAAATCGGCCTCTATTGCTGCGGTCCAACCGTTTATGACTATGCGCACATCGGGAACTGGCGCACGTTCGTCTTCGCCGATCTCGTCCGCCGCACGCTGGAATTCTCCGGATACGACGTGAAGCATGTGATGAACATCACGGACGTCGAGGACCGGATTATCAAACTCGTCCGTGAAAACAGAACGACGATCCAGGAGTTCACCGGAAAATTCGCCGCCGCGTTCCTTGACGATTTGAAACAGCTTGGCTGTCTGGAACCACATGTCACGCCGCGCGCCACCGGGCACATTCCCGAAATCATCGCGATTATTGAAAAGCTCGTCGCCCGCGGCATCGCCTATCAAGCCGGCGATGGCTCAGTCTATTTCTCCATCGAAAAATACCGGGGCTGCGGATGTCATTACGGCCAGTTGTTGAAATTGAATTTCGACGAGATGCGTGTTGGTGAACGCGTGTCGGCGGATGAGTACGAAAAGGAATCCGTTGCCGATTTCGCACTCTGGAAAGCTCGTGTGCCGGAAGATGGCGAAGTGTCCTGGCCAAGTCCATTCGGCGAAGGCCGGCCCGGCTGGCACATCGAATGTTCCGCAATGAGCATCAAGGCCCTCGGTGAGACGTTTGACCTGCATCTCGGCGGCGAGGACTTGAAATTTCCGCATCACGAGGACGAGATCGCCCAAAGCGAGGGCGCGACCGGCAAACCCTTTGTGAAATACTGGCTGCATGGCGCACACCTGCTGGTTGAAGGCAAGAAGATGAGCAAGCGGCTGGGCAATTATTTCACGCTACGCGACCTGGTGGCCAAAGGCTTTACGGGACGGGAAGTGCGTTATCTGTTGCTGACGGCACATTACCGCGAGACGTTCAATTTCACGCTGGAAGGTTTGAACAGTGCGAAAGCCGCGCTGGCGCGCATCGATGAATGCGTTGGAAAGTTGCGTGAACTCGCCGGTCCGACCACCGCTGCGCCGGAATCCAAACTGCTGAACGCTTTCACCGCCGCCATCGAGGACGATCTTAACGTATCCGCCGCGTGGGGCGAAGTGTTCAAGTGGGTAACGGACACGAACACGCGCATGGCGGAGAATTCCCTGACGGCGAGTGCGGCGGCTGCGGCTTTGGCCGCTTGGAACAAAGTGGATGCCGTGCTCGGTATCGGCTCGAAGGGCGAAACGGAAATTCCGGAGGAGATCTTTGCTCTGGCCGAAGCGCGCGCGGCGGCAAAAAAGGCCAGGGATTTCAAGAAATCAGATGCCATCCGGGACGAATTGAAAGTCAGGGGCTGGATCATTGAAGACACACCGAAGGGGATCAAATTGAAAAAAATTTGAATCATACGGCAAAAATGGAAGAAAATGGCGAAAGGCTTGTTCATCACATTCGAAGGCACCGAAGGCTGCGGCAAGTCAACGCAAGTCAGCATCCTTGCAGAAAAGTTACGGGCACTGGGCCTTCGCGTGCGCACCCTGCGCGAGCCGGGCGGCACATCCATCGGCGAGGAGATCCGCCATACGCTGAAGCACAGCCAGCAGAATCAGGCAATGACTCCCGAGGCCGAACTGCTCTTGATGAACGCGAGCCGTGCGCAGCTCGTGCGCGAAATCATCCGACCGGCGCTGGCTAATGGCGAGATCGTGGTGTGCGATCGTTTTTACGATTCCTCGACAGCATATCAAGGTTACGGCCGGGAACTCGATCTTGAAATGGTGAAGGCGATCATCGAATTTGCCGTGGGTGAAACGAAACCGGATGTGACCTTGCTTTTGCATGTCCCGGCGGAAATCAGCGCGGAAAGGCTGCGCTCGCGCCAAGCCCAGCTACCGTTCGTGCGCGACCGCATTGAGGAGGCGGACCAGAGATTTTTCGAGCGGGTCGCGCATGGCTTCGAGGTCGTGGCCGCGAATGAACCGCAGCGTGTGAAATTCTTTGATGGCGCGCAACCCGTGGAAACTGTCTCCGCCAAAATCTGGGAATCGGTCCAACCGTTGCTGCCGAAGGTCGGCCGGTGGTGAATTTGTTTGCGGGTTTCAAACGGCGGGTTAATTTGCTTGCAGAACATGATCGAAAAAACCATCAGTGAGATCGAGGCGAAGGTTCGGAGCACGGAAGCCGTCAACGACGCGCACAAGCAGGACTTACTTGGCTTGCTCGGCAAATTGAAGGCCGAAATCGGCGCTCTGGAGCAAACACACAGCGAAGAAGCCAAGACCATCGCCGCTTCGGTTCACGCCAGCACGCAGGAGGCCACGCGTGAAAATCAGAACCCGGAATCACTCCAGAATTCTGTGGCCGGCTTGCGTTCGTCGGTGGAAGGTTTTGAACAATCGCATCCCAAACTCGTGCAGGTCGTCAACAGCTTGAGCAACATGCTGTCAAATTTGGGTATTTAGGATCTCCGGAACTGGAAAACCGGACCAGAGTCAGTCCGCCTTTGGCTCCAGTTTGGCAATTGCCGCCATGATTTCATCGGCAACCTCCTGGTAAATCTGTTTCAGCCGCGACTTGTCGCACGTCTTTGCCTCGGCACGGAGCTTTTCAAATAACATCGGCTTACCGTATTTCACGGCGAGTTGTTTTGGCAGGTGAATCCGCAGTCTCCGGCTGTAGCACTCAAACGTGCCGAAGGTCCGGGCCGGTATCACGACGGCGTCCGACTTAATCACTGTGAGCCCGATGCCGGAACGGGCCGGCTGCAATTTGCCGTCCTTTGTGCGCGTGCCCTCTGGGAATAAAATGATTGCGCCGCCGTCGAGCAGCCGGCCCAGAATGGCTTTCAAGCCCGCGGCGCCGCCGCCATCACGGTCCACCGGCACAGCGTTCCACTTGCGGAACAGCCAGCCGACGCCGGGATAACGAAACAGGCTGGCACGGGCAAGATAATTGATCGGCCGATGCAGTCCCGAGCCGACGATGGGTGGGTCGAGAAAACTCGCATGGTTCGAGGCCAGAATCACGCCACCTTTCAACGGTACCCGTTCGGGATTATAAACGCGCCAGCGGAAATAAACCTTGTACATCAACCTGAATAAACACCAGCCCAGAAAATAGGTCACGTTCATAGCAGCAAAAATTCAATCATGATGCTGCAACTCACTTCTCCGGCGGTAACATTTTGCGGATCTCCGCCAGTAGCAGTCCGCTGGTTTGTTCCGAGGTCATTTTGGAATTATCGATCACCTTCGCCCCCAGCGCGATCATCAATGGCGCGGCAGCCCGTTGACTGTCGCGCTGGTCGCGTGCGGCCAGGTTTTCGTGAACACCGTCGGCAGCGCGGCGCGCGGAGCGTTCTTCCAGTTTCGCATCCAGATAAAATTTGAAATCGGTTTCCGGAAAGACATTCGTGCCGATGTCGCGTCCTTCCATCACGAGGTTGCCGAACTGGATGCAATTGCGCTGCGTTTTCTTCATCCACTCCCGCACTTTCGGCACGGCGGCGACCTGTGCCACGGCAGCAGCCGTTTCGGGGGTGCGGATCTCTTTTTCGGGGAAATATTCGTCCACGAGAAGATGCACCGCGCGCAGACCGTTTTTCTCATCGCACTCCAGCCTGGTTTTCCATTTGCGGCAGGCTGTGGCAACCTCCTTTTCCTCCCGCACATCCACATGTTTCTTCAGGCAATACCATGCCAGTGTGCGATACATCGCCCCAGTGTCCACATAAACAAAATTCAGCGCGCGCGCCACGAGCTTCGCGTTCGTACTCTTGCCGCTTGCGCTGGTGCCGTCTATGGCAATGACAATATTTTTCAAAGTGAGATCTCTGTGATGGTGGTCTTTGGTCGTCGGGACAGGCCCGCTCGGCGGACTTCAATCCGCGAACAATTCTTCGGCGCTCAATTTCCGCCCCGATTTCGCGTCCAAAATCGACGCCCCAAGGCCGTTCGGCGGCGGCGCGGCCAGCTTCTGGAAAAAATTGGGAAACGTCTTTTTCACGCAGGCTGGATTTTTAATTTTTATACCGGGAATTTTCAATCCCAAAATGGCGAAACACATGGCCATGCGATGGTCGTTGTAGGTTTCAATCTCGGTTCCATGCAAGGCATCCGGCTTCGACGGATGAACGGTCAGAGTGTCACCCTGCTCGGTCACTTGCGCACCAAGTTTAGTTAGCTCCGTCCGCAGCGCCACGACGCGCTCGCACTCCTGGACGCGCAAGCGACCGAGGTCGGTGAACTTGACCGGCCGGGCATTAAAAGGAGCCAGCACAATGGCAGTCATAATACTGTCTCCCAAATCATGTGCCCGTGATACTTCAATTGGGATTGCGTGGGTTGCGGTTTGAATAAATACTGCGAAATCAGTATCTATCTGCCAACGACTGTCCGGCCACATTGCCACGTCGACATGCGTCATTTCTAAACGCAGGTCTCGTATTTCTTCCGGCCGCAACCCGGGCTTCAATTTTTTGAATTCCTTAACCAATTCGTCCAAATTCTTGAAGAGCAACCATCCGGCTCCCAAAAAATAGCTTCCGCTGGAAGCATCCGGCTCGATTGAAAGTAAACCGCCGTTCCATGGAAAAACCCCCATCAATTTCGAGGTCATCGCCACATATGGCGACTCATCCTCGTTCACGCCGAAGATTTCAATTTTCCATCCACCGGTTTTTGATGAGAGCAACAATGCCGATGCGAACTGCGAACTTTGCTGAATACTGACGCGACACTTTTTAATTGCGGGAGACGCCGGGAGAAGTCTCTGACTTTCTGGTTCAGTTTGCGACTCGTCACCTCGTCTCCTGCAACCAAAAATTTTGGCCGGCAATTTGTCATTCCCGTTTTCGGATTCGACGCGATAGCCTAATTCTCGCAACGCCAGGAACAAGGCAGCCTGCGGACGTTCGTGCATGCGCGGCACGCCGCTCAAGCGATAAACCCCGTCGCCCAAACAAACGAAGGCTGCCAAAAATCGTGCCGCCGTGCCGGCATTGCCAACAAAAAGCTCCAGCGGTTGTTCCGCCGAGCCGGCTTTGGGAATTTTACCGCCTAATCCTTTGACCGTGATGGTGCGGTTGCAAAATTCAGCTTGGTCTTCCTTCACGCTGATGTGAAAGCCGAGCTTTAGCAGTGCTTCGGTCATTACCTGCGTGTCTTCGCTCCAAAGCGCGCCCCGGAGCGTCACTTCGCCATTCGCCAACGCAGCCAAAATCAGAGCGCGGTTCGTGATGCTCTTCGAACCGGGCACGGTGATTTCTGCCCGCACTGGTTGAGTGAGAGGGACGATTTCGATGAGTTCGGGAAGTGCCATTTTATCCACGGATGAGTCCAAACGGACGCGGACATTGAAAAATGCCGGCTTGGAATTCTCCAACACAAACGGATTTCCTCTCTGGTCGCTGCTTCATTCGGAAGAAATTAATGCCGAGTTAGCATGCCATTGGTCACGCCGGTTTTTTGCCGTGGCGAAAAAAATCTCGATCGCCGACGCATCACTGGCTTTGACGACTGACTGGAATTTTTTTAGTTCCGCCAGATACAAGTCCAACGACCGGACGACATTTTTGCGGTTCGCCAGGACGATGTCGCGCCACATTTCGGGCGAACCGGAGGCGACACGAGTGGTGTCACGAAAGCCGGTCGCGCAAAGTTCAGCCTGCAACCTGGATTGTGTCGGGTCCAAAACCAACCCAGCCAGCGCCGCGGCTGCGACGTGCGGCAGGTGGCTCGAACGACTGACCAGCAAGTCATGCTGCGCGGCGTTCAACTTCAAAACCCGGGCGCCGAGTGTTTTCCAGAATCGTTCCAGTTTGCGAACCGCGCCTGCAGGCGAATTCTTTGTCGGGGTAAGCACGCAAACCGCTTTTTCAAAGAGATTTCCGCGCGCGGCAGCAACGCCAGTTTTTTCCCCGCCCGCCATCGGGTGGCTCCCGATGAACTGCGCGCCGGCTTTTTTTACGAGCGGCTCGAGCTCACGGACGACATCGGCTTTTACACTGCCGACGTCGGTGACCAGCGCACCGGGTTTAAGCGCGGGGAGAAACTGTTCGGCCAGCAAGCGCATCTGCGCCAAAGGTGTGCAGAGGATCACGAGATCCGCTTGGGAAACCGCTGCGAGCAAGTCGGTCGTGGCGTAATCGGCCGCACCCGACTTCTCGCAATTGGCGACCGCTTTCTGACTGCGGACATAGCCGGCGATTTCATCGGCGAGACCGAGCCGCCGGACAGCCAGCCCGACGGAACCGCCGAGCAAACCAACGCCAACAACAGTGATTTTCCGAAATTGCACGCGCGAAAGATAGCGGATGGAACGGGATTCGTGAATTGCTAAATCACCGACTTGCGGCCACGAGCTCCGCGCAACGAGCGGACGTTCACAATATGATCGTCTGGCCGAGCAAGGCCGCGTCATGACACGCGTCCATGACTTTTTGCGTTTTTAACGACCACATCGGCCAGTCCTCGTTCAGGGTGCCGGAAGCAATCTGGTTCGCAAAATTGCGCCACATGGTTGCATCCTGTGCAGCGGCATGGCCTTGCACAGACGGGTCCGCGCCCGGTGGACATTCCGCGCCGCTGCTGACCGTGACCCATTTCTCGTTCACCTCGAACGCGGGTTTGAAACTGTTGAACGGGTGGATGAAATCCGGCAACAACAGCCAGCCTTTTTGGCCGCTCACATGGATCCATTGCTGGCGTGCGGCAATAAACGAGCAGTAAAATGCGACGGAAACACCGTCATCAAAAAACAGCTCAGCGGAAAAATCGATCGGTGCCGGCGGGCGGTTTGGTAAAGCCTGGGACGCGGCGAGAATTCTGGCAGAGACGGTGTGGGGCAACCGCCAGTTCAGCGTCCACAGCGCAAAGCGGATGGAATACCAGCCAAGATCCCCCAGGCAACCGGCGGGTTCAAGCGCGCCGTTCACGCGAATGTTACCGCGAAAGAATTCCTCGCCAGAGTAAAAACTGAAGCTCGATGAAATGCGCCGCAGAGCGCCGACACTTTCATCATCCTGCAAAACCTCACGGACTTTTGCCTGGCGGGGATTGTGCATAAACATCACGCCGTCCATGAATTGCACATTATTCTTCCGGCAGGCGGAAATCATTTCCGCCAATTCAGCACTGTCGATCGCACACGGCTTCTCACAAACGACATGCTTATGATTTTCTGCGGCGCGAAGGACAAAGCCTTTGCGCAGGGCGGTCGGCAGCGGAATATAGACTGCATCCAGCGTTTCGGACGCGAGCAATTCCTCGTAACTGCCGAAGGCGAGCGGCGGTTGCTCAAAGCCAAATTCACGCTGGCATTCGTCGATATATTTGCGGCTTTTCGCAATATCGCGACTGGCGACAGCCGAAACCACGCAGTTTCCGGAGTTGAAGATTGCCTTCCAATTTTTCCGTCCGATGCCGGCGGTGCTTAAAAAGCCGATCCGTAATTTATTCATAAGTTTATTTTGCCGCTTCGATCACGCGTTCCAAAATCACGGAGGCCATGAGCGGTTCCGTGCCGACAGACGACGAATACCAGACATATTTGCCGTTTTTTTCCGTGGGATTGCGCCAGGTTGGCTGGCCGGCGGCGAGACGTTGTTTGACGATACGCTCCGCCTCCCCGAGCAAGACGGGGATGTCCTCGACCGTGTGCAATCCATCGCTGATGAGAAACGGTACAACGACCAAGTTTTTCGTCTGCGCGATTTGATAACAGTCTGCAATGTGCGGGCATTCTTCCATAAAAATCGCATGGACACCCGCGAAGACATTCTGTGCGCGAATCAGCTCCACCTGCCGTTCGATGGCCAGGCGCGAGTTCTTATTTCGTTCCGTGCCATGGCCGGCGATGAAGAGAGTAGTTTCCGACGGTTTCGGAGCACGGGGAAACGGAAATTGTTTAACGATGTCGGCCGCTCGCGACAAAATGACCCTGGTCATGCCCGCATGCGAGCCAACGGGACGACAATAGTAAACTAATGAGCTGCGGGTGGTGAGCGACAAGTGCCCGGGATAATCAAATCCCAGCTCGCGCGGAATCACTTCGCTGGCGAAATAACCCTCACTAATGAAAAGCGGCGCGATAAAGATTCTTGGGGCAGATATTTCCGCAAGCACTTGTTTGACTTGAGGTTCCTGCTTCCAAAAAGCCTCGCGGACTTCACGGAAAATCTTCCGGCGGCGCAACTCCGCGACGTGCCGCAACACCGGCGCAGACGATTGGTCGTTCAGAGTCGTGCCGTGGCCGAGCACCACCAACACGGAGTCAGAAAAAACTTCAATACACACACCTGAAGTTAGCCAAAGAACGACCTGACCGCGCAAAGGAAATTTTTACTTGAAACTTTCCGTCGGTTCAGGCGTCTTACTCAGGAATTGAGCGTTCAAACACAACCGATTTGACATGAAAATGATGCACAAATTATCCTTTACCGCGGCGGTCGCTACCGTATCCCTTACAGCCCTTACGCCGGCTGCACGCGCCGACGATGCCACGGCCAATTCCCTTCCGCCGGCATCGACGAAAGCCGGCCTCACGTACGACACGGACATACAACCGATTTTTAAGAGCAACTGTTTGAACTGCCATGACAGCCAAAAACCGCGACAGGGCGGCAAGTTGTCACTTGATACGCTCGCTGGTGCGCTAAAAGGCGGGCGTGACGGCAAGGTCATCACTCCCGGCGACAGCTCCCACAGCGATCTCGTTTTGAGCATTGCCCACGTTGGCGACCCAGATAGTTTCATGCCGCGCGGCAAAAATCCAAAGAAGCTGACGGATGACCAGATTGGTTTGATCCGTGCATGGATTGACCAGGGCGCGAAATAATGGTCACTTCAGTTCAAGAGGGACGCCGAAAAGGCATCCCGTTTTATTTTGGGGACGGTGGCGTCCCCCCTGGCCGGTTACAAGAGTGAGAGCGAGGTGCGTTTTTGTTCGCGCAGCCTTTGTTGCTCGCGCATGAGGCTGATTTTTTCCTCGTCAGCGATCTCCGGCTGGCTGATTTTCTGGGTGAGAGTGGCAACCTGCCGATCCAGAAAATGATTCCGCAGCTTCAGGACCAAGTCCGACAGCTGGAGTTCAGGATTCGGAATTTTGCGCTCCTCAGCGGCGGCTTCGGTAATCAAGCTGCGAACAACCGGCGATTCGCATTCATCCAGAAACGCGGCCAGACTTTGCCAGGTTTCCTCCTTCTGTGCGGCGAGCCGCCGGGAAATGATTTGCCGGACGAAAGGATTTTGAACCCACTCCGGATCCAGGTGCAATGCGGCCGGAGCAGCCAATTCTTCGTGCAGCATCAGAAGTTTCAGCAGATGAAATTCATGGGGCGGTGGACGCACAACTGTTTCAAGTTCAGGGTCCAAAGCCGTATCATCATTTTCCGCTGCCGAAACTCGAAGCTCCGGGTTTTTGAATTTTACAAATTCGACGCGGACGGATTCTGGCGAAACGCCCAGCCTCAATGCGGTTTTCTGGGCATAGGTATCAATCAAAACGACGTTGCCGGTTTTGTGGACGGCTTCTGCCATCGCGCGCAAAACGGCGAGACGGCCCTTGTCAGAAGTGATTTCGTTGGTCGAGCAAAGCCGATCCAAATAATAGTCAAAAAAGCCCTGGGCGTGGCTGACGAGTTCGCGGAACTTTTCGCCACCAGAATTCTTGATGAAACTGTCCGGGTCATGAGGTGCCGGCACGACGGCGACGCGGACGGCGACACCGGAAGCGAGCAGATGGTCCAGTGAACGAACGATGGCATTTTGGCCGGCATTATCGGAATCGAAACAGAGCACGGCTTCATTCGCGTAGCGCTTGAGAATGCGCGCGTGCTGGTCCGTAAATGCCGTGCCTTGCGGGGCGATGATATTCTGCACCCCGTTCATGAAACAGGCGATCAGGTCGAGCTGGCCTTCGCAAATGATGGCGTAACCGGCGTCGAGAATCGCGCGCTTTGATTTGTCGAGGCCGAAAAAGATCTTACTCTTGGTGAAAATCGGCGTTTCCGGTGAGTTGACGTACTTGGCGGTTTTTTCATCCCCGGCCAAGATGCGTCCGCTAAAGCCGACCACCCGGCCTTGTTCGTCGCAGATGGGAAATATCAGGCGACCGCGGAAACGGTCGTAGTAATTTCCGGTTTCCTCCTTGCGGATGATCAGACCGGCCTTTTCAACGAGTTCGGGGGGATAATTTTTACCCCTGGCCCAGTTGACCGTGTCATCCCAGGTTTCGGGTGCGGCGCCAAGGCGAAACAATTTAATGGCCTCAGGCGGGACGCCGCGTTTTTTAAGATAATCGCGCGCGGATTGGCCGGCGGCCTCGTTCGCCAGGACATTTTGCCAGCGTTGCGCGATTTGGTCGTGGATCTCGAGCAGTTGGTCCTTGAGATGTCGCGATTGTTGTTCACCGGGGGAGCTTTCAAACTCGAGCGGAATTTTCGCGCGCTCGGCCAACCGGCGCACGGCGTCCATGAAGCCGATGTTCTCGTATTCCTTGACGAAGGTAAAAACATCTCCGCCCTTGTGGCAACCGAAACAATGAAAGATCTGTTTGTGCGGATTGACGTTGAAACTGGGCGACTTTTCCTTGTGGAAGGGGCAGAGGGCGGTGAAGTTTGCGCCCGCGCGTTTCAGCGGCAAATAACCGCCAATGACATCTACGATGTCGCTGGCAGCGCGGATGCGTTCGCGGGTTGCGGGTGATAAAAATCCGGCCATGCGCTAATATCGGCGCGCGTGCCGGTCAATTACCCATGTGGATGACCGGCTGCTTTTTTGCCGTGGCGTGCTTTATGTCAAATTCGTCAGTATTGATCAACAACACGCTGAGATTATTTTTTATGGCAGGCCCGAGCAAAGAATTTTTAAACACGCCGGCCTGAACTTCATCAATACTGGGAATAAAATCCCCGCTATAGCCTTCCAGCCCACCGCCAAACCAGCGATTGTTGAATTCCTGACGGTTATGAACGTCCGCCAGCGTATAGACCGGGGCGTTTAAGAGCGCCAAAAAGAAGACCGTCATGCACGCATAACGGACAGTTCCTGACAACATGCCCAAATAATACTCACCGCTCCCGAAGGCGTTGCTGCCGTCAACTTTTTCCCGGAATGCGTTTTTAATGAGACAAAAGATCGCGTACACAACGAGCGCAATGGCCAGGTAGGCAGTGACAAATGCCGCCGTTTGCTCCTTAAAAAAGTTACCGAACAAACTTTTGACGATGCCCCATTGGATAAACATTCCGCCGAGCCAGGCGTAGCCCAGGGTGCAAGCCGCCACCAAGACCACCCATTTGATCGCCGGCAGGATTTCCTTGGTCATGCCGTTCTTGCGTCCGCGCCAGAATCCGAAACAAAGGATTCCGGCCAACGCCAGGTCAAAAAAATTGAATCCCAGGCCGCTGGCCGTCCACCAAGACTTTGTCGTTTGAACTGCTGCTGCAATCATGTTAAAATAGTAAAATTACTGATTTACCGCCAACCAACTACAGCGAAATTCGTGCCAATGATTATGCCTTTTTCCCCCAAACCCCCGTATTTCAGAAACGTGCTTGACGCGTGGAGTGTTTTAGGTTGCTCTATTTTCATGATGAAGAAGACAATTTTAGCAGCGCTTTCGGGCGCAGCCGTCCTCGCTGCCGCGGGCTGCGTCGGCACGGTCAGCAACACCCATGCTTTTGCCACCAGCTGGAACACTGATTCCGTTTCCGGTCGTTATGCGCGGACTCTCGATGAGGTTTATCAGGCCTCCGTCCAAGTCATCCAACATAACGGGGTGTTGCTCACGGAGTATATTCCGCACGACAGCACGAACGACGTCCGTTCCCTTGAAGGCCGAGTTAATGACGAGAAAGTCTGGGTTCGCGTTGAGGCCGTCGACCCCAAGACCACGCAGGTGGATGTACAAGCGCGGTCAACGTGGGGTGCGACGGATGTAGACCTGGTTCACGAACTGGAGAAGGAAATCGCGCTACAACTTTCGCGGTGACCCGTATTTCAGGCCGATATTTTGTTCGTAAGTACCGAGCTTCACGCCCGCTGCTTTTTCTTTGCCCTTGAACTCCGAATTAATCCGCATCAAGCGCCGGCGTGTGATTTCCGCCAACGGGAGATCCGGATAACGGTCAACAATGTGCTGCAACGTCGCAGTGACCGTTGCGACGTCCGCACCCGCCTCGATCTGCAAATTCGCCAGCAAGTTCAACCAACCCGCGATCTGCTTCGGAGAATGTCTCGGTTCATTGATCAACTGCTGCAGTTCCATGGTTGCCAAGTCCAGCCGCTGGAAATCTTTCGCATAAATCAAAGCCAGTTTTTCGCGCACCTCGGCATCGTGCGGGTGGGTCTCGAGATGTTTGACGTGCGCCGCGGCCAGTTTGCCCGGCTCAATTTCCTGCGGCTTCATAAATTCCGTGGAATCCAGCAATCCCAAATTCTTCACACCCTCCGGCACGGTGATCGTCGGACGGTCGTGTTGATCCATCAAGATCTTT
This sequence comes from Verrucomicrobiota bacterium, assembly GCA_050008355.1. Classification (GTDB taxonomy): domain Bacteria; phylum Verrucomicrobiota; class Verrucomicrobiia; order Limisphaerales; family UBA11358; genus UBA11358. The sequence goes on from JBEKMT010000001.1 coordinate 39,686, forward strand.
TCCGTGCCGACCAGATGAGCGATGCGGTTTTCCGCCCGCAAGGCCAGCTCCGTTCCGGGAAAGCGTTCGACGATTTTTTGCAGCGATGCGCGGGCTGAGTACACGTCCACGCCGATCTTTAAATGCCAGTCCGCGAGGGTTGTCCACGCAGCCGCAATTTGTTTTTCCGGGGAATCCGCCTGGGCGCAAAAATGATCCAGCGTGGTCTCCGCGCTCGGCAAATCCTTCATATCTTCAGCCTGGATGCTCGCCAGCAACATAATACCCTCGAAATCATCGGGAAAGTTGGCGAGTTGTTCGCGAATGGCGACAATGGCGTCAAGATATTGGCCACGTTTCCGGCGGGCCGTGGCGGTGGAATAGTATGGCTTCCTTTCCGGCGGCAGGTTGCCACCATCGAAAATTGACGTGAACGGATTTATGAGGCTTTCAATAAGGCTGCTCCGCCAGACTAAGGCGAGAATGACCATGCCCACGGCCGCCATCAACATTCCCGCGATCGTATCGGCGCCGCCCTCTGGAATCATGGGCCCGATTTTAAGCCATAAAAATGCGACAACGGGTATAGTCATTGCCCATTTAAAAATTAATAGTCCCGGGGATTCACTGTTTTTGAAGGAAAGAATAAAGAGCCAGATCACGAACGCCGTGACAATGGTGACCCAGAAAACATCAACGGCAATATGCCAGCGCGATGCCATAACTGATGAATCAAAACTCTGCCCGTTTGGACGTCAAGGCAAGCAAAATTGGGCCCGTCAAACCTTAACTGTAACGATATGGTTTGCTCAAAGGGAATGTGTTGGGCAAATGGCGAATTTCACGGACAGCTCCGTCCGCGAGCAGGACTTCCACAATGTCGAACCGGAATTTCACGAGAGGATTTTTGAGAAGTTTCATATAATCCAGCGCTGTGAGAGAGAGTAACTTACGTTTGCGGGCGTCCACGGCCGCCGCCGGACGGGACCATTCCTCCGATGAACGGGTTTTCACCTCAACAAACACCAGGCAGTCACCGTCGCGAAAAACCAAGTCAATCTCGCCACGGGCTGAGCGAAAATTCGCGGTCAAAAATTTCAGGCCGGAGCGCTGCAAAAACTTTCTGGCCGAGCGTTCGCCCGCCATGCCACGCCGCAGATGCTCCGGTTTTTCTCCGCCGGCCAGTCGCGCCCTGAGCTTGTCGAATAATTTCACCAGAGAATCAAAACAATCCGGGTTCCTCAGATCTCAACGGTCGGAAGGTTTTTCGATGAATGGGACAGGCGCCAAATTTCGCAATCGCCGCCAGATGCATGGGCGTGCCGTAGCCTTTGTGGTCGGCAAAACCATATTCGGGAAAATGCCTGTGGAACTCGTTCATCAGGCGGTCGCGGGTGACCTTGGCCAAGACGCTCGCGGCGGCGATGGAATAACTTCGCGCGTCACCCTTGACGATGGCCGTCTGCGGCACCTGCAAGGCGTTCACCGGACGGCCATCAACCAGTGCATGCAGCGGCAGCGGGATCAATTCTGCAAGCGCATGATTCATCGCCCGATGGGTCGCCTGCAAAATATTGATCTCGTCAATCAAGGTCGCGTCCACGGCGTTGACGCCGAACTCGATCTCGCCGCAGGCAGTGATAAAACTGAAAAACTTTTCCCGTTGGGTCTCCGTGAGCTGTTTGGAATCGTTTAAACCGGAAAGCTCGGCCGGCAGTCCGGTTTCCGCCCAACGAGCGGGCAGAATTGCTGCTGCCGCCACCACCGGTCCCGCCAGCGGGCCGCGGCCGGCCTCATCCACCCCCGCAACGCGCGTGATACCCTGCCGCCAGACCATTCGCTCGAATTCGAAACTATTTGAGAATTTGGCGGCCATGGAACGAATCAATTACTTATTTGTAAAAAGGAGCCTATCCCGTTTTCCTAAACTTGTCGCCTCGATTTTTAACCGCAGCCATGCCACGCACTCTTCGCCCGCCTAAAAAGCACACTGCTCGTCTGCGTTGATCCCTCCTTCGCTGCTTGCCTCAACGAGGCGAGGCGTGGTTAAATTTTGGATATGAAAATTGAATCGCTTCGCATTGGGATGAAGGTACGTCATCCCCAATACGGCTCCGGGACCGTCAAATCTGTTTCCGAATCCGTCGCTGACATCATGTTCGACGACGGCAGTAAGCGCGCGGTCGCCCCGGAACCAAGCGGCTTGGAACCCGCGGAGCCGCAAACATCCGTCAGCGGGTTGAGCGTGCCGCTGACGCAATTCGTAAGCGAAATCCTGGACGCGGCGATTGCAAAACTGGGTTTGCAAAAACCGGATTCAACCGTGGAAGAACTTGGTTTACGCTGGCACGGCGGGAAACTGGTCTTGCATCCGGCTGATCCAACACTCCAGACCAAGGAGGTGCCGCTGGAAGTATTTTTTCACAAGATCATCATGGTGCGAAACAACTTGCGGGTGCTGGAACAGAAAATCAACGCGCACGAGAAATTGTCCGACGGCGAAAAAGTGGAGATGCAGCAGTACATTACCAAGAGCTATGGTTCCTTCACGACCTTCAATGTGCTGTTCAAGGAGAAGGAAGACCAGTTCTGAGTCTGATTAAAACACGGTGGGACTCAACGCACCGGCGCGGCGAGAAATTCCGCAGCATCGGCGACTCCGTCTTCCGGCACTTCAATGCGCAGGGTGGTGGCATTTGACATGCCGCCCAGCCAGGCGGCGGAGTTTTCGTTGGCGAGGAAGGGATGAAAATTCGCGGCCTCAAGGCGCGAACGCACTAGTTGCGCGTCGGCCTGGTTAAAAGTCTTGAAGATGGCGACGGATTTCATTTGGCACCTTCGGTTTGGACCTGGCCAAAAACCAGGACGCCAGCGCCGGTTTGAACGGTGCTTTGAATCTGCACTTCCGCGCTCTTGCCAACGAGTGCCTGGGCGTTGTTAACCACCACCATTGTACCGTCGGGCATGTAGCCGATACCCTGCCCTTTTTCGCGGCCTTCCCGGACAATTTTCAACTGCACGATTTCGCCGGGGATCATCTCGACTTTCATGCAGTGGGCAACCTCGTTGAGATTCACACAGGCGACACTCTGCAGGCCGGCAATTTTGGCGAGATTATAGTCGTTGGTGAATAGCTTCGCATTCAGATTGCGCGCCAGGCGAACAAGTTTGGAGTCCACGCCCTTTTCCTCGGGAAAATCGCCATCATGGATGCGGACTTCCAGCTTCGGGTTATGCTGGAGCCGGTTGAGCATTTCAAACCCTCGCCGGCCGCGGGCGCGCTTGATTTCATCGGGCGAATCGGCAATCTGCTGCAATTCAATCAGGACGAAGCGCGGCACGACCACCAGCCCCTCGACAATCCGGGATTCGATTAAATCAGCGATGCGTCCATCAATGATGACGCTGGTATCAAGCAGCAGCAAATTATCTGGTTTGTTTTGCGGCGAAAAACGGACGTAAGGAATGATGAGTGAAAAATCCTCCTTGTTGCTGCGCATGGCGAGCACGATGCCGATGTAGCCGAAGCCCAGGAACAGGCACAGGCGGATGAGCCAGCGAACTTTTTCCTCGGTGTTCTCAAACAGTCCGGAATGGTCGACTAAAGAGGCCACCGCCGTGCCGAGCAGCAGGCCGAAGGTGGTTGCGGAAAATGCGCGCAGCGAAAAGCCCTTCAACATTTCGTCGATGGCGATAAGCAGGCCACCAAAGCCAAAACCGACCATCATGCCGGTAATTTCACCGTGCTGCTGGCTGATAAACTCAGGTCGCACCTGGCTGATGGCGTAACCGCCCGCAATGCACAGGCCGAGGAATAATACACGTATGGGCCAAAGTGGATTCATGGGTGCGTGCTACTGTCGGTGTTGGTTGCCGGTGCCTTATGCGACCACAAAATGCCCCATAATCCGTGACGATTCAAGTTACTGCTGGTGATGGCCAGATTGGCGGCGATAATCTGGACATTCGTCGCCAGTTCTTCATTTTGCAATACGGTTCCTGCCAGTCCCTTGCCGGCTTGAAGGTCGGCGGACATCTGTTTGAGATTTACGGAAATCTCCTGAATGTTCTTGGTGGCAGCGTTGAGATTCTGGCCGTTGGTCGTCAAGATGGTTTGGGCCGAGTTGGCGAGCTGTGTCAGTTCCGTCGAGAAATAAACAAAGTTGCTAAAGGCTGTGTCGATTTGCGGACCGTTGGTCGCGACAATGGTCTGGATCCCGTGCACAGCCTCCAGCGCCTGCTCTGTAACCGCCCGCATATTCGTCATGGCCACACCGAAACTGGAAAGCGTCTGGGCATTCAAGACCTGCGCGCGTAAATCCGTAACGGATGCATCCAGCTTTTTCGCCGTGCCGTCAATTTGCTGGATGAAGCCGGACGCCGAACGGGCGACTTCCTGGAGGTTGAACGGCGCATCGCAGGGCACCTCGGCATTGTTGGTCAGCAACGGCAGTTCGTTGTCAGTCGGATTGACCGAGACGTATTGGTCACCCAAAAACCCGGACTGCTCGATCACAAAATGCGCGTCATGATAGATCGGGTAATCCTTGTAGATTTTCAAGATCATCGTAACGCTTTTGCCGTCAGCGGCGAGTTGGATGTCCGTGACCGTGCCGACCTGCACACCGGCAAGTAACACCGCCGCGCGCGGCTTGATACCGCCAACATTGGCCGCGTGCAGATGCAGTTCATAAGTGCCGCGGAAAAGGCTCGTGCCTTTGCTGAATTGGATCAGCAACACCGCCAATAGCGCCAGTCCCAAAAAGACGAACAGCCCGACTTTGATTTCCAATCGCGATTTTTGCATGAGTTAGAATGATTCGAGTTGAAATTCCTGAGGATCCGCCACCCCGTCAATAAACTGCCGCACGATGGGATCAGCTGAAGCAAACAACGATTCGGGCGTACAGTTCGCATAGATTTTTCTGTCGTGCAACATGAGCACGTGGTTACCCACGCGCCGGGCGCTGCGCATATCGTGGGTCACGACCACACTGGTCACCTTCAAGTGGTCGCGCACGCGCATGATTAATTTATCAATGCTGTCAGAGACGATCGGATCGAGCCCGGTCGTCGGCTCATCGTAAAGCACAATCTGCGGTTCGTAAATGATGGCCCGCGCCAGACCGACGCGCTTGCGCATACCCCCGGAAAGCTCCGCTGGATTCTTTCGTTCCGTTCCCGGTAAATCCACGAGCTCAAGGGTTTTCGCCACTCGTTGGGCGACCTCCGCCTCGGTAAAATGTTCGTGCCGTCTCAATCCGAATGCCACATTTTCCGCGACGGTCATGGAATCGAACAACGCCGCGCCCTGAAATACCATGCCGAACTTCCGGCGAACGCGCAGCAATTGACGTTCGTCCATTCCGACGATGTTTTCCCCGTCAATCGAAACCGAGCCGGAATCCGGTTGCAACAGGCCGATGATGTGCTTGAGCAAGACACTTTTGCCGCCGCCGCTGCGCCCAATGATGACAACAGATTCACCGTTCTCGATTTGGAAACTGACGTCATCCAGAATCGCCTGTGCGCCGAAACTCTTTTTCAATCCGCGCACCTCGATCATAAGTCAAGGATGACACACAGCTGTTCCAGGACCATGGTCAGGAAAAAGTTTGTGATCAGGATCGTGATGGAGGCATAAACCACGGCCTCGGTGGTTGCACGTCCGACGCCTTCAGCGCCGACTTTGCACGAAAGCCCCTTGTAACAGCCGATGAGGGCGATAATGCCGCCGTAAACGACGGATTTGGCCAGGCCGATCATCACATCCGAGTCATGTGAGTATTTGAGCATGTTCCACCATGCATAAGTCGGCTCGATTCCGAGGAGATAAACGCCAACAAAATAGCTTGCGCCGATGCCGATGCACATTGATTCCACCGTCAGCAGGGGCAACGCAATATTGGCGGCAATCAAACGTGGCACAACCAGATAATCGACCGGATGCGTGGCCAAGGTCCGGAGCGCGTCAATCTGCTCCGTCACGCGCATGGTACCCAGTTCCGCCGCGATGGCGGCACCAACACGGCCCGCCACCATCAATGCCGTCAAGACCGGCCCCAATTCGCTGCACATCGAAACGCTCACGACGGCAAGCGTCGCTGTATCCATTTTGACTTTATGGAACTGGAAATAAGTTTGGGCCGCCAGGACCATTCCTGTGAAGGCACCCGTCACCAGCACAACCGATTGCGACTTGATGCCGATGAAATAAATCTGGTAGAGCAAATCGCGCCAGGCGACCTTGAAAGTGAGGCATGAAGCAATTGCATCGCGCGTCAAGAGCGTGATCCGGCCTAATCCGCCGAACCAGTCAACAACCCAGGATTTGCCCAAAAAATTCATGGAAATGGAGCCTACCAGAGCGCCAGTGCCAAAGCCAAGATTTTGCAATGAATTCCGGACAGCTCAGGGAACGGTGATTTGAAGAATTTTACCATCCTGCATCAGGGCATACAATTCACCGTCGTTGTCTTCGGCAAAACTGTCGATGTTGTCGGTCTGTTGCAATAATTTGCCCTGCACGCTGACCTTTTGCGCAACGCGGTCATAACGAAATCCCCAGATCGTACCCAAGCTGTAATCGCCATAGAGGTAGACGCCCTCCAGTGCCGGAAACTGTTTGCCGCGATATACATAGCCGCCGATGATACACAAGCCGATCGTGTGATCAGGAAAAAGCGATTCCGCAAGGAGTTCGGGACGGTGCGGATATTCCATTACGGGATCAATATACTGCGCGCCAACGGGTCCGGGCTTAAAATGGTGCGCACCTTCGCGGATGCTCCACCCGTAGTTACCGCCATTAGTCACGAGATCAACTTCCTCCCATAAATCCTGGCCGACGTCCCCGACCCACAAGTCTCCCGTGGCACGATCAAAACTATAACGCCACGGATTGCGCAAGCCGTAGGCAAAGATTTCCTTGTGCGCGCCGAAGCCGTCCATAGCCGGTTCTTTGATAAACGGGTTGTCTGATGGAAAGCCGTATCCCAACTCATGTTTGTGACGGCCTTCGCCCCACGTTGCGCGGGAATTCACGTCAATGCGCAACATTTTCGCCAGCAATGTCGCGGTGTTCTGTCCGCTGCCGAAGGGATCATCACCCGCGCCGCCATCGCCGAGGCCAAGATAGAGGTACCCATCGGGACCGAACAGCAGTTCGCCGCCCTTGTGATTGGAAAAGGGTTGTTGGACCTGGAGCACGATGCGCTCGGAACCCATGTCAGCCTTGTCGGGATCCTCGGCTGAAACTTTGAATTCGCTGATGATACTGCGAAAAGGATAATTCTGCGGCTGCGAATTCTGGTCGACGGGATTCTTCCGGTTATAATAGACGTAGAACAAACCGTTCGTCAGGAAGCCTGGATGAAAGGCGATGCTCAGCAAACCGTCTTCATTGTCGAAATTCGGCTGGCGGTCTTCAATGTCCAGGAAAACCTTCGCATCGCCGCCGTCGGAGCCCTTTTTCAAGACGAGGATTTTGCCTTTTTGGTAAACGATGAAGCATCGTCCCGAGCCATCCGGGGCTTCGCTCATCCAGACCGGACGTTCATCCGTTAATTTTTCAAAGACCGGCTTTAGCGAGATTGACGGGAGCGGTGGTGCGGGGGAGGAAAATGCCAGTGCGCACAGGGCGGAAAGAATCAATGCGGTCATCGCAAATTTTTTCATGGTTGGAAAGCAAAGCGAGGAACCAGCGAAATGTAAAGGCGTTCTTTCAAATTGATACAAAACGTCTTGAAGACAGAGACTGACGCGCGGTTGTTTTCTGGCGAGGTTCCGCGAATTTTGAGGTGCCCCATTTTCAAATCGCGGAATCCACGGTTTGTGCTATGTTTCCCGCCGCACAAGTTTGAAAGCACTGGTCAAAATCGAAAGAACGCGACTGGAAAAGGTTTTCCTCGTCGGCGTGGAGCTCAAATCACAGGGGACGGCGGACATTCGCGAATCGCTCGCGGAACTGGCGGAGCTTTCGCAAACCGCCGGCGCGGAAGTGGCCGGCGAGGGCATTCAAAAAATGGAATCTTTGAATCCCGCGACTTTCATCGGCAAAGGGAAGGCGGAGGAATTTTCGCAATGGTGCAAGGCCAATGTCGTGGACACAGTGATTTTTGACGATGAACTCTCGCCCGCTCAAAGCCGCAACCTTGAAAAAATCTTCAACTGCAAAATCCTGGATCGCACGGCGCTGATCCTGGATATTTTTGCGCAGCGCGCCCGCACCCGTGAGGGCAAGTTGCAGATCGAGCTGGCCCAGTTGCAACATTTACTCCCGCGTCTGACTCGGTTCTGGGGCCACTTGTCGCGTCAATCGGGCGGCATCGGGATGCGCGGGGGCGAGGGCGAATCCCAGCTCGAGGCCGACCGCCGGAAGGTTTCGGAACGCATCGACCGCATCGAACGCGACCTCGACGCCGTGCGCCGCCAGCGCGAGACCCAGCGCGCCGGGCGTCAACGCAGCCAATGGCCGCTTGCGTCGATCGTCGGTTACACCAATGCCGGTAAATCCACATTGCTCAATCTGCTCACCGGCGCGGACGTCCTGGCGAAAGATATCTTGTTCGCCACACTTGACCCAACCACGCGCCGTTTGAAATTGCCGACAAACCAAAATGTGCTATTGACGGACACTGTCGGTTTCATCAAAAAGCTGCCGCACGGCCTCGTCGAGGCGTTCAAGGCGACACTGGAGGAAGTCGTGCAAGCCGATTTACTGCTGCACGTCGTGGACATCAGCCACCCGCAGGCCGAGGAGCAGATTGCGGCGGTGAACGCCGTGCTGGCGGAAATCGGCGCGGCGGAAAAATCCACCATCATGGTCCTCAACAAAGTGGACCAACTTAACGGCGGCGGAGGCGCCCTAATCCGCTTGCGCGAAAAGTTTTCCAACGCGGTAGCCATTTCCGCCAAGACCGGCGAGGGCGCACCGGCCCTGCTCGCGGAATTGGGCACGCAACTTCGGCCCGTGCGCGAATTTCTGGAACTGAAAATTCCGCACGAAAACGCGGCCGTGATCGCACGTCTGCATAAATTGGGTCAAGTCATCGAACGCCGCTACACCGGGAGGAGCGCCCGGTTCAAGGCCAGAATTCCGCCTCATCACCTCGCCGAGTTTGCGGCCTTCATCGTGCCGGAAAAGCCGGTGGCGCAATAACACATTGAATATAGAACAAAAGTGCAACTGCCGCTTGCTTTGCCATTGCAGTCCGCTTAAATCTTTGGCAAACATCTAACGAAGGCCATTATATGTCACACACCGGCAGACAATCGGCAAACACCAGCAAAGTGCTCAGCGTCATCATGGGCGGCGGCCAGGGAACACGCCTTTTTCCGCTCACCAAGGACCGCGCGAAACCGGCCGTGCCGCTGGCGGGCAAATACCGGCTGGTAGACATCCCGATCTCGAATTGCATCAACTCCGGTTTCCGCCGGATTTACATTCTGACGCAGTTCAATTCCGCCTCGCTGCACGGGCACATTTCACGCACCTACAAGTTTGACCATTTTTCCAGCGGCTTTGTGGAAATCCTCGCCGCCCAGCAAACCTTCACCAATACATCGTGGTATGAGGGAACGGCGGACGCCGTGCGGAAAAACCTGATGCACTTCCTGGATCACGATTTCGATTATCTGGTGATTTTGAGCGGTGACCAACTGTACCGGATGGATTTCCGCGAAATGGTGGAACAACATGTTGAAACCGGTGCTGAGATCACCGTCGCCACCATCCCGGTCACCCGGGCGGAATGCCATGCGCTCGGCATCATGCAAATGGACCCCGACCGGCGCATTCGAAATTTCGTGGAAAAACCCAAGGATGCAGCATTGCTGGATCCGTTGAAATTGTCCGAGGAAATGCGCCTGCAACTCGGCATCAAGATCAATGGCGACGCATTTCTCGCCTCGATGGGCATATATGTTTTCAACCGAGACGTCATCTGCGAACTGCTGGACAACCCGCTTTCTGATTTCGGCAAGCACATCATCCCCCACGCCATCAAATCGCGCCGTGTTTTCTCTTATGTTTACCAAGGCTATTGGGAGGACATCGGCACGATCCGCTCGTTTTTCGAGGCCAATCTCGACCTCGTTTCCGAACTGCCGCGTTTCAATTTCTTTGACATGAGCGCGCCGATCTTTTCGCGGCCGCGCTACCTGCCCGGTTCGAAAATCAACGGTGCGCAGATTGACCATGCGGTCATTTCCGACGGCTGCATCATCAACCACGCGATCATCAACCGCACCATCATCGGCCTGCGTACGCTCGTCGGGGCCGGCACGCAGTTGAACCGGGTGATCGTGATCGGCAGTGACTATTACGAATCGCAGGAGTCGGTCGAACGCAATCAACGCGAAGGCCGGCCGCGCCTCGGGATCGGCGAGAATTGCAAGATCGAGAACGCGATCATCGATAAAAACGCGCGCATCGGCCATAATGTGAACATCACCCCTGCTGGCAAGGCCGAGAACCTCGACCACGAGCGGTACTACATCCGCGATGGTATCGTCATCATCCCAAAAGACGCCGTGATTCCGGACGGCACGGTGATTTGATTTGCGCGTGGCGCGCCAGTCGTTAAAACTTCCGCGTGCTTGATTCCGCCACCATTTGGAAAAGACTCAATTCGCCACGCCAGCTGTTTTTGTTCGCCGGGCCATGTGTAATTGAGAATGAAAAACTTTGCCGGCGGGTCGCCGCGTCCCTCGTCAAAACCTGCCGGCAACTGGGCATTTTCTACGTTTTCAAAGCCAGTTTTGATAAAGCCAATCGCACCTCCGGCAAAGCCTTTCGCGGGCCGGGCGTGGAGGCCGGGCTGAAGACACTGGCCAGGATCCGCGAGGAATTCGGAGTGCCCGTTTTGACCGACATCCACAACGAGGCGCAGGCCGCCGCCGCGGGCGAAGTAGTGGATGTTCTGCAAATCCCCGCCTTTCTTTGCCGCCAGACCGATTTGATCGAAGCGGCCGTGGCCACCGGAAAAATTGTGAACCTGAAAAAGGGTCAGTTCCTGTCCCCGACCGAGATGGGGCGGGTTGCGGAAAAGGCAAGAATCGCGGGCGGGAAAAAAATTCTCCTGACGGAACGCGGCACCACTTTCGGCTACAACAACCTCGTCGCCGACATGCGTTCGATTCCGATTATGAAATCTTTCGGTTTTCCGGTGGTCTTTGACGCCACGCATTCGGTCCAGCTTCCCGGCGGCGGCGGCGACAAGTCAGCCGGGCAACGGGAGTTTGCTCCGGTGCTGGCGCGGGCGGCTTTGGCGGTGGGTGCGAACGGCCTGTTCATTGAAACCCATCCGGATCCGGACAAGGCCCTGAGTGACGGGCCCAATATGATTCCACTGGGTGAAATGGGTGCCAACCTTAAAGGTCTACTCAAAATTTTCAACGCCCGCTGACATGCCAAAACCCGTTTCCATTGCGCTAAAAAAAAGGCTGGCGCGCATCAAACTCTTTCTCTGCGACGTGGACGGCGTGCTGACGGACGGATCCGTGTACATCGGCGGCGCGCAGGAGATCAAACGCTTCAACATCCGCGATGGACTTGGCCTGGTCCTGGCCCGCCGGGCCGGATTGAAGGTCGGTTGGGTTTCCGCCCGTCCCTCGGTGGCGACCAAACTGCGCGCGGATGAATTGAAAATTGATTTTCTTGTGCAGCAGGGGGATGGCACCAGTAAAACCGCAGCCGTGGAGCAATTGCTGGTGCAGGAAAAGCTGACCTGGGCAGACACGTGTTTTGTCGGGGACGACATCATTGACCTGGGGCCGCTGACACGAGCCGGCTTCGCGGTCGTCGTCGGCGACGGCGTAACCGAGGCCAAGGCGGCAGCGCACTACGTCACCGGCAATGCCGGCGGACGAGGGGCGGTGCGTGAAACGGTGGAATTGATTTTGAAAACCCAGGGCAAGTGGGTGCAATTTCAGAAAAAATACTCCGAATGAAAAGCAGCGGGAGCAACCTTGGGTTCATATTATTAAGCGTGGTTTCAAGGCACCGAAGATTCATCGCCGCATTTTGGTTAATCTTCTTTACCACTGTGCCCGGTGAGTTTGCGCAGACGACGATGCTTGTTCCGGTGAAGGGTTTCAGTTCGGGAGAATTCACCTCGGATCAATTCTTTGAGCCGCCCAATGAACAACTGGTCCACATGAGATTGTCGGGTGCATCCGCCTCGCCTTTGCCTGGCGGCGCCTTGGACATCACGGATTTGAAGATCAAGACATTTTATATAAGCGGCAAAACGCAATCGATCCTCCAGGCGCCGCAATGCACCTACATGGTGTTGGACGGAATCGCCAGCTCGCCGGGGCACCTGGAATTGCAAAGCGGCGACGGCAACATGGACACCACAGGAGACGGATTTTTGTGGCGGCAAAGTGACTACTCGCTCACCATCTCCAACAATGTGCATACCGTGATAAAAACAGGGTTTTTCAAATTGATCGCCCCATGAAAAGGTTTTTGATTCTATTATTGGCCGCGATTGGCGCGACTGCTGCCTGGGGGCAGACGAATGCAACGAATGCCGCGGCCGGAAAGCCCCCGGAGCAAAAACCGGCGCAACAGGAAATCGGGTTGACCTCGGGGCATTTCATTTATGATGGGAGTAAACGGGTGGTGATTTATTTCGATCATGTCGTGGTCACCAATTTTCAGGGTAGATTGACATGTGAACGGCTGACGATTGATTTGCCCCCGGAAGGGTCGACGAACAACCAGCCCACGAATGCCGTGGCGGAAACCAATGTCGTGATCAATTTCATTAATAAGGGTGACACGAATCATGTCACGTGTGACAGGGCGGTATACGCCTACAGCGTCGTAAACGCGGTGACCAACAATACGATTACGTTTCACGGCTCCACCAACAGCCCCGCCGAGGTGCAAAATTCCAAAGGCACGACGACGGGCGAACCCCTGGTGTACGACCTCGTGAGCGGGCAATTTTCAGGCGTGAATACGGTGATGCATTTCCTGGTCCCTTCCGGTACGGGCAATGGAACGAATTCATCGCCGCTCAACTTGTTCAATGCGCATTGAGGCAACAGTAAATGGGCCGCTGCTCGCGACGGAAAAACTGGCGAAGGAGTACCGCAGCCGGCGCGTGGTCAATGGCGTTTCCGTGGATGTCAGCGCAGGAGAAATCGTCGGTTTGCTCGGGCCGAATGGCGCGGGCAAAACGACAACCTTCAACATGGTGGTCGGGGTGGTAAAACCGGATGAAGGATCCGTCACGTTTCAATCCCAAGAAATCACCAACCTGCCGATGCACCAACGCGCGCGGCTGGGCATCGGTTACCTGACGCAGGAACCGTCAGTGTTCCGCAAGTTGAGTGTGGAGGAAAATATTCTCGCGATTTTAGAGACGTGCAAATTATCGCGCAGCGAGCGAGAGGTGCGGCTCAAGTACCTGCTGGAAGAGCTGGACCTGACTCCCATCCGCAAGAGCAAGGCCTACCAATTGAGCGGCGGCGAAAAACGGCGCCTGGAAATCACCCGTGCGCTGGTCACCAGCCCCAAATTGCTCCTGCTCGACGAACCGTTCAGCGGCATTGACCCGATCGCCGTCTATGAGGTTCAAAAAATCGTTCGTCGGCTGAAGGAACGCGGCCTGGGCATATTGATCACGGATCACAACGTGCGCGAGACGTTGAAATTGATTGATCGCGGCTACATAATCCACAAAGGTCAGGTATTGGTGGCGGGCAGCGCAGAGTTTCTGGCGAACGACCCGAAGGCGCGCGAGATTTATCTAGGGCCGGAGTTTAATTTGTGAAAGCAAAGTGCAGATGCTGGGCTCGCTGAGGCGCTGCCAGACATCCTTTCCCACGGGATGCCGGGCAAGGCTTCACGATTCAACCATTGAACGAAATTTATGGAACGTCCATCCGTCACGGTCGAACAATTATTCAAAGAACACGCCGCGTCGTTGCAGATGAAGTTGATTGCGGGGGAGGATAAATTAAAACGCATCATCCGCGAACCGACGGTGAACCGACCCGGTCTGGCGTTGAGCGGTTTCACTCGTTACTTCGCCTACAAACGTGTGCAGGTGATGGGACACGCGGAAGTTTACTATTTGCGCGAGTTGCGCACCGAGGAGCGCGAGGCGCGTTATGCATATCTCTTTGCATATAAAATCCCATGCGTGGTGTTCAGCCGCGGGTTGAAACCGGATAAGGAATTCCTCACGGCGGCGGAGCAGGCGTCGGTACCAATTTTTCAGACACCGCTCGTGACCATGAAGTTCATTAATCTGGCCACCCTCGCGGTGGAGACGTTGTTCGCGCCGCGCGGCACGGAACTCGGGAGCATGGTAGACATTCTTGGGGTGGGCGTGATCATCCGAGGCGAAAGTGGTATCGGAAAAAGCGAAGCAGTGCTGGCCCTGATCGAACGCGGTTACAGCCTGGTGGCCGACGATGTGGTGAAAGTTGTGCTCTCGGACAACCGTGAAGTGATCTGCACGAGTGCCGAGCTGACGCGAGACCACATGGAGGTGCGCGGCATTGGCATCATCAACGTCGCACAAATGTTCGGAGTCAAGGCCATCCGCAAGGAAAAAAGCCTCGACCTCATCGTTTCGCTCAAGCACTGGGACGAGGTCAAGGATGTGGACCGCTTGGGTCTGGAGCAGGAATACGTGAAAGTGCTCGGCGTGGACATTCCGCATGTGACCATTCCCGTGCGGACGGGACGCGATCTCGGCCGATTGGTCGAAGTTGCTGCTTTTCAGGTGAAATTGCGCAAATCCGGGTATAATGCAGCCGAGGATTTGAACCAACGGCTGCTCGCGCAGATGGCCCAAAAAGCCGCGGAATCCCCCGCTCCGCCCGCAATATAAGAATTTTCCATTGGCGCAAATACCAAATCCAAATTAACTTGCCCCCGTTAAATGAGTGCCAAAACCATTGCCAGCGGTGAATTCCTCACGCGGGAACTCGTCATCGCCAATAAGTCAGGCATCCACGCGCGGCCGGCAGCGATGTTTGTGAAAACCGCCAACCGGTTTGCGTGCGATATTTTCGTCGAGAAAGATGGTGAAAAAATCAACGGCAAAAGCATTATGGGTTTGATGATGCTCGCCGCCGGTCCGGGAAGCAAAGTGACACTGCATGTCAAAGGTGCGGACGCGTCCAACGCCATTGCCGAGCTTGAAGCCCTCGTCAAACGCAAGTTCGACGAGGAATGAGGCTCATTCCGGCACCCATTCCGGGTTGTCGACCTGAATTCCTGTGGAATCCACGCAAGTTGAACTTGAAATGTTCTTCCTGAAACTGGAAACTAGCCCACATGGCTTTCGCGGAAATTGATGTAAAATACGTTGCACAACTGGCGCGGATCGCCCTCACCCCCGACGAGGAAAGGAAGCTCGGCTCGCAACTGGGCAATATTCTTGGTTACATCGAAAAACTGCGCGAGCTTGACGTTTCCAATATCGAACCGACCGCGCACGCCGTCCCATTGGTCAATATCTCCCGCCCCGATGCCGCCATAGCCTCTTTGCCGCAGGCGGAAGCGCTGCGCAACGCGCCGAGCCAGGCCAATGGCCTTTTCATCGTCCCAAAAATCGTCGAATGAACCTGCTTTCTCGCGCCCAACCGCATATTCCGCCCGGGAGAACCCGTTGCCGGCGCCACGAGGTGCCGGGTCGGACTGAAATATTTTCATGCTGAATCAACTGACCATTTCCGAGCTGACCGCGAGGCTGGCGAAACGCGAAGTGTCGGCACGCGAGATTATGCAATCATGCCTGGATCAAATCCGGCGTGTGGATGACAGAATCCATGCTTTTTTGAGTTATGACGCGGCGGACGCGCTCGCGCAAGCGGATGCGGCCGACAAATTACTCCGTGAAAACGCCGGCTTTGCCGAACGCCCCCTCCTGGGAATACCTGTGGCCGTTAAAGATGTCCTGGCGGTCAAAAACCAGCCGCTGAATTGCGCGTCGAAAATTTTGGGCAAATTCAGTTCGCCTTACGATGCGACCGCGGTTGAAAAATTGAAGGCGGCGGGCGCGATCATTTTTGGCCGCTTGAACATGGACGAGTTCGCGATGGGCAGTTCGACGGAAAACTCCGCGTTCGGGGTCACACATAATCCTTGGGATACGACACGGATCCCCGGCGGCTCCTCCGGTGGTTCGGCCGCAGCGGTCGCGGCGGACGAATGCATCGCCAGTTTAGGAACCGACACCGGGGGTTCGATCCGCCAACCGGCGGCCCTTTGCGGCTGCGTCGGCCTCAAACCAACCTACGGCCGGATTTCGCGCTATGGTTTGGTGGCGTTCGCGAGTTCGCTGGATCAAATCGGGCCATTCACCAAAGATGTGCGTGATTCGGCAACACTGCTTGGCGCCATGAGTGGACAGGATTTGCGCGATTCGACCAGCATTCCGCAGCCGGTACCCGATTACACCAAATCCCTGACCGGTGACATCGAAGGGTTGAAACTCGGGGTGCCCAGGGAATACATGATCGGCGGCCTCGATGCGGAAGTAAAAACGGCCGTGGACGCCGCCGTCAAAAAGTTTCAGGACCTCGGCGCCGAAATCGTGGAGATTTCCCTGCCGCACACGGACTACGCCGTGGCCACTTACTATATCGTAGCAACCGCGGAAGCTTCGGCCAACCTCGCGCGCTTCGACGGCATCCGCTATGGTGCCCGGGTTGACGGCAAGGATCCGATCGAGCTTTATAGCAAAACGCGCGGGGAAGGTTTCGGCGCAGAGGTAAAGCGGCGGATTATTCTCGGGACTTACGTGTTGAGTAGCGGCTATTACGATGCTTATTATCTGCGGGCGCAGAAAGTCCGCACATTGATCCGCAACGACTTCTTGAAGGCGTTTGAAACCGTGGATGCGATCGTCACACCGACCACGCCAACCGCCGCGTTTAAGATCGGAGCGAAGTCAGACGATCCATTGCAAATGTACCTTTCCGACATCTTCACGATCTCGTGCAATCTGGCGGGCATCTGCGGCATTAGCGTTCCGTGCGGATTCACCAAAAACCCGAAGTTGCCCATCGGTTTGCAGTTGCTGGGCAAACCATTTGGAGAAGAGACATTGTTCCGCGCCGCGCACGCCTTTGAACAGAACACATTGTGGCACAAGGAAAGAGCCGTTCTCCAAGCCATGGCATAATTATATAAAACGCCAATGATCCCCACCCCAAAAAAGAAAAAACTCCTGTTTTGGCTTGGTTTGGCACTGCCGCTGGTGGCGCTCGTGGCGATGACCTGGTTGGTCCACAAATCGGATGGACGCTTCAACAACTCGTTCAACTGGGTCATGCAGAATTACAAGGTGCTCGACTTGTTCGAGCAAACACAGTCGTACATCGTGGATGCGGAAGCCAACCAGCGCGGTTATCTACTGACCGGCCATGCGGAATATCTTGAGCCCTACAACAACGCCATGGCCTCAGTGCAAGAAAACCTCACGGAATTGAAGCGCCTCACGCAAAACGACCCGGCACAACAGGCCAACATCATCGAACTGGAGCAATTGGTAACCAAAGAACTGGTGTTTGATCCGGCCACGGCATTTGCCAATGGCCAGACGCCGGCGAACACCTCGGTCATGGAATTGATCGAACGCGGCAAGAAGAAAATTGAAGACTTGCGGCAGGTGTTGTTTGAGGCGCGCCAGGAGCAGGAACGCGCCTTGAGCAAGCACCAGCAGGAAGCCGAGGACGACGTCTTTTCGAGCCAGCTGATGTCGCTGGTGCTGATTGTGGCCGTCGCGTTGGCGCTGATCCTGGTCGTCGTCATTTTGTTACGCCTGGAAAAACTACAGGAATTTGTCACCGTCTGCGCATGGACGGGAAGGGTGAGGTTTCAAGGCCAGTGGCTGCGGCTGGATGAATACCTAAAAAAGCAATTCAACATCTCGGTTTCGCACAGCCTGTCGCAGGAAGCGGCGGAGAAAATGCGGGTCGAAATCGAGGATTTGAACCGGACCGCCGAACGCCCGCCCCAACCGCCGGAGAAATAGGATTAGAAATTAGGTTGCGTAAAAGTAACCATTCGGTTACTTAGTTTGGCGTGCGTCCGAACAACTCCAACACCGCTGTCGCCCGCGATCCCGAACGGACCTCCAGCCGCATTCTCGCGGCCGCCTTGGCCGAATTTGCAGCCCACGGCTTCGCTGGCGCGCGGGTGGATGCAATCGCCCGCCGGGCGGGCACCAACAAACGGATGCTGTACCACTATTTTGGCGACAAGGAGGCGTTGTTTCGCTCCGTGCTGCGCAAGAAAATCTCCGAACGCCAGGCCCGGGCAGAAACGCTGTCCGGCAATCCCGAAGACAATGTCCCGTTTTGGTTTGAAGCTGCCTGCCAGGATCCGGAATGGGTGCGGATGTTGGAATGGGAGGCGCTGCAAAACCCCAATCGAAAGGTGATTGACGAAAAGAAGCGACTCGCGGTGGTCGCGCATGGACTGAAACGCATCCGCCAGCGGCAGAAACGCGGACAGTTATCCTCCGAGTTTGACCCGCGCCAGCTAATGCTGACGATCCGGTCGCTGACCATGTTTCCGATGGCCTTTCCACAACTGACACGACTCATCATGGGCCGCGAAGTCCACGACCCAAAATTCCAGCGCGACCGCATTGAGTTTCTGAAGAAATTCTCCGCGCTCTTACGCCCCCAAAGGGTCGCCAGACGCAAATAAGAACGGGTTTTAGCGGGCGTTTAAGGTCCCTTGAATTTCCCTGACCCTTTTTCGGGCTTCCACTGAGCATAATCAAATTCAACGTGGCCAGCCATGCCCGTTTGTGATTAAATTTTCCCGCAATGGAATACGAAGCCGTCATCGGACTGGAAACGCACGTCCAGCTTAAAACCAAATCCAAGATGTGGTGCGGTTGCGCCAACCAATACGGCGCCGAACCGAACACCAATGTCTGCCCCGTTTGTCTGGGCATGCCGGGAGTCTTACCGGTCGCGAACGAAGAAGCGTTGCGGCTTACCGTGCTAACCGGATATCTCCTCAACTGCCAGATTCCGCGGCACGCGAAGTTTGACCGGAAGAATTATTTTTATCCTGACGCGCCAAAAAATTACCAGCTCACCCAATATGATCAGCCTTCCACGGCGAACGGCTTCGTGGATTTTGAATTCAATGGAGGCATTTCCCGCGTCCGAATCACCCGCGCGCATCTCGAGGAGGACGTCGGCAAGAGCACGCATTTCGACCGGCATAGCGGCGTGGATTTCAACCGCGCTGGTGTGCCGCTTCTGGAAATCGTTTCGGAACCCGACCTGACGAGTGCCGATCAGGCTTATGAATACCTCAACGCCCTCAAGGACATTTTGGTCTACGGCGGCATTAGCGATTGCGATATGGAAAAGGGCATGGTGCGCTGCGACGTAAATGTCAGCGTGCGTCGCGTCGGCGCCAAAGAACTCGGCGCAAAAATTGAGATCAAAAACATGAACAGCTTCTCCGGCGTACGCCGTGCGCTGGAGTTCGAAATCCCGCGCCAGATCGCCGCCCTGAAGAACGGGGAAAAACTGGTGCAGTCCACCCGGCGCTGGGACGATCTGGCCGAAGTCACCGGGGAAATGCGGACGAAAGAAAGCGCGCACGATTACCGCTACCTCCCTGAGCCGGATTTGATGCCGTTCGAGCCAACCGATGCCTGGCTGGCCGAGGTGAAATCGCGGTTTGTGGAATTGCCGCTCGTCCGCAAACAGCGGTTTATTCGCGATTACCAATTACCGCCGGGCGACGCGGAGGTTTTCAAAAATGACGTTGCCCTGGGCAATTATTTTGAGCCGCTTGCAAAGCAGTCCAAAAACCCGAAAACGGTTGCCAATTGGGTCATCAATAATTTGCGCGCCAAAATGGCGGAGTCCGAGCAGGCAACTTCCACGGTCGTGGAACCGAGAGATCCCGCAAGAATCGCATTGTCAGGTTTGAAGTTCAAGCCGGACGCGCTACTCGAACTCGTCAGCCTCGTTGAAGGCAAGACAATCAGCAGTTCGGCCGCGCAGCAGGTTTTTGCCGAAATGTTCGATAGTGGAAAATCCCCTGCCGAAATCGTCCGGGAAAAAGGCCTGGCACAGGTCAGCGATACCGGCGCCATTGACAAATTCTGCGACGAGGCAATTGCGGCCAATCCTAACTCGGTGGCCGATTACAGGGGCGGCAAAGTGGCGGCGTTGAATTTTCTCAAAGGTCAGGTCATGAAGCTCTCCAAAGGCAAAGCCAACCCAGCGGTCGTCGGCGAAATCCTGGAACGCAAACTGAAAGGTTGATCATCCGGTTTTGCCAGCGCGCTCCGACCAAGCGAGTTATTTGGATGCCGGTTCCGGCCGAAGAAAATCCTTCAGCGGACAATTCAGCGCGCGCAAAGCTTCAATGACCGATCGCGCGTTCAGTTCAGCGCCCGCCGGACTAGAATGCGTGTTGTCGGCTTTGGTAAAATATTTCGCCTTGATTTCGGCCGGCGTCAAACCGGCGTAGTGGCTGATGGTGATCCGGTTCAAATCAATGAACAGTACATTCTCATTTGTCGCCACCTGTCCGGCAAATCGTACGTAATCCCAATTTTCGACGTCACCGGCTTTGACCTCCATTTTCGGCACATGCGGGACGGGCGAACAAATGATCGGGGTCATACTCCTGGCACGGGCGTCGGCGATGTATTTGCGCAGGTACCAGCCGTAAGTGTGGACCACCTCCTTTTTTTGCATAATGGGATTGTAAATCTCCTTCTCTTCGTCGCCGATCCCGCGGATCGTTCCGCGGGCACGGTTTGTGTCATCCAGCGGCCCGCCATCATTATGGCCCAGCTGCACGATCACAAAATCCCCGGGCCTGGCCGCAGCGAGGACCATGTCCCAATAACCTTGCGTTTGAAATGTGCGACTGCTGCGCCCGCCCAGGGCGTGGTTTTCCACGCGCATTTTTCGGGCGTCGAAATATTTTCCGATCACGTCACCCCAGCCCTTTTCCCCGTGCCCGGGGTTGTGCACAGTGGAATCGCCGACGATGAACAATATTGGAAATGCACGGTTCGTATCCATCAGAAAACCGGATTTCGAAGTCACATCGCGACCGGCGTCAAGGGTGGCGGAGCTGTTGGGAGAAATTTCGCCGCCACTCCGGTTTAAAACGCACGCGGCAAGAAACAGGGCCGCCCAGCGTGAGATGAATCTCATTTGAACATGCACAAAAATGAATGATGTCGAGGTTGAGTTCATCAATAGTTCCAAAGTCTTTTAGCAGATTTGCGAGACAAGGCAATCCACGGAAATAGTGATGCAGCTAGAGGCCTACGGGGCAGAATTGGAAAAGCTTTGTGCCATGGCGCTCCGGCCGCTAAAATTTCCATCGTGTTCAACAAACAAGAGACCATAGACCGGCCATGATTCGTTCAGAAACCGTCAGAACGGCAAAGCCTTAATTTAAAACGCGCATCCCTCTCAACCCATGTTTTCAAGCGAAATAAAATCGGTTCACTTTACCGGCATCGGCGGTACGGCGATGGCCGCCGCCGCCGCCGCGATGCTCGACAAGGGCTTCCGGGTTACCGGCTCAGACCAGAACATCTATGAGCCAATGGCATCGTTCCTTGCCGCAAAAAAAATCACCGTAATGAACGGCTATGACGAGCGAAACCTGGCGTATAGGCCTGACCTCGTCGTCATCGGCAACGCCATTTCGCGCGGCAACCCGGAAGCCGAGTATGTGCTTGATCACAAGTTGCGATATGGTTCGCTGCCGGAATTGCTCCGCGAGTTCTTTATTCGCGGTAAACGCTCCCTCGTCGTCAGCGGCACCCACGGCAAAACCACCACCACCTCGCTCCTGGCGTGGGTATTCGAGCACAACGGCTTCAATCCCAGTTATCTCATCGGCGGCATCCCAAACAATTTTTCGCAGGGGGCAAGGTTTACCGACAGCGAATGGTTTATCATCGAGGGTGACGAATACGACACCGCGTTTTTTGATAAACGCAGCAAGTTTGTCCATTATCAACCCGAAGTCGCGATCATCAACAACCTGGAATTCGACCACGCGGACATTTTCGAAAATCTGGCGGCCATCAAAAAGACGTTCAGCCATTTCATCCGGTTGGTGCCACGCAACGGCTTGTTACTTGGCAATGGGGATGACCAGAACCTCGACTCCTTGTTGAACGTTACACATTGCCCGGTAAAAAAATTCGGCCTGGGTGAAAACAATGCCGTGCAGGCTTTCAACCTGCGTTTTGGGCCGACGGCGACGGAATTTGAGATTCCCAGCTTCAAATTTCATTTGAACCTGGTCGGCGAATTGAATGTCCGCAATGCGCTGGCCGTCATCGGCGTCGCGAAACACTGTGGTTTGTCCAACAAGCAAATTCAAAGCGCCTTCGATACTTTCAAAGGCATCAAGCGACGGATGGAAATCAAAGGCATTGCGGGCGGCGTGACGGTGATCGACGATTTCGGCCACCATCCCACCGCCATCCGCGAGACGTTGCGCGCATTGCGCATCAAATATCCGCGGGAAAAAATCTGTGCCGTTTTTGAACCGCGCACGAACACCACCCGTCGCAACGTGTTTCAGGACGAGCTGGCGTCCTCCTTTGCGGATGCGAATTCCGTGGTGGTGGCCCAGGTTGCCCGGTTGGAATTGCTCGCGCCCGAGGAACGGCTTGATCCGGAAAAGCTGATGCAGCAGCTCGCGACCAGCGGCAAACCGGCCGCCTATTTGCCGGACGCGGATGCAATTGTCGCCCACGTCGCCAAAAATGTTCAAGGGGGCGATGTCATTGTTGTTTTCAGCAATGGCGGGTTTGGCGGCATCCACGGCAAACTGTTGACCCGTCTTGGAAAACGATAATTGGGAGATAATTGAGGGTGGTTGGGGCAAAAACTTTCTGGCGCACGAGTTGCTTCCACGTTTTCGTGGCCAGAAAATATAAAATTCAAGGTAGCGCTACCGTGGCCATCGAAGCCACGGCGGCGAAACAGCGGCACGCAAGATTTCAAATCGCGGCCACTGGATTTCCTTCTCGCATGAAGAAAATCCACACACTACGAAAACGGATATCAGTGACGTTTCTAAGTGAGAAACGAGTGTCGGTCAAAATGAGACACACTGGCCAGAATTTGGGCAGAGTGGTCACTGAAATTCAACCGGTTCAAATTCAACGGATTTAAGAAAGATCCAAATCTCCGCCGGTAGCAGCCAAATTTGGCTCCCGACCGGAGTCAAACGCTCGTCCAAACTCAGGGCGTAATAACCTTGTTTGGATTTTCCGGAGTCAAAAGGGGTTGTCCGTTGAATTCGATCTGGTCGTAACCGGCCTGGTGCAAAAAAACGGCCAACTCCAATCGAGCGCGCTCGTTCGCATCGTTGATAATGCCGTTCTGACGGGCCGCGAAACGAAGATCAACCACTGCGGTTTCGCGAGCAGTCTGTTCCAGGTCTTTGTCGAACTCGCGCAACAAGCCGGTGGTGTGGTCAATCACGCGCGTCTGCCGGTCATCCAGATAAGCATCAGTGATCTGGGCGTCGGGAAGATGAACGGTAATTTTCCTGCCGGAAATTTTCACATCGGCAGGCGAAAGCTTTTTCAAGTCGATGCCCGCTTTCACGATGCCGTGGGCCAGGAGCAACACACGGCTTTCGCCGTACCATTTCTCATCCTCGAGGACCTCGACTTTTTCCACGACATATTTCACCGTAACCAGCTCGGAAAGTGTCTGAATTTGTTGCACGACCGCCACGGTATCTTCCTCGTGTAAACCGCCGCCTTTCCCCCAGTGCGTCAACTTGATGCCAAGCCAGATTCCCGCCAGAAAAATAACCGCCAAAAACATGCTCACCAGGATCTGCCGCATGGCCGGAATGTAATCCAATTCTGAGAATTGCAAAGTCGGAATGAAAACGGCCGGTCGGCAGCCCGCAGGGGGCCGCCACCATAAAATGTGAGCAATTTGAACAATTCCATGGCAGGCTTTGCGAGGAATAAATTCCCAAGAATCAGGAAAACTTTGTAAAACTCACGACAATCAGGATTCTCACCGGGCTGAAGCTGGTTGGCGTGACCGCCCGAAGTTCCGTAGCGACACTGTCGACCTATGACGTTTTGCTTAAGAATGGACTGCCAGGGCAGTTTAACAGCCCTGAAAAATCCAGGACCACTTTCGGCTTTGCACTTGCGGCTTTAAAACTAGAATGAGTTGATGCATGTGTACGCTGGACAATTTCCCAATCATCGCCCGCGGCGGCTGCGGCAATCAGCCGCGCTGAGGAAACTGGTTTGTGAAACGCGCCTGAGCGTCGAGCAACTGGTGTTGCCTCTCTTCGCCCGCGCCGGCAAAAAGCTTCGCCGCGAAATTAAAGCCATGCCCGGCGTGTTCCAACTATCGCCCGACGAAATACTGCGCGAAGCCGAACAGAGCCACGAACTGGGGGTCCCGGCA
This sequence comes from Verrucomicrobiota bacterium, assembly GCA_050008355.1. Lineage (GTDB taxonomy): Bacteria > Verrucomicrobiota > Verrucomicrobiia > Limisphaerales > UBA11358 > UBA11358. Next base: position 64,106 of record JBEKMT010000001.1, read on the forward strand.
GTGTTGCTGTTCGGCATCCCGGCCAAAAAGGATGACAAGGCAAGTGGCGCGTTCGCCAGGAATGGCATCGTGCAACAAACGGTGCGTCTGTTGAAAAAGGAACTGCCTTCGCTCCTCGTCATTACGGATGTCTGTCTGTGCGAATACATGGAGCATGGCCACTGCGGCATCGTTTCGCATGGAAAAATCTTGAACGACCCCACGCTAAAAATCCTCGCGCAAACCGCGTTAAGCCATGCGGAAGCGGGCGCAGACATCGTGGCCCCCAGCGACATGATGGATGGCCGGGTCCGGGCAATCCGCCAAACCCTGGATAAAAATGGGTTTGCCGACACACCGATCATGTCTTATGCGGCAAAATTTGCATCGGCCTTTTACGGCCCGTTCCGTGAAGCCGCCGAATCGGCGCCGAAATTTGGCGACCGGCGCAGTTACCAGATGGATGCGGCAAATGCGAACGAGGCACTGCGCGAAGTAGCCTTGGACATCCAGGAAGGCGCGGACATCGTG
>JBEKMT010000010.1:0-45940 GCA_050008355.1 Verrucomicrobiota bacterium
CTGCCCGGCATGGACGCCCATGAGCCGGTAGGAGATGCGTTCGACCGGGCGTACCAACGGGTCGAGCCAGGTCTTGCCTTTTGCGTCAAGCACCTGCATGAGATAAAGACCCATCGGTTTGGTGATGAGCGTGAGGGCCGCGACGTAAAGGGCGAGTTGTAACCAGCCGGAAGAGTTCATGGTTTGCAGTAATTAAAATTTTTCAGGGTACACCATCGCAATGAACAGATACACGAACAGTGCGAGGGAAATGATGCCGACAATAATGGTCTCCATAAATTCAAGGTGAACGGCAGGGTGATCAGAGTTTTTCGCACCAGCGGGCGTAAATTCCGCCCGCCAAGAAAAACACCGCCAGCACGACGATATAAATTAAATCGATCATATGTTTCGTTTTTGGACGATGAACGGTTTCGGCAGCATTACCCGACCGGCCCATTCATTCATCGACAACAATCTATGCGCACTTCGGCCCGGCCGGTAGTTAAGAGGGGGGACGCGGACGTTAAGAAAGTATTAAGATGCCGTGGTGGGCGCCTTACTTTTGAGTGATTTGAGACGGCGTATCTCAGCCGCTGAAAACGCTTTCCGCGCTGATGCGGTTAATCAAAATTGACCCGGTCCTTGACCTGATACCGGAACATTCGTTTTTGCATCCAACGCACCGCAAAGAGATCGTACGACGAGGCGAAGAGCCGGTTCCAGACGCCATAATTGCTGGTGCCGGTGAAACGCGTATGATGGCTCACCGGAATTTCTGCGACGGAATAACCCTCGATCTTGAACAATGTGGGCAGGAACCGGTGCATGCCCTTGAAAAACTTCAGGTTGGCTGCGCATTCGCGCTTGAAGACGCGGTAGCCGCACGCCGAATCGCTCACGGTCTCGTGCGTTATTTTATTGCGCACGCCATTGGCGATTTTTGAGGAGATCCGGCGGATAAAATTATCCCCCTTGCGCCGGTTTTCCAGGCGCGATCCGCACACGCAATCGTACTGCTTCAACGCCTCCAGGAATTTCGGCAGGTCTTTCGGATCGTTTTGCAGGTCGGCATCCAGCGTGGCGATGAATTGGCCGTGCGCCGCCTGAATACCCGCCCATAATGCCGCGGATTGGCCGCAGTTTTTCGCAAAGCGCAATGCGCGGATTCTTGGATCCTCGGCACCCAGTTTGCCGAGAATTTCCCAGGATTTATCTTTGCTGCAGTCGTCAGCGATGACGATCTCGTATTCCAGCTTGAGTGGTTCCATCGTTTCCCGGATGGACGTGATCAGCGGGACAAGGTTTCCCTCCTCGTTGTAGCAAGGGACAACGATGCTTAAGGTCGGTGTGGCTGTCATGCGGTAATCGCCGCGCACTCAATAGCTGATCAGCGAACGGACCGGTAAATCCTTCAGCTTCGCCCGGCCGTTAAGGAATTTCAATTCAATCAGGAATCCGACCTCAAGGATCCGGCCGCTGAGTTTTTTCACCAGTGAGGCGGCCGCGGCGGCCGTCCCGCCCGTCGCCAGCAAATCATCCACCAGCAGCACCCGCGCCCCGGGTTTCAGCGCATCAACATGCATCGCCACTGTCGCGCTGCCATACTCCAGCGCATAATCCTCCTCAATGGTCTGGAAGGGCAGTTTGCCTTTTTTGCGGACCGGCACGAAGCCCGCGTTCAATTTTTTGGCGGCAGCGGCAGCAAAAATAAAACCGCGTGCATCAATACCCACCACGGAATCAATCTGCCCGGGCGAAAAATTTTGAGTGAGCAAATCAATGATGCCACTGAACAGCCGCGCGTCGGCGAGCACAGGCGTGATGTCTTTGAACTGGATGCCGGCCTTGGGAAAGTCCGGCACATTGCGAATGGCGCATTCTATTTCCGCGCTGGTGACTGGGGTGGACATGATTTAAGAGCCTCGGGTTTTGTTTTTTTCAAGTTTCTCGATCATCTTGCGCAGCTTCCGCAAGGCAAGGTTTTGGATCTGGCGGACGCGCTCGCGCGTGACGTCGAATTTCTCGCCGACTTCCTCCAGCGTTTTTTCCGCGCCGCCGTCGAGTCCAAACCGGTACCGCAGGATGGTCGCTTCCCGGTCGTCCAGGTGTTTCACCATGTCCTGCAGCATGTTTACCACGGTCTTGTCTTCCAATTCGTGGTACGGATCCACCGCGCGTTCATCTTCGACCACTTCGGAAAAATTGTTGGAATCATCATCGCTGATGGGCGCGTCGAGCGAGGCCGGGCGGATGGAGGCGGTTCGCATCTGCGAAACGCGACCGGCGGTCGTGCCGAGCTCGGCTGCCAGTTCCTCGTCGCTCGGCTCGTGGCCCAGTTCCTCCTGCAATTTCATGGCCACGCGCCGCATCTTGGAAATTTTATCCACCAGATGCACCGGCAGACGGATGGTCTTGGACTGGTTGGCCAGTGCGCGTTTGATGGCTTGCTTGATCCACCAAGAGCCGTACGTGGACAGTTTACCGCCCTTCGCAGGGTCGAACCGCTCGACCGCTTTCATCAGGCCGATATTGCCCTCGCTGATCAAATCCAACAAAGGAAGGCCGATGCCCTCGTAATCCCGCGCGATCTTGACCACAAGGCGCAAATTCGCCTTGATCATGTGTTCCCGCGCCTTTTTGTCGCCTTTCTTGATGCGTGAGGCGAGTTCCACTTCCTCCTCGGCGGTGAGCAATTTCACCTGCCCGATTTCGCGCAGGTAAAGTTTGATGGCCATGTCTCCGTCATGGCGTTCGCCCTCGCGACGGATGAACTGGGTCGTATCGCCTTCAGCCGGAGCGGTGGCGGGTGTTTCGGAAGGAGCGTTTTCGGTTGCGACGATCTCTTCAGGGGGCGCGGCTTTCGGTGGAGGTTGCGGTGGCGATGCCGCCAGCGCCGGGACTTTTTTGTCCCTTCGCGTCGCAGGTGTTTTGCGTTTTGTCTTCTTTGCCGCCATGAACTGGGAAAAGTTAAACCGGCAAAGTTATGCCGCAAGCAAATTAACTGCGGCTGTTGCGCGCGGCGCTGATGTAGTAAAGCAATTGAAGCAGGCTGTTTACCAAGGCGGCCACGTAAGTCAGCGCGGCGGCGTCCAAAACCTGGGAAACACCAGCGCGTTCGGATTCATGCACCAGGCCGAGACGGAAAAGCTGTTGTTTGGCGCGCGCGCTGGCGTCGTACTCGACCGGCAGCGTAACCAGTTGGAACAGGGTCAGCACCGAAAATATGCCCACCGCGATCAGGATGAAATGCGGGATGATATGCAGAACAAAACCCAGAAATATGACTGCCATCCACGCCATGCTGGCGAATTGCGTCACCGGCACCAGCGCCATTCGCAGGTTGAACAAGCCCCACGAGGCTTCATGCTGCAAGGCGTGTCCGGCTTCGTGCGCCGCCACGCCCACCGCGGCAATGGTGCGGCCGTGAAAATTGTCCGAGGACAAAAACAGCGCCCGCTTGGCCGGGTCATAATGGTCGCTCAACTGGCCCTCGACTTCCTCCACCGGCATGTCAGGCAGTCCGGCCTGGTCCAGAATTTTCCGCGCCGCTTCCGCGCCTGTCAAACCTGATTCCACCGGCACCTGGCTATATTTTCCATAGGCCGAATGCAGCTTCATCTGGGCCCAAAGGCCGATCAGCAGCCCGGGCAGCATTACAAACAACAAATAATGTGAATCCCAAAAAATCATATATGTTTCCCAATGTATTCCATGGACAGCGCTCTGCGTGATTTTACTCAATCGGGCGCCGCCCGTATTTCATAAATAGCAGAAAAGTGGCAGTAACGCAACTTGCCGGCGCGTCCGGGTATTTTTGACGGAAAAGGTGTTTTTTTGACAGAATTTTTGTAAATAGCGACCGACGAGTAATGAGTTGTCGGTTTGAGGGCAAATTGGGTTCGTTTTTTCTTTGCACTATTTTGTGGATCTTTGAGTTTGAGTCAGCTCCATCCCTGTCCATAGCCGATGATCGGCGCCGTGGTGGGGCGAGGGGATTGCATAGGGCATGTATTGTTGGGCGGCCCCTTCAGGGCTGTGATGGATTGGTGACGACCCGGGGACGTTGCCCCGGGCTGGGATTAGGTCGCCCCGCTGGGTCTTCGGAAAAGATATCATCCGTGTTTTTGCACACCTGTCCTTTGTGTCTCCAAACTTCACAACTTGGCGGAAAGAAAGGCGCATTTGGGTTCGTTTTTTCGTGTGGACTTTTGTTGAACATTGAGACTTCGAGGTGCCCTGCTGGTTCTCGATTGCTTCCGCATTCGCTGCCCGGTGGCATGACAAGGTTTGGTTCACGGTTTGGGTTCGTTTTTTCGCTTTCCATATTTTGTAGAACCTCCGTCACCGAGGGCTCCAAGACTATGGAGAACAGGTCTCCGCCTCGCCCGGGCTCCACGGGGCAGGCCTGCTTTGTCGGTCCTGCGGAGGACGGGCCCGCGGAGGCCAGGTCGGCGCGGTTAGCGTGGTTCACCGCTTCCGGATTGCAGTTCACTGATGGCGATTGGGTTCGTTATTCCGTTTGCACTTTTTTCCCCGGCTCGGCGAAGGTGGGTTCGTTTTTTGGGGGATGGGTGTAAACAATGCGGCCAGGAATTGGAGGTGATCTCGCACGTTGGATTCCGGTTTCAAATTACCGATTTTGGGAATATAAAGATTGTCCTCGATTGCGACAACCGGGAAGGTCACGTCCGGGATTGGCGCAGCAGTTAACGTGAGCGACGAGGTCGCCATTCCATTGGAAATGTCACGTTGCATTTCCTGCATACCGGGCAACTTTAGCACGGCGGAAAAAAAGAAAACGTGACCGTCCCGTTTTAAGCTAGAATTTTGGAGGTGGAAGCGAAGAACTGGAATAATTTAAAGGAAAATCGCATGCGATGGGCGGAGTTTGCCAGCCAGCTGGAAAACCCGGTTCAAGCTGGAAACTGGACAAGCGATAGGTTCAGTATTAACGCTTTTGCATGGCAGCGGCAACAAAAGTTCAAAAGAATTTGCAGGCGGCAATGCGTGAAGCCTTGCGAATCCAAGAGCGTTTTGTGGCCGAGCCCCTGTTTGCCAGGACCGGACGCGGTTATCTCAAGAGCGAGGGCGTGTCCACGCTGCGACGCATCAAATCAAACCTGCGCCGCCGTCCGTCCAAGTCTAAATGAAACGGGATTGGCTGAAGGATTGGCCGTGGGAGACTGCGGTAACCATCAACGCCGTGTTGTGTCAGGAAAAGAAGGCTTTGCATATGCCAACCTCCGACAGTTACGAACCGGCCAAAAAACTTTGGGAAAAATCGCGCGGTCGTGAACTCACTTTGCGGGAAACAAGCGCTCCAATCAAGTTCAGCTATTATTCAACGACGGCTGATTCGTTGACTACATTATACTAGCGCGCCGAGGAACATTACACAAATGTTTCATGGCCATTGAGACTCGCTTCAGGCTGAGAGTCTATTTGAAGACTCAAAAGTATTCTGTTTTGTTGGAAGACCATCCGAGCTTTGGAGCATTTGTCTGTACCCGGCGTTGAAGCAGCCCTTACGACCGTTTTGGGGATCCGATGATCTCCGCTGGTTTCAAAAGGGATTTTCTGGCCGCTGCGTTGCCGAGTCAGTCGCCCAGACGGCGCGAATCGCGTCTTCGTCGCCAAGCCCGGTGGGAACTGCCGGACTTGGATGGTTGGCGAAATACCAGCGCGTGTCCGGCGAAGTTGCGGTACGGCTGCCGGGCATTTCGAGATAGCCGTTCGGGTCGGTCTTACGCACCCAATTCCAGGCGTATTGCAGCCATTGGGCGCGATAATCTTTGCTCTGGTGCATGAACCAGGTGATTTCGTCATAGCCCCAGACCCAGTCAAAATCACCTTTGGTATTCGGCTCTCCCGGATGCCGGCTCACGCCATAGTTATCAAACTCAACAAAATACGGCAGATGCTCACAGGTCCAGCCGCTGAAAGTGCGGCCACCTTTGCTCTTGTTGTAAAGGCCATCGGAAAATCCCAGTTTCAAAATCGCTTCGTGCGGCTTGTCGGGTGTTTCCATGATGCGCAACGGAAATGCGTTGAAATCCAGAAGTGGATTTCCGTTATGCATCAGGCCACCCGTGGGGACGTGGCCGTCGCACAACACCATGTGACGGCGGGCGGTTCGGGCGGCGTATTGCCGGACCATGCTGAGCAAGCGCGCCCAATGCACATTATCAGGATCGTTTCGGTTCATGATTTCCACCTGACCGAAATGAATCCCTTCACAACCGAGGTCAATGTAAGTTATCGCTTGGAAATAAAACCAGAGCTGAGTTTCCATCCGGCTTTCATCCGGCACCTGAGCATTGGGGCCCATGGGGCGGCGCTGGCCTTCGGGATAGATCATGTCGTCGTAACGGAAATTCCGTTTTTCCACCGGCAGTTCGAAGGCGGTAAACACCCGGTCAGGTATTTCGATTTCATTGACTCGCGGACTGACGGTCTCGAAAACGCAGGCTTCCAAAACCATCTCTGGATCGGCAGCCAAGACCTGGGGAACAGCTTCGCGCGCGCGTTGGACATTATTCGAGAAATCGTTTTCTGCATTCCACAGGCAAAGAGCGCGTCCGATGTATTTTGCCCCGATGCGCTTTAGCATCCGGATGTTGTCCGTGAGATCACCACGGCCATTAAGCAGGCCTTCCATGGTGATGGATCGGGACAGATAATTCTCCAACACCGGGCGCGAGATCGTCGTATCAAAATGATAGTCACGGGAAAGCCCAGAGACCGGTGCAAGCGTCGTTTCAGCGGCAGCTATCCGGTGTAATCCGAACGAGAGACCTAGGACAAAATAAACCACCAGCAGGCCCCCGGATCGCTTGATCATTTTGGCAAAATGGTTTTTCATAATGGCGTTTTCCGCATGCCCATGTTCATTGGAGAGTGTTTTTGGTGATGAAATCCACCACTGGTCCCGGATCGGCCGGTGCGAGCGGATAATGCCCTTCCCCTTCCTTGATGATGACGGTCATCGATCCGCCCATTGCCTTGAATCGTGGTTCAACGGCACGCGTGTTGTCATCGAACCCGGGGTCGAGACTTCCGCAGACACTCAGGAGTGGCACACCGGCTTTGGCCAATGGGGCCAGATTATCGAACAGCGGTGTTTTAGCCAGATTGCTGTGCATAATGGGATTCTCGCCATAGATGCAGGAAACCTTGTCCTGGTTTTCCTCGGCCCAAGCGTAGGCTTCCCCTGCTGCCGCCCCGACGCCTTCCATGACCGGCCTTTTGGAAAAGCCGCGCCCGATTAAATAAGCATAGGTCGCGTCCCATTGTGCCGGCACGGGTCCGACGTCATAGGGAACCGGCCCGGTGACGATGTAATATCCCCTGGCCAGGAGAGCGAGATCCACCGTGGCTTCCCGACGAACGAAATCGGCCCGGAAGACCCAGGGGTTTCCGGGTGCGGGCGTATTGGGCACGATGATGTTCAATCCGCCCCCACTAACGCCATTAATGTTAAACTGGTAACGGTCGTAGCACGGCGTAAACATCGGGCCACGGCAGGTAATGTAAGTTCCTTCCTGCGGAAAGTTGCGATAAATATTCGCGTCGCTGTAGAAGGAGCTTTTTGTGAATTTGCCAACCACAAAAGCCGGAGGTGCGCTGACCGTTTCCTGGACGCTTTGGGTGATGAAGTCGGCGATGGGTGTCGGGTCTTGCAAGCTATGCGGATGATGGGCAAAACCTTCCTTGATCATCACGGAAATCCGTCCACCGAATTGTTGGTAGATATTTTCAATGGCGGTCGAATACTTGCCGAGCAAGGGGTCGAGGCTGCCGCAGACGTGGAGCAGCGGCACATCATACCCGGCCAGCTCACCAAGCCTCATCAGGTTCTCCTGATTGCCTCCCGGATTATCCGCGTAGATGCAAGAGACCTTGTCGGGGTGAGTGGTGGCCCAGGTATAAGCATATTCTCCGCCCCGGCTCATTCCCACAAAGGCCGGTTTTTGTGAAAATCCACATTTTTCAGTAAGGAATGAGTACCAGGCGTCCCATTCTTTGCCCGGTTTTAAGGTGGCATCAGCCGAGATATAGGCCACGCAAAAGCCCCGCTTGAGCAATTCGATTTCAGTCTGGGGCATATGATTCCAGTAACAACCGCGCCAAGACCAGGGATGGCCCGGCGCGAGCTGTTGTGGCACCACCACGAGGCAACGCCGTTTTCCATTTGCCGGTGCGCTGACACCATCGCCTTCGTTTTCTGGAGATTTGAAGGGAGTGATGGTCAGTGTTGTGTCATCCATCTCGAAGTCATAACGATCAAATCCATGCCATGCGGTCTTTTCGCCCGTGAAGGGGACCAGCGGTTCAGCCGCTGTGAGCGTCTTCGGGTTCCAAAGTGTCGCGGCCACGAAAATGGCCACGCAAAGAAAGCATCCAAGCAGGGAACGGGATTGATGATTTGGTAGTCTCATGTTTATGGGAGTGGTTGGAAGGTTGATTGAATCCAATTATCAATACCATCCCTGAAAGCGGGGAGGCTTTACTGCGCTCTTTCCTGCACTTTGATTGGATGAATTTATCCAGCTCGGCCACGACGGATAGGACTCACATAGCATGGATAGAAGCCAGTTTTAACGGCCGGCTTTCGTTCACGATTTGTTCCTTCGCGGCAATTGAATCTGTTCCAGGGAATCAGGGATTCGCCGCAGTGCTATCTGCGGCCTGGTAAACGCGTACGTAATCGATGAGGTATTGCTGCGGAAGGGAGCTGTCGTCAATGGGGCCTCCCCAGCTACCGCCCAGGGCGAAATTGATGATGAGGAAATGGGGTTTGCAAAAGGGATTGTCTGCCGGTTCGCCGGCCTTGGCGGTCATCACGGTGTGATATTTCTGGTGGTCAAAGAAGAAATCAATGCGATCAGGCGTCCATTCGACGGCATAAGTATGGAACCCCGCGTAGGGTTTTGGTGTCTCCATCGTCGAGCTGTCGGACTGGTGCTGGCCTGCGACCGCATAGTGAACGGTGCCGTGGACGTTATTGGTCTCTTTGCCGACAAATTCCATGATGTCGATTTCGCCGCAGGCGGGCCAGCCGACCTGCGTGATATTAGTGCCGAGGGTCCAGATGGCCGGCCAGACACCCCTGCCGGCAGGGAGTTTCGCCCGCACTTCGATACGGCCGTACTGCCAGCATTCCTTGTTCAGAGTTGTCAGACTGGCGGAGGTGTATTCGACCGGTGGATGGTTCGACGGCGTGAAATTGTCTTTGCGGCATTCGATAATCAAATGACCATGTTCGACGCGGGCATTTTCCAATCGCGCGCGCGTGTAATATTGGTTTTCGCCATTCCTGACGAAGCCTTCTTCGAAATCCCATTTTGTCGGGTCCGGCAGACCCTTATAATTAAACTCATCCGACCAGACCAGTTTCCATTTGCCGGCATGAACCTGGTTGGCTGACGAGATGGCTAGGGCGATCAAGAGCAGGAGCACCTTCCACCATGGCCGAGATGCTCTTTGGGGATGTGGGATCGGCGAATGTCGGGGAAAAGGCCGCAACACTGAATTTGGCGGGGCGATGGGAAGGGTTTTCATAATTGAAATATAGCGGAGCTGCTTTGCGCGGCAATGTTTTAGCTTCACCGTGACCAAGGCAGGGTAGTCAGTTTGGTGGCTTAGCCAGAGGTGTTGCTCGCCCTCATCCCGAGCTTCTCCCACGATGAGAAGGGACAGCGATTGGACGTTTCTCGTTATCCGGACTCGTGCAGTGCGCGCGCAGCTGCGGGTTGTTCGTTTTTGTTAGGGCTCAAAGGAGTCTCTCCCCACCGTGTTTGCGGATGCGCATATTGCAAGCGCAGTTGCCTGTGTTTTGAGTGTTAGAGTTTGAGTCTCCGCACGTCGTCTCCTACCAAGCGAGAGAGAAACGGTTACCGTATGTATGGATATGAATCTCAGGGCTTGCGGCCAACACGCAAGGCGAGCGGCCAGACCACGAGTTGGGGTGAATTCGTATCGCCCCACTCGCGTGCCAGGTCGGCGGCGAGCTGCTCTAGCGGGTTTTTGCCATTGGCCTTGATGTAACGGGTCGTTGCGGACCAGGTGCTGAAGTAGCCGATCAATTGTTCCAGTTTCCAGCGAGCTTCCATGCGGAAAGCCGGGGCCGGCAGTTCAACGAACGGAAAGGCGATGGAGCGGTACCCTTCTTCTACCAGCTTTCGCTCCGGCGGCCAGTAAGGACCGACGATGTTTGAATAAAAATCGAGCACCAGCTCATTAACAGCTTCGCCTTCCACCTGGTTGATGCCATAGGCCCAGGCCGCGAGCACGCCTCCCGGTGTCAGCACGCGTTTGGCTTCGGTGTAGAATCGTGCGAGGTCAAACCAGTGCATGGCCTGCGCAACGGTGACAAGCGACACGCTGGCGTCCGTCAATCCGCTTTGTTCAGCCGTGGCGACGCGATATTCAATCCTGGGATGCTGCTTGGCCGAGGCGATTTGGTCGCGGCTGGCGTCCGTGCCGATGACTGCCTTAAAGCGTGCCGCCAGATCAACCGTGGCCTGGCCGTTGCCGGCCGCGCAGTCCCACACGACGGAGTCCTGTGGCACAAGGCCGGCCAGATAATCAAACAAGGTTGCTGGATAGTGCGGCCGAAAATCGGCGTAACGACTGGCCACGCCAGAGAAATGGTCGTGAAATGAGTGGGTCATGATGATTCTCGCTGCATAGTCGGCAGAGAAAGTCCGGCTTGTTGCGAAACGGAGGCGCCAATAGTGGTTAGATGCGAGTGATTAGGCGGCTGCTTCATTGCGCTTTAAAAACAGTCCAGATAGCGTGATATCTGAGTAGAACCCTTCGCTCTTCATCCTCAGTGAACTTCTGGGTGGAGCGGCAACAGTAAATTCTCGGTTCCGAAAGCGCCCGACTGTAAATGTTGAGCTGCCATGAGTTGCCACTATCTATTACGGTATACTTGATCGAGTCCGCATAACGCGAGCTTGGAAGATGGGCAATGTATTGGGGTACAAGTTGCGCCAGATTCGCAGCTGGCGAATTGTGGTCGAGCTCAAAATCATACAAAGCCATGGCGAGAGGATAAAACGTTCCGTGAATCTGGTCTTCTACGGCGAAGGCGTGGGCGTGGCTGTAGAAATTGACAGCAAATAGCGCGAACACAGCAATTACTGCTACGACGGATAAGAGGAAAATGTACCTTTTGATCGGCATGGTGCGCTTGGCTGCCCAACTATTTCTCAACGATCACTGGTTCGCTGATTCACTCGACTTTAACGCTCCAAACAACGTTACACAAGTCATTCATAGTTTCAGCCGAAAACCAACTCGATTCAACCCCACGGTCAGCAGCAAAATCGCGACGCCGCAAGCTGCCGAGCGTGTAATGGCCGCAGTGAGGCTGGCCTCGGAGAGGCGGTAGTACCAGTCGCCGAGATGAAGCAAACAAAGGATGGAGTCCATCATTTCCGAAAGAAGGTAGGCCAGTAGGACGTTTTGCCCGGCCATCGACAGCGGTCTTGCGATCATCTTCACGCGCTTGACGTCGCACACGAAATGGAATCCCAGCCAGAGCGTGGCCGTGATAGCGCAGGACCAAAGGCACCACGACGGCGTCGCCTCGTTTTTGCTAATGCCATAAAGACCGTTCCACAACAGGGCGGCGAAGGCAAAACCGGAGATGAAGAACAGAGTGAATTTAACCCGCGCATTCAAAGCGACGGTATCGGGCGTGACGAGGATAGATGCCAAGAGCACCCCTGAGACGGTGATGGCCGCCTGCGAGCCGAGTGTTCCGCCGAAGTCAACGAACCGGGCGGGCCAGAAATGGTCGAAGAACTGATGCTGGTCGGCGGCATAAAAACAGGTCATCAGGGCAACGCAACCGAGCAAGGCGGTGCGGTGGGTACGAAAGATGAGATAGAGGGTCGCTGCCGCCAGATACGCCCAGCCAATGAGGCCAAGGATCCCGTACCAGCTTGTGTTGAGGAAAAAGGGCGCCAGCGTGAGCATGTGATTTCCCTGTCTGTCTCGAAAAGCGAAGGCGGAATAAATCATGCCGATGGCTCCAACGACCCGGGCGCAGACCGTCAATGTCTTCCACAGCTTTGCCGGGCCGTTGGCTGGCCCCGGCGGCCGGATGGTGCAGAAAGCGAGGATGGCCGAGGTGAACATTGTGGCCCACCACCGGGCGGACGCGCCGCTCTCGCCGTTCACCATGAGGATGCCGATGGCCAGCAGGGCAGCCGAGCGGGTCACGACATGCAACATGACCAGGTAAAGTTTCTCGCGCCGGTTCAACCGCAAACCGAGGGCGAAGGGAATGGACATGCCCACGATGAACAAAAACGCGGGGAACACCAGGTCCACGAAGGTCATGCCGCTACCGGTCCGGTGGCGGTCGCTGAAATGCGACATCCAGTCGGGAACGATTCTCTCCGGGGCGCCGGCAAGGTCGTTCACAAAAATCATCATGAACATCACAAAACCGCGCAAGGCGTCGATGGAAGTGATTCGTGAATTATCCGGCAGCACCCAACCCTGGCCTGAATTCACGGACATGCGAAGAATTTGCCAGAGCCGTCATTCAAAGCAATCGTTTGGATGGATTATTTTGCTGTGGGATGGGGTTGGATGAGTTGGTTTGCGGCTTCACCGAAATGTCAGATCGCCCTCACACTGAGCCGATGATCGGCGCGCCTCTCGCCCGAGGCAAGGGGACAGCGATTGTACGTGTCTAATTTTGTGGATGCGCAGATTGCATGCGCAGATATCTGTGTTCTAGTGCGGCGTGAGGCAACCGCGTTGCGGTGGATGACTATTAGGGACTCCTATCCAAGGCAGGCGCCCGGCGCGAACCTTGGGCTGATTGATTAAATCCCTTTGGGATTTTAAAGGCAAGCCCGACGACAACGCTTTGCTGCGTCGTGTTTCAGCGGTGAAATTTCCAGCTTCCAACACCCAGCTCCAATATTCTTGGATTACTGCCGCACAATCGCCGTCAAATCCCAATTTTTCAGTTTGACGATGTCCAACCCATGAACCTGGATTTGCAGTCCGTTGGTGTCCGGCAGTTGCGCCACGTCGCGTGTCGGCAGGACGAGGATGAACGGCGGCGGGTTGGTCAGGAAATCGGCTGCATCTTTTTCCAGGCCCAGCGTCACGAAGTTGGTACTGACCGTGCGGAAGCGCCACACCAGGCTCGCCTCGGTGAAGCCATAACAGCCTACCTTTGTTTCCGGTCGCACATACTGTTTGGTTGCTCGCCAGAGGTTTTCTGTAAGAAAATCATATTTCACAAATGAAAAGAAGCCGCACATCACGACCAGGATGAAAGTCGTCATGCCGACAAAGCGCTTGCCGAACCATGCGGAAATATTTTGTTCGCCGGCAATTTGCAACGCCAGCCACAAGGCGATACAGGGAAACGCAGGCATCGTGTAATGCGGCAGCTTTGTCCGCACGAGCGAAAAAATCACGAACACAACCGCCGCCTGCCCGAGCAAATACCAGCCGACGCTGTCGCGCTGGCGCTCCGGCCACCAGCGCCGCAGTGTTGAGGGCACGCGGGTTGACCACGGGAAAAAGCTAACGAAAAACGTCAGAAAATAAAGCGGCATCGTGGCCAGGAATCCCATCAAACCTCTGAGTCCATGACTGTCATTCACACCGATAGAACGATGGATCACATGTTCGCCGATGCCGACGTCCCAGTATTTTCCGTTTGTCTTGAGCATGGCCGGCAGGCCCCAAAGCGCCATCAACCCGAGCGACATTACAAAGCCGGCAATGGTCGGTAATGCCGGCAGGAAAAAGTCATTTTTCCGGAACGCGCGTCCCAGGATGATGCCCAGCAAGGGGAAGTAGGCTTCGGGACCTTTGGACAGAAAACCCATCGCGAGCGTAACATAAAAAACGCACCACCAACCGGCACGATGCCGCTGTTCCGGTCGCGTCAGTTCCCAGCCGCTCCAGACCGCCAGCGTGAAGAAAAACACCATCGCCATGTCCGCCGTGGCTACGCGTCCAATCATGGCGACATGCAGGCACGCCACAAACATTGCCCCTCCCAGGAAGGCCGTTTTGGCATCGGCAATTCTCCGGCCCCAGCGAACCAGGATCCATGAGGTTCCCGCGGTGAACAGCACCGATGGTAATCGCGCCGCAAAATCATTTTCACCAAAAATCCGATAGCTGGTGCTCTGGCACCAATAGATCAGGATGGGTTTATCGAACCGATAATTCCCGTTGAAAAATGGCACAATGTAATCGCCGCGCTGGATCATTTCGCGCGATGCTTCTGCAAAGCGCACTTCGTCGCGGTCGGTCAACGGCATGATCCAGTTGCCGGCCAGCAGCAATGCCAGGCTAAAAATCAGGATGCTTCGTTCCGGGGTGCGCGCGAGTTTTTCCAATAATGATTGCATCGGCAGAAAGGGAGATTATCGCCGGAAAAATCAACTGAAGCCAGCGATTTGGATTCTTTTTTGCCCACGTACCGCCTACATTCGACCGATGGCTTTTTTTGAAAAACCTGCCGCTGCGACGCACGGGCGTTTTTATATCTGGCTCCTGGCCGGGGCGGTGGCGGTTGGGCTGTTATGGCCGCTGGACACGCGTGTGGACAATGCGCTCGATGTCACGCGCAACCCGGCGCTGCACGATCTGGCCTGGTGGTGCTCCAGGGTCGGGGAAGGCTGGGTCGTGGCGGTTTTTGCAATCTTTACCGCCACGCTATATGTTTTCCTGGACCTGCCGCGTTCCGCCGCGAACGTTTTTTTTGTGGGCATGGTTTCGCTGTTGACCGGCCTCGCGGCCACGATTCTGCGCGTCTTATTCGGGCGCACGCGCCCGACGGCGCATGTGGCGCAGGGATTTTACGGTGTCTGGCAGAGCGGTCATTGGCTAATTGGCAAGTACGCGTTTAGTTCCTTTCCTTCCGGCCACGCGGCCACGGCAGTCGGGCTTGCCGCCGCGGCGTGGATGCTGCATCGCGGCTGGGGCGCTGTCGCCGGCATCTATGCGCTCGCGGTCATGTGGTCGCGCATTGCGCTCCAGTGCCATCATCTTTCGGATGTACTGGCTTCCACCGTGCTGGCCATTGCGATGGCGGTCCTGCTAAAACCGGTGTTGTTACCGTCTATTGAATTTCAGTTCGGCAATCTTCATCGCGCGGTGAGGAAAAAGTGAATTGAAATGATGAGTGATGACTGCCAAGCGATGGGTTGAACACGCGCAGTGACAGCTGTGTTTTTGCTGAGGCATGTTTGCTGCAAATCCTGTCGCCGGTTCCGCGATTGAATTTGGCTCGCCCGATGACTGGGACCAGGAGCCACGCGCGAGGGTGATTGGCCTCGGTCAGTTAGACTGGGAAAGCAGGGCGTCGGCTTCTTTCGAATTATGTTGGGAGGCGGCGTCCCGGACCAAACGGTCGATCTGCGCCGTGGATTCCTCCACCAATACCATTCTGCGTCCCGTGAGCTTCAACCGCGTATGTTTGCCGTGGTGGGAATACGCGATCATTTCGGAAAGGGTCACACTGAAAGCATGCAATTGCTGGCTGGTTTCCGCGGGCACCGGGGTCAGCGCAACCTTGGTCGTCAGCAGTGGAAACCAGCGACTGGCAACGGAAACGGATTCCCTCGGACGGTCTGTCATGATTTTGGATTGAGCTGTACCAGCGGGCAGCAGGTGTGGATTTTCGGCCACGTGTCAGCATGAATCTGAACCCTCACCCCCTGGCGATTGGATTCGAGCGGTGAAATGAGGATCGGCCCATTGTTTGGGTAGCCGAAACCGGGACACTGCCCGAATCCTGCCTTTATCTAAACACGTTTCTTGATGCCGGTCAAAGAAGGGGCAGAAACATAACGGTTACAAATTGGTGGCACGAGCGGCACTGCCCGGCAGCAGAATTCGCTGCCGCCTCAGGCTGCGACGAACTGTCCCAGCACGAAGCGAACAACATCGGCGGCGGTATAAGAATCTTTACCCGGTCGCAGGAAACGGGCGATTTGCGTGATTTCATTGCCGGCGGTGACCAGTGGCGGTGAGACAACATGGTCACGAGTCACCTGGGGCAGGCCGATTGTCGCCACCAACCCATTGCAGACGCATTCGCGTCCGATCGTTTCCTGCAGCGTGCCGCCTTTGCGAATAAAATCTTCCAGCGGTTCGGCCGGGCAGCGATAGCCGAAAGTGCCATTGAGTTTGCGGTAAGCACGTCGTAAAAATCCGAGATCACAAAGCCGGTTTCGCGCCGATTTGGTATCCGGGTCCGACAGCGTGCCCGGGAGTTGCACCACCTTGAAGGGAAATCCCGTGGGCGAGACCAGTGGATCGGTGAATACTGTGAGTTTACCTTCGCGACTGAGCTTGAATACTTGTTGCTTGAGTTCGGTCTGCACGCCTGATTCCTCGCAGAAGGCAAACGCGGTTCCGACCTGGACACCGGCGGCACCCAAACGCAAGGCTTCAGTGAGCTTGTCGGCCGTGGCGTACGAACCGGCCAGCCAGAAAGGCAGGCCCAATTCGCGAATTTTTTCCAGATCGGCCACGTCGCGCGGTCCGTAGACGGGCTCGCCCTTGTCGCTTAGTTGGAGCGGGCCGCGCGGGGGTGCGTTGTGACCGCCGGCGGTTTCACCTTCGACCACAAAGCCGTTGACCTGGCCGCTGGATTTGCGCGCGAGGGTTATCGCCAGCGTGGCTGAAGCCACGATGCCGAGAAAGTGGGGACGATGCAGCGGCGGAACCACGCCGCCGCAAAAGGCGGATGGATCAAAGGTGGAATAAAATTCCTCTCCCGGGAGAGCGCCATCAATGTCAATTTTCAACCGGGTGGTTTCAGCGCGAGCCAGCTGGTCGAGCACGCCGGGAATTGCGCGCGGGATGCCGGCACCCATCAGAACATAATCCACGCCGGCCAACATGGCCCCGAAGATCGAGGGAAGGGTGGGGAACTGGATTTTTTCCAGAAAGTTGATGCCGACGACTCCGTCATGGCCTTCCTTTGCCAGGAACACTTCCGCGAAATTTGCTGCGACGGTCAACGCCTGGTAATCCGGGCTGGGATCGAGGCCGGGCAAAGGAGTTAGTTTAAAGGGCGCGTGGGCGGGTTTGCCCCCCGGGATGAAATAGTTTGCCAATACATTGGCCGCGACGCCGGGGACGGGAAATTGTTCGAGCGCGTGGCGCATTTGACCGTCGGGATCGCCGGTTTGCAGTCTTCGGGCGAGGATGGTGGCCAAAGCAGTGCCGGAAACCACTCCCAGCTGTCCCGTCTGTGACACCGCGCGGGCCAACCGCCAATCCGAGACACCTGCGCCCATACCGCCCTGAATAATTTTAGGATTTAACATGATGAATTCAATCAGCTTTACCGACTGTAAATCGGCTCGTGTAAGCGGGCCGGTTGCGGTTGAAAACCGGAGTCACCAATCCGAGGCTGTCTGAATCAGAACGGCAGGTCTTTCCAAAGGGAACAATCGCGGTTAGAACATTAGAATCCCTTCGCCCGAATTGCAATGTTTTGTTTGCCGAAAACCTCCCGTGTCCGGGTGACAATTCTGGTGTAACGAGTGGCCGAGAAGGTGGCAAGGGCCAATGCGTTTGCACTCGGCTGGCGCCGGGATACTGCGCCGATAACAGAACGCGGTGCCCGGCGATTTTAGGGTGGCCTGAGTGAAGGAAGTGCCGCCATTGATTCACCGGGTCATGGGGGCGGTTTGTTGCAGACGCGCAATGTCTGCCAATGTTGCCGGATCAGTAATCTGAGCCGGGTTTTCAAGATACGTTGAGATGGGGAGTTCGCTCCGCCACTTCCAATACTCAGCATGCCCGTCGGCGAAGGCCAGCACATCACCGTGTTGATGTCGCCAAGCGGGAACGTTATACCAGGCATTTACTGTGGCGGAATAAAGGAAATGTCCATCGTCAATCGTCGAAATATCTTCCTCAAGAAATGTAAGCGTGGCTGACGCTTTTTGGATCTGGATGGTTTTGTCCACCGGCACGACACCAAAATCATCCGAGTCCTCCTGCGGACCGCCGAGGTAACAACTCAACGAATAACTGCGCAGCGTCGGGACGCTGGTGGCCAGCGCCAGGCTGCGATCAGCGGGACATCGGTAAACCTGGACGCTCTTCACATAGGGGTAAATCAGTCCGCTCGTGATGGTCGCCGGGTCGGCGTCCAGCCCGGCGTTGCCGGTGACCCATGAATTCGAAGGGCTTTCCACCGCGCCGCTAGCGCGATAATCCCAATCATTTGACACTAGAATGCCACCGAAATCATTGGCATAAATCTGCCATGCGATGTCGAGTTGCTTTTGATTGCTGAGGCAGATGGTGCGGTTGGCCTTTTCCGTCGCCCGAGATAACACCGGAAGCAGCAATGCCGCCAATATTGCGATGATGGCGATCACCACCAACAGCTCCACCAGAGTAAATCCGCCCCGGGAATATTGTTCCGGCCGATTACCGGCAGGCAGAGTCTTCGCGATTTTTTGGCGGCGGGTTTTCATAACGGGTTATCGTCCATCGACGGGTTACTCCACACTCACCAACGTCCAGCGGGTTTTTTGGGTCAATTGCGACGTCATGGTTGTGTTCCGCGCGGTGATTTTCATGGAAATCGCCTGGTCTGAGGCCATCTCCACGATCATTCCCCATTGCGGATCAAACCAGAATTCACTGGTTATCTTTCCTTTTTTAATTTCGATGGCCATGCCGGAAGCCGCGGACATACTCTTGGTGGAGATATCGCCCGTCCCTTCGACGAGCGCGCATTTACGGTCGGCATGCTGCTCCCAACCTTTGAAGGTAAGGGTCATGTTCACAGTTACGACGCCGCCCACAGAGTTGACATCCTTTCGAAGCGGCCAGCTGTCACCAATGTTGACCGTCCGGTTGGGCGTTAGTTCGCCGAGTTCGCCGTTCTGCTTCAAGGTTGCCTCGCTGAAGATTTGCCGGAACACCGCCGACATGTCCGATCTGGTCGACGACGCGGTGCTGTTCAGGAGTTCATCAACCCCTTCCATCCGATTCACTGCGCCGTTTGCATCGAGATAATATTCGATGCGCGCGCTGCGCAACTGGCGGAAGAGCGGTGCAATCGGGTTGTTCGCGTCCTGGGCAGTGCTTTGCGTGGAATCAAAGCTCACCAGTTTGCGATCCCCCTGCGCGACCTCGAGCGTTTCGTCTTCAAACCTCATTTCCAACTGATGCCCACCATCGGCACTGTCGCTAAGGTCCGAATAATCCAGATCTTCTCCCATCGTCACATTCGAAGGTATGGGCTGCGACTGGCCTGGTACTTGGGTGGATATGTTCTGATTCACGTCCAGGTGCACCGAATAGTGCTTTCCGACGGCCCATTTGATCCTCAGGTCCACCGGGCCATCCGCCGAGACGGAAGTTGCCGGGGTGTGTTTCGCCCTGATATGTGCTTCGTAAATGGCCGTGCCGCCACCAATAGCCAGCAACACCGCCAGGCCAGTCACGACCGTCATTTTCGTTTTTGTCCATGCCATAAGTTTTAAGGTTCCTTTCACCAGGGTCAAAGTTGACGTTGCCACCACAGAACTTTTTACCGCCGTTGCGGAAATGCTTACGGCCAATCCCACGGGTGCTGCGTGAACCGAGTTCGCCGATACCGCTCCGGCAATCGCCGCCCCGGAAAGGGTCACGCCTCGTTTCGAGAAGAATTTCCGCAATTTTTCCAGGGCCCGGTTAACGCGCATCTTCGCCGCGTCCTCGTTGGTGCCCAACGACGTGCCGACTTCATTCAAACTTTTATTCTGAAAGTAACGGAGGACGATCGCATGGCGGTCTTTTTCGTTCAGACCGGCGATGGCGGAATCCAGCAGCGGTGCGATTTGCAGCCACGCTTCGTTGTTCGATTCATCCGGGACTGACTCCATATATGCCTCCTGTTCACGTTTTACGCGGCGATGCTGCATCTTCAAGGCATCCGCGGCGGCGAATCCAGCCGTGCGATACAGCCAGCTGGGAATGATCGTATCCGTCCCAAGTGCAGCCGCCTTGCGGGCGAGAATGATGAACACGGCTTGCGTCACCTCTTCCGCAAGATGCGGATCGCGCACTTGACGCATCGCTGCGGAGTAGACCAGGTTGACATGCCGGGCGACCAGCGTCGCAAACGCCTGCTCGGACTGGCAGAGGACATACTCCCCCAGGAGCTGCATGTCTTCATTGATCATTCATCAATACATGGACGCCAAATCGTGAAGGTAACAATCTTTTTTTTGCAAACATTCGAGCTGCGTTCTATTTGAGGAGGTTGTGCAGGAGAAAGGCGGGAACTACCGCGCCGGTCGACACCCGCTCAAGTCCCTGGCGGATGATTTGAACTTGACAGTAACACTGTCACATTGTAATTTGCCTCCATGAAGTCCGAATACACACTGGAGGGACTGGCCGCGGCGGTGCGGGGGTGGTGCGAGGAACATCGCATTTCTCCCGCCAACGGCCAGGCTTCGCTGGAGCTGAGTGAGCGTACCATTCGTTACTACCGCACCATCGGGCTGCTGGATGCACCGCTGGGAAGCTATGTTAAAACTTTCGGCGCGAAACATTGCCTGCAACTGATTGCCATCCGGATTTACCAGGCGCAGGGCATTCCTCTCCGCAAAATACGGGATGAACTCTATGGCAAAAGCCTGGCGGACCTGGAGCAGCTGGTCGAACGCGTCGAACGCGCAGGGAAAAACAAGCTGCATTTGAACCCGTCGTTTGGTTCTCCGACCGGTTTGGAGAGCTGGACGATGACACCCTTGTGCCGCGAATTCATGCTCATTTCCCGCGACGGCAGGGAGCTGCCCCAGGCTGTGCTCGAGAAAATCAACCGGCTGCTCGAAACCATTTACCCGGACGCCAAACCCAGAAACGAAATCAACCAGAACTAAGTTATGAATATCAATCGAATTTTTCCGCAGGCGGGTCCCCGGACCGCAGGGTGTTTCGGGCTCGTCTCCCGGATGGAGACAACGCGCATCATCCTGCCCTTGAAAGGGGTGCAGTGTGACTTTTCAATGGCCGGCGGCCTGGTGGAGGTGATCATGACCCAGATATTTCGACAGGAAAATGCGAAGCCGCTGGACTGCGATTACCTTTTTCCGCTTCCCGCCGACGCGGCGGTGTATGGATGCGAAGCCGACATTAACGGTCGCGTGATCAGGGCGCAGGTTCGTGAGCGGGGCGAGGCTGTCAGGCTGGCCGCCCAGAAAAAAGCTGAGGGCCGGCGCGTGCTGCTGGTGGAGGCGGAGCGGGAGAACCTATTTACGCTTTCACTGAATAATCTTCAGCCGGAAGATCTTATCGTGGTAAAACTTAAATATATCCAGCCGATTCGCTTCCTCGCGGATTTGCCTTCCATCGAGATCCCTTTTTGTCCCGGCATTCGATATATTCCCGGCAATCCCCTGATCCGTGCGAATCGCGGTCGTGGCGTGATCGATGACACCGAACAGGTGCCGGATGCCTCGCGCATTTCGCCGGTGCGGATTGATCCGTCACATCCGGACGCAGCGTTCATCGAGTTACGCGGAATCCTGGACGGCAAGTTCGTTGACCCAGCCAGCCTCATGTCCCCAAGCCACAACGTAATCAGTCGCGTTGAAGCCGACAAAATTACGATTCGTTTATCCGACAAGGATGAGGTACCGGACCGGGATTTCGTCATGCGCTGGCAGGAAAAACCGGCGGAAAGCATTGCCGCGCGCGCCTGGGTTCACACCCGCGGGGATGAACACTATGCGTTGCTCGAAATTCGCGCTCCCAAGGCAGAGGCGGTGACGGTGGCGCCGATGGATTTTTATTTCTTGGTGGACCGATCGGGCAGCATGAATGGCCTCAAATGGCACAAGGCCGCGCTGGCGGTTCAAAGTTGCGTGGCGGCACTCGCGCCGGAAGACCGAGTCATGATCACTTTGTTTGGCTCGCATTTCAATGACTTCGCAGAGCAGCCGCAGAGTCCCGGCCAACTGGTGGCGGACGTTAATTTTCAAAAATTGCAGGATTTGCCAATGGATGGCGGCACCTTGCTGGCCCCGGCCGTGCACCACGTATTGGAGATTTCCGCCGCGCACTCAGTTGGCCGACCGAAAAGTTTAATTTTGATTACGGATGCGCAGGTGGGCAACGAGCCGGTCATTCTGAAAATCCTGGAGTCCGTCCCGGATTTTCCCGTGCACAGTTTCGGTATTGATATTGCCTTAAACGATGCGCTGTTGCTGGGACTGGCCCGGCAACAGAACGGAACGTTTCATTCGCTTAACCCGGCCGATGACGTGGCCGGCGCCGTCACCAGGCTGGCGCAAACCATTCGTCACCCGGTGTTGACTGACCTGAAGCTCTCGGGAACCTGGGACCTGGCGGAAGCCTCAATACCGCCATTGTACGCCGGACAAACTTACTATTTGAGTGCGCGCAGTCCGCGCCAGGAGGAACTGGAACTGACCGCGCGGAATGGTAGTGAAACACGCGCCAACCTGCCGTTCAGCGCCGACATCAGCACTGGCGATGCGCCCTATCTGCGATGGTGCAAAAACCGGATTCAAAGTTGCCTGGCCCGCCACAACCCTGTGGAAGCCATTGCGCTATCCATCAAGAGCAACTTGATTTGCCCGCTGACGGCGTTCATCACCTGGGACGAATCGGAGAAGGTGGCCATCGCGCGGCAGTCGCTGGCGCAACCCGTCTTCGGAATGTCGGCCGGGCTTACTAGGGGAGAGCATGCGCAATATCTTGTCGCGCCCTCCACCGAGTACTGCCTTAGAGCCGAGTCTGGCCCGCGCAATTTGCAAGAAGTTAATACAGAGTTTGATCACTTAATGGCCGATCCGTCCTCCATCCCGGAATATCCACACCCTGATCCTGACCAGGAGATGGTCAGGATAATCGTGGGCGATCCCCATGTCTTTCATCAAGTTAATCCCAGGCAGCGATTCACCAGGGAAGAAGAACGCGCGGCGTTTCATCGTTTGTTTATCAAGATCTGTGAGCGATGCCGCCGTCCTGATTGGATACCGCTCTGCGAGCGGGTTCTCGCCTGGACCTTTGATGACAAGGCTGCGGCCTATAGGCGTTCCTTACAACTGGCTATGTTTCTGAGCCGCCTTCTGAAAGATTCTGAAAAGTGTGAAACTTTGGGCGCCAACTCACAGGATACAACTGTGATCCAGGCGGAAATGCAGAGACAGCTGGAAGCTATTGTGATGAGCGCGGCCTAATGGCAAAGTCACGCTGGGAGGAAATTCAAGTTCCAAACAATCGATCCCCGGCATCGCCCAGACCCGGAACGATGAAACCTTTGTCGTTTAGTTTCTGGTCGACTGCCGCGGTGAAAATCGGGAGACGGGGATGGCTGGCTTGCACGGCGCGGATGCCTTCCGGCGCCGCCACCAAGTTCACCACCCGAATCTGTTTCGCTCCGTTTTCCAGCAGCGAGTTCACCGCCGCCACGGTGCTGCCGCCGGTCGCCAGCATGGGATCGATCAGGACCACCTCAAAACGGCCCAGGTTTTTCGGGAGGCTGGTGTGATAACATGTCGCGCTCAACGTGGTCTCCTCCCGTTTCAAACCGATGAAGCCCACTCGCGCATGAGGGATCAATTGGAGGATTGCGTCCAGCATCCCCAGGCCGGCGCGTAAAATTGGTACCAGCAACACCTCGCGCTCCAGCTGCTGGCCGATCGTGGCGGCGAGCGGGGTCCGGACGGTGATTTTTTTGACGCCGAACGACCGCGTCGCCTCGTAGATCATCAGGGACGCAATCTCGCCAAGCAGCCGGCGGAATTCCTGAGGTTCTGTCCGGTGGTCACGCAACCGCGCCAGGTTATGCTGCACCAGCGGGTGCGTGATGACCGTGACATTCTTCATTCAGTTTCCCGGCGCCTGCCAAAGGAAATACATGCAACCCGCCTGCAATTTCGGAATGTCGACTCCCAAGTCCAGCTTGATGTCATGGGCCTGACTGCTCTGGCCAAACATGGAGAGGAAATTCGAGATGTCGTAACGCTCGCGGTATTCGATCAAGTTCGCATTGCCGATCCCCGCAATTTTTTCAGCGCGGTCAACTGCGTCGTCAAAATCACCCAGCTCATCCACCAGGCCCAGATCCAGTGCCTGTTTGCCGGAAAGCACTCGGCCATCGGCAAAATCCGTCCAATTCCCCGCCAGCGGACGCCCTTGTTTCTTGTTCAAATCATGAGCGTTATTGCGGCCATCGGCCACCACGCCCTTGAACTTTTCGTAAGTGTCATTGATCAGCGCCTGCACCATGGCGTGTTCTTCCGGGGGAACTTCGTTCGTTTCGCGGAACGGACTCAACATGTCCTTGAACTTTCCGCTCTTATAAACGACCGGCGCCACGCCCACCTTGTCCATCAGACCGCGGTAATTCATGCCTTCCATGATCACGCCGATGCTGCCGGTCAGCGTCAGGTCGTTGGCGACGATCCAGCGGCATGGCACGGAAATATAAAACCCGCCCGAGGCGGCGAGACTGCCCATCGAACAAATCACCGGTTTCCCTACGCGATCGGAGTCACCGTTCTTTTGCGCCTGGTCCGTTTCGAACGCTGCGATGGCCTTGTTGATTTGATCAGAAGCCATCACTTCGCCGCCCGGAGAATCCACCTTCAAAATCACCGCCTTTACGCTGCTGTCATCCGCTGCGCGATCCAGTTGCGCCTTGATCACATCCACCATGTTGTTGCCGGCCTCATCGGCCGCGTGGCCGGTGATGATCCCGTCCACTTCAATCACGGCAATTTTATGGCTTGAATGATTGTCCTCCAATATACATTCGTCGAGTTTAGGCCCCACTTCGCGCGAACTGACCGACCGGAAACCGCGGTTGAAAGTCATGGCATGCGCGATGAACTGCGTAAAGTTCCCGAACAAGCTGAACATCAGCAGCACGATTAAAATGATGGCGGCAATCATCCATCCATAGCTGCGGCGCGGTGCGGGCGGCGGCGGGGTGATGACTGGTGGCGGGGGCGGCAGCGGCGGGGGCGGAGGCGGCGGAGTAAAACCTGGATTCGTTTCCATATGTCCGAAATTAACGCAAACACGTCTGCACAGCAAATTTCAAATTATTGCGTGAATCGGAAGCAACGGTCAGTGACCGACGAGGCTAAGCCAATTCAGGCGTAGTTAACTTAATAGTAAAGCAGGCCGAGTTTTGCCCGGCTACACTTCAGTGGATTTCCATTTATCCCGGCGCAATTTTGCGTATTATGACCCGATGTCTTCATTGACCAACGCCAAAATTCGCGAGCTGAAAGCCCGCGCGCAACTGATGAAACCGACCCTCAAAGTAGGTCATGACGGGCTCTCCGATCAATTCATCGCCGCGCTGGACACGGCCCTCAAGCAGCAGGATCTGGTGAAAGTCAAATTTAGCGACTTCAAGGATCAGAAAAAAGAACTCGCTCCCCAGCTAGCCACCCGCAGCGGCAGCGAACTCATCATGCGCGTTGGCAATGTTGCCGTCCTTTATCGCCCCAAAGCTGAGGCGTGACGCCTCGTTCATGGTGCAAAAACAAAGGTTTTCCAGCTTTCTACCGTTACCCGGGTAATTCGTGGATTGGCGGAGAAGCCGCTGCCAGATAATTCTTCAGAAAGCCTTTGTAAACCCGGGAAAGTGTGGAAGGTTGGTGGCCGTGGCTCCAGCGGGAGCCCTGGAAAGGAATGTTCGTTTATGAACAACGATACTTCAAAACAAGTGGAATACGATCTGCTCGTTCTCGGAAGCGGTGAAGGCGGCAAATACCTCGCCTGGACTCTGGCCAAACAAGGCAAACGCGCGGCAGTCATTGAGCGAAAGTACATCGGCGGTTCGTGTCCCAACATCGCCTGTCTGCCGAGCAAGAATATCATCCACAGCGCCAAGGTTGCTTCGTACTTCTCCCGCAGCGAGGAATTTGGCATCAGCAAGAATGTTTATAAAATCAACATGTCGACCGTTCGAGAGCGCAAACGCAAAATGGTCGAGGGGCTCGTGGACATGCACCTTGCCAACTTCAAGGCGAGCGGTGCTGAACTCCTGATCGGTTCCGGACGTTTCACCTGCCCCAAAACCCTCGAACTCACGCCACCCGATGGTCCCCCGCGAGTGCTGCGCGGGAAAAAAATCGTCATCAATACCGGTTCACACGCGAGCGTCGATCCCATACCCGGCCTCGTCGAAGCGAAGCCACTGACGCACATCGAGGCGCTTGAACTGGACTCACTCCCGGAGCATATCCTGATCATCGGCGGGGGCTATGTGGGACTTGAATTCGCACAGGCCATGCGCCGGTTCGGCAGCCGCGTGACCATCATCGAACGCAACCAGCGGCTCGTTCATCGCGAGGACCCGGACGTCACGGAGTTGCTCCACGAGTTATGTCGTGAAGCCGGGATTGACGTGGTTTTGAATGCACATGTCAATCGGGTTGAGGGAAAATCGGGAACTGCGGTGAAGGTTCAGGTAAACGCAGATGGTCCAGACATAACCCTGATTGGCAGCCATCTGTTGGTCGCCAGTGGGCGCATTCCGAACACTCAAGGGATTGGCCTGGAACTGGCCGGAGTGGAATTGACGGAACGCGGTCACATTCGCGTCAATGAGCGACTGGAGACGGCTGTGCCCGATATCTGGGCGGTCGGAGATTGCGCCGGGAGTCCGCATTTCACGCACATCGCCTTTGACGATTTTCGCATTGTTCGCGACAACCTGGCGGGGGGCAATCGCGTCACCACCGGCCGGCAAGTCCCGTTTTGTTTGTTCACGGACCCCGAATTCGCCCGGATTGGTTTGAGTGAAACGGAAGCGAAGCAAAATAAAATTCCTCACCGGCTCGCAAAAATTCCGATGAAGGCTGTGTTGCGAACCCGCACACTGTCTGAAACAGAAGGTTTCATGAAGGCGCTCATCGACACCGCGAGCGATCGCATTCTCGGGTTTACGGCATTTGGCGTTGGCGCCGGCGAAATCATGGCCGTTGTCCAGGTGGCGATGCTCGGCGGATTGCCTTACACGGTGTTGCGCGATGCGATCTTCACCCACCCCACCTTGGCAGAGGGGCTCGTCTCATTATTTTCAGCGGTGCCGACGCCGGTAAAATCCGGAGCGACCAAATCATGAGCGCAAACGGGATCATTAACCTGTCCTGCCAGCAGCCAGTTTCAGAGGTGGCCGACCGGTTGGAAGCGCAGCTGCGCATCAAAGGGCTCAAGATTTTTGCGCGCATCGATCAGGCGGCCGAAGCCAGAGCAGTGGGACTGACGATGCCGCCCACGGTTCTGGTGATTTTTGGAGATCCGAAAACCGGCACGCCGCTGATGAACCGGTATCCTTCTCTCGCGATCGATTTGCCATTGAAAGTCCTGGTCTGGCAGTCGGCAGACGGCCAGGTCTGGCTCAGCCACAACAGCCCCGAATTTTTGCAGCAGCGCCATGGTCTCGAGTCGCCGCCCTTTGGCCCGGTTGCCGCTTTGCTCCAATCGGTGGCCCAACCGGTCAAAATTGTTTAGTGCCAGTCCAGTTCCTGGCGGGAAGGCAAGGGCGGGAAAGCCTGATGCGGCTCTTTTTGATACCAATACGCCACCGATGAAATCTCGCTGTTGAGCTGGAGATAGAGACCGCCTGATTGCCAGCCCAGAGCCTGGATGGTTACTTTCAAATCATGTTTGAAGTGAATGGGATCGGCCAGGTGCCAGCGATAGAGACCGAAGCGTTGGCCGGTTTGATAAGTCTGATCGGCCGGCAACACTTGCGCCAGACCGGAGTAGGGTGTGGAAAACGTCTGATACAAATGCGTGACCGGATTCTCGAAATTATAAGAACCGCAAAAATAATCCTCGGTCCCGGTGCCGCAGATGGTCGGAAAATCGCGGTCACCATCGAGGTAGAATTTGATTTCACCTTCGCCCCACCATCCGGGGTCATGCACCTCCAGGGCCAGATAAGTCCCGACGTACTGGCCTTCGCCCTGGACGCCGTCGAGGATGGTGTATAGCCCCTTGGTTTTAAGCGGATATTCATGACGGAATTGCGCGTGAAAATAGCCCGCATTTTTTGGCACTTTCGCCAGCACGTAATTGACCTGGTAATAGACCACCATGTCGTTGTCATCGATGTTTTCCATCGTGATGCGCGCCTTTTTGTGGAATGGCATCGGCCAATAACAGTTGAAGGCGCTGCCGGGATTGACACAGACGGCGAGCGAATTGATCTGCGCATAATGATCCAGACCGCAGGCAAAGAAATCACCCACTGGACATTCCACCGAGGCGTTGGTGTCGTCATCCCAATACATCCGCAAAATGGAATGGCGCCAGTTGCCCGAGGGGGTCATCCAGATTTGCTGGATGCTACCCGGTCCCGTGATTTCGGCAAGCGTCAGCGTGGTTCCAGCTTTGATGACCACGGAGGGCGAAAGCTTCCAGCCCTGGCCCAGCTGACTGGCCGCGTGGCCGCCGGTGCCGTTGGTAGCCATGCCCGCCCGGCCTTTTTCGCCGGTCCAGTTTTCCGGGCTGATGGAGCGCGATTCGGCATCAGTAATTTGGTACAGGTTCGCGAAGCCGGGGTTCATATTCTGTCCGGGCGCACTCGTTGCCAGAACGCCCGGGCAAGATAAAAGCAGCGCAATCAAAAATAATCGGGTGGTAATTTTCATGGGTGTTGGCTTTGCAATATAGTTTTGCTGATTCCAGGTTCCTGAATTCATGTTGCGGCTTTCGCGGCTGGTTTGCTCGGGTGGAAGAAACGGATGACGGTATAGTCTTCGGTCGTTTCCAAACGAAAGCCCAGCTTTTGGATGGCTTTGGCGATCCCCGGCATGTGAGCGACGCCCCACGGGACGACGATAAATTTTGTTTGGGGCAATTGATCCTGGATTTCTTCGACTAAATGTTGATTGCGCTTGAGCAGCAGGTCGCTCAAGAGTTCCTTATCAAAATTCGGCGGTGGTGAGTATTGCAACAGAGCCTGCATATTGGTCGGGTTTATGCCCTGGGTATGAATAAGCATCACTTCGTTAAGCAGCGCGATTGTGTCAGTTGAGAATTGGTCGACGTCTATGTCCGCCCGCACGATTTTACCCCGCGTGGGCAAAAATTTTTCGTGTTGCTCGGCCAGGCCAAGCGAATTGGCCATGCGCTTGTAGCTGATCTTATTGGTCAGCAGGTTTTGTTCGTCCGTGACACCTTCCATCAGGATGGTGGCGTTGGTGGGGAACGTCTGCAAAATGTCGCGATAAAAATCTGATTCGGCAACATGGGCCATGGGAAACAGCTGGATTGTTTTACCATCGTCGCGGACATAAGTCCGCTCCTGCACGGTGAAGCCCGAGGGATGCAGCGTCATGAAGCCGCCGGTGAAATGGTGCACGGCCACGCCAATGCCCATAAACAGAAAAAGCGCAGCAGCCGGCAGTAGTCCCACAACGTTGGCGGCCACAAAGAGGATCAGGTTCCGCCAGGAGAAACCGCGACCTGTCAGCCGGCTGATCGGCACCAGCGGCCAGCCAAATTGACCTGGCTCGCGCAGCAGGAATAAAATCCCAAAGCCAAGGACTACTTGCAGGCAGGAGGTGAGCCAGCTGATTAAAGAAAGCTGCGCGTAGAAATAAATCAGAAAGAACATTCCCAAGAGCATGCTGACGGGTCCCATCAGCGTCAGAGGGAGAAAGAAGCGCTTTGGAACCACCGGGGTAAGCGCCATCAATCCATAAACCAAGATGGTGGCCAGAAAATCCACCAAGCCGACCAGAAATCGCAGATTCGACAGGGCGTGAACCTGCTTGAAGAGAATCAACGAATCGTCAGCCAAAGAAATGACGGCGTTGGCAAGAAACGCCACCATGAATAAACTAAGAAGCTGCGCTAGCCATTGTCGCGCCGCCGATGGCAACGCTGGCCGGGCGCCCGAGGAACCTTGGTTGGCCGGTTGATCCGTCGAGAGTGGTGGCATATGATTTCGGGTTGGCCCGGGGGTCCCCCCGGCAATCAAACCTTACCAATATTGGTGCACTAACGGCTTAATATCACGGTCATAAATCGCCTTAATCTTCTTCAGCGCCGGTTTCGATAACGGCCTCAGGTTCGATGCGGCGATATTTTCAGAAACCTGTGCGGCGTGTTTTGCCCCGGGGATGGCGCAAGTCACGGCGGGAAATTCCAGGATCCAGCGCAGCGCCAGTTGGGCCAGCGTGACATTATGGGGAGTGAGTTTTCTTAATGCGGTGACCGCCCGCAGGCCGGTCTCAAAATCCACGCCGGAGAAGGTTTCGCCGCGATCAAATGCCTCGCCGTGCCGGTTGAAATTCCGGTGATCGTCCTTCGCAAACCGGCTGTCCCGTGAGATTTTGCCGGACAACATGCCAGAGGCGAGGGGCACTCGAGCCAGGATGCCGACCTTGCGCGCCCGGGCTTCGGCGAAAAACCGCTCCGCCGGACGCTGCCGGAAAATATTGAAGATGATTTGCACTGACTGGACGTTGGGAAATTCAATGGCCTTGAGCGCCTGTTCCACCTTTTCCACGCTCACACCATAGAATTGGAGTTTGCCTGCTTTCACGAGGTCATCAAGGATGCCGAAAACCTCCGGCTGATAATAAACTTCCGTCGGTGGACAATGGAGCTGCAATAGCTCGATCGTATCCGTGTTCAGGTTCTTTAAACTGCGCTCAATCCAGGCGGTCAGGTTTTTGCGGTTGTAACCTTCTGGCGTTTGTTGCTGCAACCGGCGGCCGGCTTTGGTGGCGACATGAAACTTTTCTGTGCGCTCCTTTCTGAGCTTGGCGAAGAGGCGTTCGCTGCGGCCGTCGCCGTAAACGTCGGCGGTGTCGAAAAAGTTCACGCCGCCATCCAGCGCCGCATGCAGCGCGGCGAGCGATTCGGTGTCGTCCACGCTACCCCACGCGCCGCCAATGGCCCACGCGCCGAAACTGATTTCAGAAATCTTCCAACCGGTGCGTCCCAGGGGGCGGTAGTTCATTGGTCTAAAATAGGCAAAATATTTTCAAAGCAACACTGGAAAAGATTTCAAGCCGGCTTTTCGGCTTTTCGGCGCATCGCATGGTTATGCGATTGTTTTAGTAGACGTGCCATCGGCATTATGCCTCAATTCAAAAATCCCATGCAAAAACCACGAATGTCTTTCTGGCAAATCTGGAACATGAGCTTCGGCTTTCTCGGCATCCAGTTTGGTTGGGGTTTGCAGATGGCGAACATGAGCGCCATCTATGGTTATCTGGGTGCTGATCCTGACAAACTTTCGATTCTCTGGCTCGCAGCTCCCGTCACCGGCGTGATCATCCAGCCCTTGGTCGGGCAATCCAGCGACCGCATGTGGACACGGCTGGGGCGTCGTCGTCCCTTCATTTTGGTCGGCGCGCTGGTCGCGTCGTGTGCCCTGGTGCTGATGCCCAATTGTCCGTCGGTGTGGATGGCGGCCGGGTTGCTCTGGGTGCTGGACGGAACCATCAATGCGAGCATGCAACCCTTTCGCGCCCTCGTGGCGGATAATTTGCCGGCCGAACAGAATTCCCAGGGCTTCGCAATTCAATCACTTTTCATTGGTCTGGGCGGAACCATTTCTTCGGCCCTGCCGTGGATGATGACCAATTGGTTCGGCGTCACGGCAGAGGGTGCCGGGCAGGGCCATATCCCGAACGCCGTCCGATGGTCGTTCTACATCGGTGCGCTGGCTTTCATGGGCGCGGTCTTGTGGACCGTTTTCAGCACCACTGAATATCCGCCCTCAGAATCTGAACTGACCGCCATCCGCGCCCGGAAATTCGACTGGTCGCTCGGGCTATTCGACATTTTCGAGCTGATATTTCGCCTGCCCCGGCGGATGTGGGAGCTGGGGCTGGTTCAGTTTTTCACCTGGATTGGAATGTTTTCTTTGTGGGTATATTTCCAGCCGGCGGTGGCGAAGGATATTTTTCATGCCGTCCCGGGTTCAGTGGAAATGGAAGCCGCCGGTTCGTGGTCGGGTTTTTGTTTTGCGGCATACAATGTCGTCTGCTTCTTCTTTTCGTTTGTGCTGCTTTCGGTCACCAAATATACCGGCCCGAAAATCATGCACGTTGTGTGTCTCGCCATTGGCGCCCTGGGGCTGGCCCTGGTGCCGCTGACTTCGGAAAAGCATGAATTACTGATTTCCATGACGGCGGTAGGCATTGCCTGGGCGAGCATTCTCTCGATGCCTTACGCCATGCTCGCGCCCTCTCTGCCGCAGGACAAAGTCGGTGTCATGATGGGAATGTTCAACCTTTTCATCGTTCTGCCGCAGATTGTCGCCTCCAGCCTGCTCGGATTTATTTTGAAAAACTTTCTGCACAGCGAGCCCATGAGTGCACTGGTCGTGGGCGGCGCGAGCATGGGACTGGGCGCCTTGCTGACGTTGCTCGTGGTCAGCTTCAAGAAAGACGGCAGTGCAGTGGTTGCCGGCGCTGTCGGCGGCCACTAATCCGCAGTTTCAGACAAATTGATCAGTTCTTCACGGTTCAATGGCAGAGAGAAGCGCTTGCCGTTGCCTTGAATTTATTGCACACGAAGAATGTAAAATTGATGTGGAGCACCATGGATCAAACCGTTGGTGGCGGTGATGGTGAACGGTCCACCGGAAACGATTACATTGGTGGAAATCAACGCCCATTGATTCAAGGGCAGGGCCACGTTCGTGCTCGTCAATATATAGTAGGTACCACCCGCCACGCCGTTCGTTCCGCTGAAAATTGCGTTCGCGCCGGACAGGCTGAGATTCAGGATCCCAGGCTTGGGAAGGGAGGAGATGCCGCCGAACCAGCGCACCTTTTTCGCCGTTGCCGGCAAGCCGCTTAGGATCGGCGTGGCGCTGCCTCCAGCGATGGGAATACTCCAGAGTGTGTTCGCGCCGGCATCTGAAAGGTAAATGTTGTCCTGTGCCAGATCCAAATCGAGCGCCGTGCAACGCTGGACGCCGCCTGAGGCAGTGAAGAGGTTGATCAAACCGGACCCACTATAATCAACACGCTGGATCGAATTCGAACTTTGAACGGGGCTGCCCAAAGTGAAATAAACCTGCTGGTTCGCGGTATCCAGCGCCAGACCGGTGGGAACCGCATTATTGGCCTGGGCTACCGTCACCAGGCCTCCCCCGGTGAGGTTCATGCTCCAAATTTTTCCTGCCCCGGCATCGGCAATAAAGATTTTGGAGTTTAGCAGATCCACGGCGATGGCCGTGCAGCGTGAAACCGCGTCATCCGGTGGCGACCCGGTGGCGATGAAGACTGTGGTATTGTTGTTCCCGCTGTAATCCACCCGTTGGACCGTATTGTTGTCCTGAACGGTGGAACTCGTAGTGAAATAGATTTGCTGCGACTGAACATCCAGGGCGAGGTCGGTGGGAAAGTTGGTCAGGCCGCCCTCAACCAGAGACAACCCGCTGCCGTCCAGATTCGCGCTCCAGAGCGAACCGTCCGGGCCGTCGAGCAGAAAAAGTTTACCATTCACGCCATCCACCGCCAACGCCGTACAGCGGGACAGCGAGCCGGCGGCGGTTAACAGGGTGGTTGGGCTGCCGCCGTTGGTGGAAACGGTGGCCAGTGTGTTTTCCGACGGAATCGTGCTGCTGGTATTATAATAGATGGCCTGTGCCCGCGCCTGCCAGACGGCTGAGAGGCAAAGGATCCAGAGACAGCTGATGAAACCCAGCTTTTGCATTGAAATATGATGGTTTCTCAAGAACACAGGCCATGAGGCATTGGCTTCATGCCCAGACTAACTGCGCGATGGATAAATACCCGTTAGAGCGATAATGAAATTAACGCACAAATAGGGTTGTACTACGGAAACCGGCGCGGTGCCTCCTGCGTTCGCAACCAGCGCGGGATTCATCGTGGCGCTCGCCGCCGCGCTGGAATAATTCAGCGAGGTGCCGGTGGATTCAATCGCGGGCAATCCGTCTGCGGGACTGGCCTGATTGCCGCCACTGGCGACTGCATTTACCAAATGGTTATGGACCGGCATCTGATTTGAATTCAAAGTGACTTCCTCGACCCCGCTTGACTGGCCCATGAGATAGGTCGAAAGTCCAGTTCCCTGGTGAATTGCCACGCGTCCCTGCAGATTTGGCAGGTTAAATGTTGTGGTTCCGTTACCGCCGTAAGTTGTGCCCAGAAGTGAAAACAGGGCCTGGTTTTGCGAAATGGGAAGTGTTTGGCCGTTGCACAAAGCCCAGCCTACGGGAGCAAAGTTGAAACCTGCCATTCTGATTTCGCCGACGAAAGGGTCTGACATAATGATTCCTTTGGTTTTATTGGATCACGTTTCTACGTTAACTAATTCATGTTGGGACCGGCAATTCTTCTGAGGGTGGTCTAGGTCTTGCGGGCCGGTTAAAGACCGATTCATAGCGCACAGAGTCTGCTCCATTGGTGCCGACCTGTCCGATGTACATGTCGAACCTCCCCAGTTTGTCATGCTCAAACCGGTGAATCGCTGCAGCTAGAATATCGTCTGCCGGACCGCTGAATATGAGCGAGAATTTTTCGATGCCGGTATCCGCCGAGCGCCGAAACCTGACCAGGGCTGGCTCGGCCAATCGAGCCTTCAGCAATTGCAGTTCCACCATTCGCTCCGGCGAAACCCCAACCCGGAAAAGTGTGTTAACTTGCGCTGCGAGCGCCTGATAGCCGATAAGGTCGAGAGACTGGAAACGAAGGGCGGGTGTTCCAGCCGCCTGCCCGGTATTTACGGGAAAAAAGGCCCACATCGACAAGGCAGTCGAACAATCAAAGAAAAATCTGCGGCGCGTGATCATTTGGATGAAAAACGATTTTGAAATCCACACCGAATCTACACCTGATGCCTCGCTATTGCCATTGCGTCTGCGTTTCGCACAGCTTAACCGGCTTTCATACGAAGTCAATCCGTTTCAAAATCTCCACCGCCTTCGCCAGCCAGCGATTCCGCTTGTTTTAAGATTGGCTTTCACCTAGAACCCCTTCTGTCGCCGGACATCAAAAAACCATCCGGTGTGAACCCATGGCCAGTCGGATGAGTGACATCAAAATCCGCCGTGAACAACCACAGGACGAGGCGTTTCTTTTCGAACTTTACGTTAGCACGCGCAAAGAAGAGCTTGATGCGTGGGGTTGGCCTCCGGAAATGCGGCATGCCTTCCTCACCATGCAGTTCAAAGCCAGTCAGGGTTATCGTGGCACTTTTCCTGACGCGGAATTTCAAATCATACTGCTCGACGGTGTCAGCGCCGGGAGGATGATCGTCCACCGAGCCCCCGGGGAACTGCGCCTGGTGGATATTGCGTTGTTGCCCCAATTTCGCAATGCCGGTACCGGCTCAGCGCTCTTGCAAATAATTCTTGGAGAGGCGGCGGCTGCCGGGCAGCCGGTGCGCTTGAAAGTGCTCAAGGGCAACCGTGCCGAGAGGTTCTACCATAGACTGGGCTTCACCAAAACGGGCGAGACACAAATGCACTTCGAGATGGAATGGCGCGCACCAGTCACAGCCACCACTGTGGAGTCGACAAAATTACCCCCGGTTAGCTAAAACCGTGCGTCCGACGCTGTGATTCGAGTTTTTGATACGCTGCATCCAGGTATTGATGGGTCAGGCTTCGTAGCTCAGGCGTCGCCGCTGCCCTCTTAGGATCACTATCCGGCGTGAACGGTATTACGGGATTCTTCGCATCCATTCTTGCCGCAGCCATCATGCGCGCCGTTTCGCCCCCGGAGAACTTGACTTGCCAGTGCTCCATCAACGCCGGCCAGATCCCTTCCGGCAATTGATGGTAATTCAGCAGTTTTGCATTTCCGCAGGGAAATTGACGGAGCGCCGCGCCGCAAATTTTCGCCAGCACCCGCGCTCCATACTCATTCAGTGTTGTTTGTGTCGTTGCAGTCAGGTCCCAGCCAAACAGTTCCGGCTCCAGCACGCCCGGCACCATGTGTCCGCCACGACGTCCCAATTGAGACACCATGACCTCGAGGGGTTCACGATAAACAAAGATCCAAGGCACGGCCGGAAATGCGCGTTGAATCAATGGCAGGAAAAGGGTGTGCCAGCAGTCGAATTTTATGAAAACATGTTTCTCGGATTCGTGTCGTTGCCACGACAAAGCCTCCACCATCCAGCGCAGCCATTGGACGCGTTGGTCGTCGGATACTTCGGGATTTCGGAAATGCGCGCGCAGAATCAGGTCAATCGGTCCGGCTTCGGAAAGGACAATGTTCTCCGGCGCGGCAGCAAGCATTTGTGAAATCAAAGTCGAGCCGCAGCGCGACATGTGAAAAATGAATCCTGTCGGCGGCAGGCTGGGCCTTGAACCGGCGATGATTCCAAGTTCTGCCAACGGTATCTGGTGGCGGAATAGAAGGTCCGCCGGGCGTCGCACGCATCGGTCAATGGTTTGTGTGAAGAAAGGTTCGGTGAAACGGCAATTGCCCAGGTAAGCCCAATCCACCATCGACCGGGAATCTTGCCAATAAACGCGCGCAGGCGTCCAGCCGGATAGATCCTTCATCTAGATCCACCTTTCCCGCCAAACCCGGCGCTGTTCGCGTAATGCGGATTCCACCACCGCCGGAGAAAACTGATACCCGCGCTCGCTTCCAAGCCGGACGATGAGGGACAAGAAATTTTCCCTGCCGGAAACTGTGCGCAGCTGATCATGGAGGTCACGGTCGGCGAGGACTAATTCACCAAAACGTTCCAGATTCTTCCGCTGTTCCTGTGGGTCCATCATGGTCTGGAAAGAATTTTGAGGTGTCGCTGTTCGCATGGCAAGTCCACCTTTCGGATGGCCGGATATTCAATACACAAACCTTGGGCCGGTAATCAAAGCAGTCAATGTCCGCGTAACGCCATGAGATCCACTGCAAATTGCGCCATCAGAAATCGACCGGTCCTCCGCTTCGGCCTGTTTCGTGGCCCGTTCTGGTTTCGCCCACGGTTGATTCGCTTTTCATACCAGGTTTTCTCATGGCAAATAAAGTCTATGCAAGCCTATTGACTCCTGTTCAAACCTCCCGTCGGTGCGTCTGCTCACTTTTCCGACGCGTCCTCCGTTTTGCAGCGTTGAAGCTTTGGCAAGATGGATGCGTGAAATCATGAAATTCATGCCCGGCCCGGCAGCGGTCCGGCACAGCCGGTTCGTTTCTGCTCGTGGATCGCCCTCCCTCGCATTTCGTCCCCCTTTTATTTTGAAATCTCCCGTGATCTCTGCCAGACTCAATGTTCACTTTGATTCTGGATTTGGTCGCTTGAATTCCGAATCCTCAAAAATGAAACGCACGCATCATTGCAACGAACTGCGCCCGGCACACATCGGGCAAACCGTCACCCTGTCCGGCTGGGTTCACTCCCGCCGCGACCTCGGCGGCCTCATCTTCATCGACATCCGCGATCGCGAAGGCCGCACGCAAACCGTTTTCGATCCGTCCGGTTTGCCGAAGGACATTTTCGACCGCGCGGCGTCGCTCCGCAGCGAATGTGTGATCAGCGTGAGCGGCAAAGTCCGGCAACGTCCCGCCGGCACGAATAATCCCAAAATTCCCACCGGGGAAATCGAAATGGGTGTCACGGCGTTGGAAGTGTTGAACATGGCGGAGGTATTGCCGTTCCCGGTGGACGATCCGGAAATCGCGAACAAAGTGAACGAAGAACTGCGCCTGCAATATCGTTACCTGGATTTGCGCCGACCCGAGATGGCGCGCAATTTGAAATTGCGTTCCAAGGTCGCCATCGCCACCCGACAATTCATGGACGAGCAGGGGTTCCTCGAGGTTGAAACCCCGACGCTCTTCAAGTCCACACCTGAAGGTGCACGCGAATTTCTGGTCCCGAATCGCCGTGAGCCCGGCACGTTTTATGCCCTGCCGCAGTCGCCGCAGCAGTTCAAACAAATTCTGATGGTGGCCGGCGTGGAAAAATATTTTCAGCTCGCACGCTGCTATCGGGATGAGGATTTGCGCGCCGACCGCCAGCCGGAATTCACGCAAGTGGATATCGAGATGAGTTTCATCGAGCGCGAAGACATTTATCTATTGATCGAAGGACTGCTCAAACGCGTCTGGAAGACGGCGCTCAACATCGACATTCCCACGCCGTTCATCCGCATTTCGTTTGCGGAAGCCTTGAACCGTTTCGGTATCGACAAGCCGGACACGCGCTTCGGCATGGAACTGGTTGATTTCACCGAAGAATTCAAGGCCAGCACCTTCAAGGTTTTCAGCGGCGCCATTGCCAATGGCGGGGTAGTGAAGGCGCTCAATGCCAGGGGCCTGGCCGGCGCCACGCAAGGCCAGATCGAAACGATGACCGAATATGCCAAAAGCTTCGGCGCGAAAGGCCTCGCTTATATCAAGGTGGAGAACGGCGAATGGAAATCACCAATCGTCAAGTTTTTCAGCGACGCGGAAAAGCAGGCGCTCATTGCCAAACTGAAAATTGAGGAAGGCGATTTGATCCTCTTTGCCGCCGATCAATGGCTGACAGCCTGCGAGATTCTCGGCAAGATTCGTTTGTATTGCGCCGAGGTCTTGAAGGGGCAGGGGAAGCTAACGATTGATCCGCTTCAGTTTAATTTTCTTTGGGTCATTGAATTTCCGTTGCTCGGCTTTGATCGCGAGCAGAATCGCTGGTATTCCAGCCATCACCCGTTCACCGCGCCGGTCGCTGATGACATTCCGCTCCTGAAGTCGGACCCCAAGAAAGTTCGCGGCCAGCATTACGACGTCGTCGTGAACGGCGTGGAACTGGGCGGCGGTTCGATCCGTATTCACCAGCCGGATGTGCAAAAAACCATTTTTGAAGAATTGCTCGCGATTCCGCCGGAAGAAACGAAACTGCGATTTGGTTACATGCTCGACGCTTTCAAATACGGCGCGCCTCCGCATGGCGGCATCGCCCTCGGGTTCGACCGTCTGATCGCAATTCTCTGTGGCACACCCAGTATCCGCGACGTCATTGCCTTCCCGAAAACCGCAAAGGGAACCGACTTGATGACCAATTCGCCTTCGACCGTTTCGGCGCGCCAGTTGCGCGACCTGTATATCGAGGTCAAGGTCGCGAAGAAGGAATAGCAACGGAGTGGGTCAAAAAAACCTCTTCCAAGTGGATCTGGACCCGGGGTGATGGATTTGCGGGATTCGCCGTCAGGTTACGGCGCGTTTTCGGTTGGCTGATCGAGTGTAGGCGTCATTCGTGATTATGTCACGAACCAGGGTGAACATCACCGGATCATATCATTTCAAGAGGAATACCGGGCGTTTTTGGCCAGACATGCTGTGAAATTTGATAGACGCAAGTGTGGGATTAGGCCGCCCATTCAGGGCTTGGAAAATTATGAGGTTGGCGATACCCAGGGCGTTGCCCTTGGGTGTGGCCATATCTGCCCCGTTGGGGTGCGTGGAAAGATGAGCGTTTGCGAGAGTGGGTGGCTACCGCAGACAATGTTCCGAAGCGCCAAGGGCGCGGTCCAGCGACAACCCAGGGCAACGGCACCGGGTAAGCTTTATCCATAGCCCCAAAGCCCGGAAAGAGGTTGTTCTAAGCTTTGTCACAATCCCTCGCACTCCTGCGCGTTCACCTTATGTTCATCGTCAAAATCATTTCTCCTCAATGCAACACGCCCGCGGCGCGTGCGATACCGACAACGCCGATGATGACCCAGAATACATTCAACAGCGTGTACGCCGTATCTTTCTTCAGGATCGCGCACCAGGAAAGCCCGATGGCATCAATGGTGTTGATGATCCAGACGAACATGAAGGGACTGTGGGCGCCGAGCCAGCTGACCATGGAAAAGCTGCCGATCCGCATCAAGACGGCAATGATTTCCATGGTCTTCAGGTTACTTCGGATAAAACGATTGAGCAAAGTCAGTGGCATAATTCGATTAATTCGTGTTTTGAAGCCAAGGTTGCCAGGGTTCTAATGTTCTTCTGAGTCATTACCGGTTTCCGGCCGTTTGGAGGTCGTTCACAACCCAATTGCAAAGGTAAAGGTGCCGGACACTGACTCGTAATTCAATGTGGATTCGAGCAGCTTTCGCATCCAAAAGACCGGGAGACGGATGACGGAGGATTGGTTTCATCTACAATTTTTGGCCAGGTCGACAAGATCGCTTTGAAAATGAACTTTTTGTAATAATTGTTGTTGACGGAGAAATCTTTCGCGCTAATTTCGCTTTGACCCTACAAGCAGGCCCTGTCAGGCCACCTCCGTTGCTTGTAGAAACCAACAAGTCGCCCTCACGGATGCTAACACCATCCGTGGGGGTGAAATGTTTATGGGGTAGTGTGTCGGTTCCCAACAGCCTTAAATAAGTTCTTTCGCGAGAGCTTTTAAATTAATGAAGGTCCCTCGTAAATTATTCCAAATACTCTCCTTTCGCCGAAGCGAACGCATGTGTCTCAATGCCGATTTGAGCTTTTGTCCGGCGCGATGGGAGTTTAGAATTAGATTAGATTGCCACGGGAAGAGTCATCATTATTTCCGGTCCAGTCGGCGCCGGCAAGACCACGGTTGCGCGGGGGCTTATTTCGCTGCTGCCGGGATCAGTAGCCGGCAGCGAAGGCGATAAATTCCGGCCTTTCATCACGAAATCTTAGAAGCCGGATCGGCGCGAACAGTTCCACATCATCATGCGCTCAATGACCGCGGACCTCGCAAATTCGGCAGATCGCTTTCTGCCGGGGGGCCCATTAGCGATAAGGTCCAATTGTGCAAAATCGCCTCGCGGTGTATACTCACAGAGCCTTGAGATGATCCTTGTAGAAGCGGCTCCCGGTCTTTTAGATAGGGGTCTGCAAGGTTCGGTCTCTGGGCCCAAACGCGCGCACAAATGAAGATGCCCCGACAAAGTTTAAGCGAAGCCGGGCAAACGCTATGGCTAATTCTTACCGTACTTTTCGCGCTCATCATCTTGACTGGTTGTCTGCTTTGGCAAAAAGTATCGGACTAGCCGAGCAACGAAATGCCACTGCTCAGGGTTAACCGCCAGGTAGGACGATTTCGTTTTTGGGTTTGCAACTAATATTAACTGCCTTTGAAGCAGGGGCTTCTATGTGTTTCTCGCGTTTTCTTTACGAAGCGCGAGAATCTAGCAAAAAGGGCGGTGGTGTAATGAGTGGTGGAATCGGAGGTATGCAATGGCAATCCATAGATTTTGGTTATCGTGAGCGCTTTCGCTGCCGACCTGCCTGGCGACGCTAAGGGAGTACAGAGAAGTTGGAAGCCCGTCAGGGCTGAGTTGGGGGTGTGGCAGATACCGCTCTCAGAGTTAACCAATGACCTCGGCAGTGCGGCATTCACCTCGACCAACGCGTACAACACGAACGGCGCCGCGGCTTACGTCAACGGCTTGGACATCAACCGGGATGCGAACGGCTCATTCGCCTTCAATCCGGGCTCGTCTACCAATCTCCCGGCGAGTGGAGTTTCCATCGGTACCGGTACGAATGGTCAAGTATTGACCGTCATCAGCGGCAAGGCCGTCTGGACCAACACGGCATCAGTGCCCCTCGCGACCAACGTGAACGTGGTCAGCAACATTACTGCCCTCACCATCAATGCCGGCACAGTCACCGCTTCGAGCTTCGTAGGCAGTGCATTGGGCCTCACGAACATTCTGGCGAAGCCGGCAGTGGGCAGTGGACTATGGTTGACAACGGAGAGCGCTTCTCATTGATTCACTCATGTTTCCGTGTTCATGAAACACTTGTGCCACGCGGCTTGGAGGGCTAAGTTCAGTTGAATCAGCAAACAAGTGGTCGTTGAATAATAGTCAGGCACCTTTATGCGCGCACTCATATTAACATTTGGCGTTCTGTTGATCGCGGCACCGGTACAGATGCAAGCATTGGAGTCGGATGTGTACAGTATCAATAAACCTCCAGTCCCCGGCGAAGCGCTCGTCTCTTTTTCGATCGGATATCCCAAAGGATGGCGGGTCATGGAAGATCCCAGACATCAGCAGACAGATGTTTATTACGATGTCGTCGGCCCGATCCCTAGTTCCATGATATGCGCGTTTTGGCCGACTAATATTTCAAGCGCGACGTCCTATGTGGTTTGGCGTACTGAAGGGGCGTCTAATTTAAAAGCAGCCGAACACTTTTTGGCGAGCGTGCATCAGTTGGGACTTTACAAAGAAAAGATTATAACCGCAGTAAGAACGAGCACTGGCGACTCCGGATGCCTGGTTGAGTGTGAAGCTGATTTGGAAAATAATATTGTTGTTCCGCCGAATTTGCTGGGAACCAAGACTGGCGTTCTTCTTTCACCAATTCATGGGGTAGGCCGGGTCGTCTCGCATGACTACTTTTTTCGCGGCGGAGAAAAGGGTTGCATTCGGATTTCGATTGTGACGCAGACAGTGGACTTGTCTTCACGTTCGGAACTAGACCAAATGGTTCTAAAAACATTACGATTCCATGGTGCCTAACCACATCGCCGGAGCCGCCGCCGGGCGGAAGTCTCAGATTATCGGGATGCCTCAGTTTGTCCTGAACTGCGGGTCTGGCTCGGCTCAGCTCTGGGATCGTTAGGCCGATAAGCGCTGATATGAAATCCAACACCAAGATCATCCAGATTCCGCTGCCATGTGGTTCAGGGCTGGCACCAACAGGCCCTGTTCAGTTTCAGAATGATTGGCCCGGTCTCTTCGTGCGAGGCGACGATGCCATTTTTGCACGCGCCGCCATCCGACGGCTTCAGGACCAGTTCGGCAGCCACCGCGATGTTGCAGTCGCCAATGCGCTTAATAGGTTAGGACGGCTCGCGGACATTATTGAGCGCGAGGTCATGGTCAGCGGTCACGTCCCTGAGCCAAAAGATTTGGCATGAGTATTGAGACCCAACGACCTTTCAATTCAACCGAACCACCCGCCATTGCACCCGCGGTTGGCGCTGGCCGTTCCGCTGCCCTGGTTTAGCGTGAGGTGACAGTGGCCTCGAACACCCTCACAACCGGCTCATCCCATTTCAGCGACCCGCAATGGACGAATCATGACGGCCGCTTCTACCGTGTTGTCTCGCCGTAAATTCCGGTTCCCCGGCTCCTCTCTTTGCCGCGCCTTTTCGCCTGGCCCAGGGTCGGCTTGGGCAAAAGACCCGCACCGTTTCCAGTACAGGTCAGCTGTGGGTTGGCTTGTTAATCCTTCGGAGCGGGCAGAGAAATTACAGTCCCAGTGCGGATGGCTCTGCGCGTCTCCATTCTTTCCTACTGCAAATCACTTGCCGCCGGCTCCGCTGCTGGTACTACCCGTCCCGCTAAAACTGTCCGGGGCCGCCATGGGAGAAGCCCCATTTGCGGCGGTATTGCTTTCGCAACCGATCCCCGCTAGTAGAAGAGTTGCCGTTGCAACAATGATGCCTAAACTTTTCATGATTAATGTTTTCTTGTAACTAATGAATCTCATTCGGTCGGGTAGGTGTTGCCAAAAACATTCACCGACGGGTATAAGTAATTTCCATCCTCTTCTCGCCGTCGTGAAACATTTCCAAAATGTGCTTGTTCGGGCTAATTACGCGAAGCACTTGCTTCATGGAAATGTCTTTTTGGCCGGATGCTGGGCAATCTGCCTTGCCTTCCAGCACGATGGTATTGTTGCCGTTCTCTCC
The DNA here is from genome assembly GCA_050008355.1 of Verrucomicrobiota bacterium. Lineage (GTDB taxonomy): Bacteria > Verrucomicrobiota > Verrucomicrobiia > Limisphaerales > UBA11358 > UBA11358. Next base: position 43,606 of record JBEKMT010000010.1, read on the forward strand.
AGTTCCTTCACTCGTCAACATGGCTGTACCCAAGTCATCCACCCAAACGCTTTTGAATTTTTGCTTCGTATTGTCGAAGCCCAACAGGCACTTCCCGGTAAATGGTTTACCCATCATTTCACCGTGGAACTCCTCCTCCAAGAAGCGCCCTCCTAAAATCCATCTCGCTTTCGACGTCGCATGGCTCACATTGACGGGGCCGCCCGGTTCCAGACATTTTACCTCATTTTTCCATTCGCCCGCAAAGGCATCAAGCGCCTTATGGCCGGGCCCAGGCGTGCCTGCAGCCTGCAACTTTTTCACGATCTCTTCCTTTTCGACGTTTGGGTGGGCAGAACCGGATTTTTCCTGGTCGCCCGGACTCTTGGTAGCCGTCAGAGGTTTCTCTTCATAAACATCAGTTTTCATAGCGGTGATTCTTTCGCACTAGATTTATTTTTTCGTTGAGTGCAAATCGGTTCGCACATCGTTCCCAAAACGACTGAATCAGCTAAACTTGTGCCACGTGTTTTTCGCTCCCAAATTCAGCAAAAGCCACGAAATTTCCTAATGAGCGGCATACGTCTGTGTGCAAATTGCTCACGACAGCCTGGACTTTCTTGCAGTTTTCGACATCCATAGGAGCCAGCGATTCCCTTAAGAGTGTGTCTAAAATTCATGAGTGGTAAGGAATCAATGCCAGTCGGCGGAGCTGAATTCATATCATCGCGATATAAATCCAAGCCTCGGCGTTGGCTTCGGTGGTTTCGTAATCACGCACCAGTCGCCGCTGACGCATCAACCAGCCGAAAGTTCTGCTCGACGACCCAGCGGTGTGGCAATACTTTGAAGCCAGAGAGGTCCTCCGAACGTTTGACGACTGCGACGTCGAGTTTAGGCCGGAGCCCCTTGACCCATTGGGCGAAGGCCTCACCGGGGTAGCCGCCATCGACCCACAGGATGCGCAACCAGGTGAACCAGCCCAATACCCGACCCAAAAGCAGTTGGCCTCCCTCGCGTTCCGTGGTGTTATGCCGGGGTCACAGCGCCGCCGAGCACCAGCCCCAAATTATCCACCAGCAGATGGCGTTTACGGCCTCTGATCCTCTTGCCGGCGTCATACCCGAAGTGACCACCGTGGCCGGCGGACTTGACGCTTTGACTGTCCAGAATGGCGGCGGTGGGTCGGCTGCGCTTGGCGTGGGTCTTACGCACGAGAATGCGCAGAGTGTCGTTGAGCAAGCCCATTGATGATTGTGCCTCCATTGCCGGAAGACATCATACACGGTTTGCCACCGGGGAAAATTGGCGGGCAAATAGCGCCAGCGGCGCAACGCCGTTGCGCCGCTGGCGCGTGCCGCGTGCGAAGGCGGCGAAAATTCCGGAACTATGTCCAACCGGTCAGATCGGGGCGATCAAACCGCATGGCGCGGCAATAATCCGGGTTTGCGAATTGTCTTAAGGCGATTGTAGGTTAACCACTTGACTTAACCGATAAAACTTCTGTGTGCCGGAGATGGCATTGGTCACTGTGTTGTTCGTGTTGACGACGAACGGTGCCGGTAATTTGGCGTTCCAAACCGTAGAATTCAGGTTGGTAGCAAACTCCAAAGTAAATCCGCTGAAGTTGGTCGGCCATGACAAAATAACATTCGTTCCGGAAGGACTGATTGTCAGTGGGGGCACCAGCGAAAGACCGTACACCGAACCGTATAAATTGGGGCCGCCACTGTATAACGTTCCATACAGGCTGCCGCCCGATAAAATCAGGCCGGCTAATGAACCAAATCCGTCGCTGACGGCGAAATCATACAAAGCCTTGAAATCCGTGCCATTGGTGCCTATGGCGTAAATGGTACCTAAGGCTAAGCCGCCGTAATCCGTCGTGCCGTACAGGATATCACTTGAGGAAATCAAGTCGGCCACTGGATAACCTCCATCATTTCCGGTACTAAAAGTATGCAGGATCGTGAAACCTGTGCCATTGCTGTTGATGGCGAACAAGGTGCCATAGCCATTGGTGCCGCCATACTCGGCCGTTCCATACAGGGTGTTGCCCAACATAATCAATCCGCACTGCGGCCCAGCTCCGTCACTATTGGTGTAAGGGTAACTAGACAATGCTGTGAAATGATAGAGGTCCTTAAAACCTGTCCCGTTGGTACTTACGGCGAACACCGTGCCTTCATCATTGGTGCCGCCAGCAGACGTCGTTCCATATAAGGTATCGCCCGATAATAGCAAACGGCCAATCGGGTTGGCCCCGTCGTCGTTTGTAAAAGGCGGGGAAGTCGAAGGTAGCGCGGCGAAAGTATGCAGGGTTCTGAAACTCGAACCATCGGTGTTGATGGCGAAG
>JBEKMT010000100.1:0-18890 GCA_050008355.1 Verrucomicrobiota bacterium
TGCCCTTGGATGCGGTAAAATGTACCAGCATTGACGGGTGAAATCAAAATGTTCGTCACGCTGGTGGGGCTGCCGAGATTCTGCCAAACGAGACTGCTGAGATTGGTGCTCGTCTGCAGCTGGTAGGGTGGAACTCCGCCATTCCACTCGAGAAGAACATTGGTATCCTGGTATGAAATAGTCGCGTAGATGGGGATGGCAGTGACGTTGACAAACATGTTGGCATTGGTGGATAAACCGCCCAAGTCGGCTACGCTAACCACAAAACTGTTGACGCCAGCGTTGGTGGAAAGCGGTATTCCGGACAAGCCGCCGTTTGCAGCAACATTGAGCCAAGCCGGGCCACTGATTTTGGAAAATGTAATCAGGTCGCCTAAGTTTGGATCGCTGACGTTTGTGGCCATCGTTGCGGAGTAGATTTGTCCAGCGAAGACTGGTGGCTCGGTGAATGGATTGCTGATGAATGCCGGCGGCATATCCGCATTGACTTGGAGGTTCACGGAACCAGTTCCCGCCAGTCCGCCGGAATCGACTACCAGGACGAGGAAGCTGTTCGCGCCCAGGTCAGTGCTGGCTGGAGTACCAGATAGCGTGCCGTTTGTGGCCACGTCAAGCCAGGCCGGCCCCGTGACTTTATAAAAGGTGAGAATGTCACCGGCGCCGAGGTCAGGATCAGTGGCGTTGGTCGCAATCGTTCCGAAATACGGCACGCCGACCGTGGCTGCCGGTTTGGTGAAGATTTGGGGCGCGAATACAGGCGGGCTATTCACGTAGATGGACAGGACAGTGATATTCGAAGAACCACCCAAGTCAGTCACGCTCACAACAAAAATATTAGTGCCGGCATTGACCCCTTGGGGGGTACCTGAAAGGGCACCGTCAGACGCGATGCTCAGCCAGGCTGGCCCGTTAACGAGAGCAAACGAGAGCACATCCCCCTCCGCGAGATAGGGAGCCGTGGCATTGGTGGCAATGGACCCGGAATAATCTTCGTCCAGATTCGCCCATGATTCGGCAAAGGGACTGCTGATAAATGTCGGCGGCGGATCGGCAATGACGCTAATGCTCAGGCTGGCAGTGGCGGAAACGCCGTTGGTATCAGTCAGACTTACAACGAAAGTGTTCGTGCCAATGTTCGAGTTGGCGGGAGTGCCGGAAAGACTCCCACCGGTCGCCACGTTAAGCCAGGCCGGCCCGGAGACCTTGGCGAATTGCAGCGTATCTCCTGCGGGAGTGACGGCGGTGCCAGCAATGGTTGCTGAATAAGGCAGACTGGAAATGGCGGGGGCAACGGAAAAAGTGCCATTGGTAAAGGTTGGCACTGTAAGACGGAAAATGGTTCCGTTACCGCCGCCGGCGGAAGAATCAAATCCGACTCCGCCATAGGCGGTGGTCCCATAAAAGTTGCCGTCACTGGCTTGCACCAGGGCAGCCTGCGGGCTGGCACCATTCAGTCCGTCGAACCACAGCAGAGTCGAGAGCGTGCCATTGGTGGTTATCCTGAACGCGGTTCCCTGGCCGCCAGCACCGCCGGACGAGGTGGTGCCATAAAGGTTACCATCCGTGCCCTGAATCAATGCGGCTGCAGGACCGCTGCCATTGCTGTTGTTGAAGGAACATAACGTGGTCAGTACACCGTTAGTGCTCAGGCTGAACACCGTGCCAAAACTGTTTGTGCCCCCTGCCAGAGTTGTGCCATAAAAACTACCGTCACCACCCTCCATGACACCGGCCTGGGGATAAGCACCATTCGTATAATCAAACGAAATCAAAGTGGTTAACGCGCCATTTATTGAGATGCGGAACAGCGTCCCATAACCGTCCTTACCACCCTGCAAGGTTGTACCATAGAAATTACCATCTCGGCCTAAAAACAGACCGGCGTACGGCAAGGCACCGTCACTTGAACCCGTAAAATCATGCAATGCCGTGACGGCGCCGGCGGGAGTCATTCGGTAAACTGAGCCTGAGGAATCCGTGCCACCCTGATAAGCGGTGCCATAAAAATTGCCATCGGGACCCTGCACCAGGCCGCCCGTAGGAGTGGCCCCGTCCATGGCGTCGAGGAAGGAGTAGAAGGGGCTCACGACTCCGCCGGCCGTCATTTTGAAAATTCCGCCGTAGCCATTTGCGCCGCCTCCAGTAGTGGTTCCATAAAAATTACCGCTTGATCCCTGCACCAGGAGGCCGTAAGGATCTGCGCCATCGCTGCCATCTGTAAAGTTGTAGAGAATGGTAAAATTACCGGCCAGTGTCGTCTTGAAAACCGTGCCCCCAAAGCTGGAACCTCCACCCTCGGCCGTGCCGTAAAGATTGCCATCCTTACCTTGAATCAACCCGCCAAAGGGAAAAGAACCATCGCTGGTGCCCTCAAACAAATGACGACTGGTCAAAGCAGCCGACGGGGAATTGGCGGGAACCACAGAGAGGCCGGCGGTCAGGCTGGAGACGGAGAAAAGTGCGTTGCTCACGACCACCGAGTAATTGCCAATGTTCGCCAGAGATACGCTGGAAATGGTCAAAGTACTCGAATTGACCCCGGAGATGGTTCCCGAATCGGCCAGGTTTGTTCCATCCAACTGCCATTGATAAGTCAAGGGCTCGTCGCCCACCGCAGCGACAGAAAATGTTGCAGCCGTCCCGATGACACGCGTCAGGCTGGCCGGCTGCGTGGTAATCTCCGGGGTGGAGAAGGCCACCTCCAAGGAAGCATAATCGCTGGTGATGCTGTTGAAAGAATTGCCCACGATGACGGAATAAGAGTCGGCATCACTCACGCTAACATTAGTGATTCGCAGCGTGGCGGTAGCTGAGCCGGAAATGTTGCCGCCATCGGTAAGATTTACACCATCCTGTTGCCATTGATAAGTGACCGGAGTACTGCCAGAAGTCGACACGGTAAACCCGGCACTTCCTCCGACGAAGGCCGATTGGTCCGCTGGCTGCCCGGTGATGTGCAATGGACCGCTCAAGTTGATCTTGAAGACTGTGCCGTCATCGGCGGAGCCCCCAGTCTGGGTGGTTCCATATAAATTGCCGTCAGTTCCCTGTACCAACGCGGCAGAGGGACTGGAACCGTTATAACCTTCAAATTGAACGAGGGTGTTTAGCGGTCCCGTGGGCGGGATTTGAAATACAGTACCGAATCCATAAGTTCCGCCTCCCTGCGCCGTGCCATATAAATTGCCATCGGTGGCCTGAACCAATCCGGCCCACGGCAAAGCCCCGTCGCTGCCGCCGGTAAATGAGTAAAGGGTCGTGAATACTCCGGCAGTGGTTATTTGAAACAAGGTTCCATCACCCGAGGCGCCGCCCTCGTAGGCGGTACCATAGAGATTCCCATTGACCCCTTGAACCAGACCTGCGATCGGTATGGCACCATCATTGGTTCCGGTGAACGAGTATAAGCTCGTTAGGATGCCGGAAGGTGTCAGTCTAAATATGGTTCCCACTCCATTTGTGCCGCCGTTTTCGGTTGTGCCGTAAAAATTGCCGTCGCTGCCCTGCACGAGCACCGGCGAAGGATACGCGCCATCCGCGTAATCAAATGAAACCAAGGTAGTCAAGACACCGCCGGTGGTCACACGATACACGGTGCCATAACCATAAGCGCCGCCTTCCAGGGCAGCTCCATAAAAATTGCCATCACTTCCCTGGACCAGTCCGGACGCGGGTGCCATGCCGTCGTTGCCGTTGAAGCTTGTTAGCAAAGTGGTTGAGCCAGTCGTAGTAACACGGAACAGCGCCCCGTCGTCATAACCGCCGCCGGAATATGTCGCACCATAAAAATTGCCATCCTTGCCATAATCTAGTCCGCCAAAAGGAGAGACTCCAATGCTTCCGTCGAACGTATACAGCGTCGTGATCGTCCCACTGGTGGTGACGCGGAATATTGTCCCTTCGTTCAACGTCCCGCCTTCGAGAGTCGTGCCAAAAAAGTTTCCGTCCTTGGCCTGCGCCAGCGGACTGTAAGGCAGGTCGCCGGAACTGCCGCCGGTGAACGACCCCAGCGTCGCAATGGTCACGCCCGGAGCAGTGACCACGACGGTGGACAGCGCCGCGCCAGTGCTGGTCACTGAACCCAGGGAGTTGGTTACGATAACAGTATAATTGCCAACATTGACGGGTAATACATTCTTGATCGTGAGGGTGTTGCCGGTTGCTCCGGACAAGTTTCCACCGTTCTTCACATTGGTTCCGTTCAACTCCCACTGATAGACATAAGGAGGATTACCGACCACCGCGACGCTCAAACTCGCCGGAGCACCCGGCAATACAGTTAGGTTGGTCGGTTGCAGGACGATAACCGGCGCGGACGGAACGATAGTAAGCACCGCGTTGGAACTGGACAAAACGCCGACGGCATTGCTCAAAACCACAGAATAGGATCCGGCGTTGGCTAAACTCACATTGCTGACGGTCAGGGTGCTGGTGGCGGAGCCGTAGATAGCACCACCGTCGGTCAGATTAGTTCCGTTCTCCTGCCACTGGTAATACATCAAGGCGTTAGTCGCGATTCCGACGGTAAACTCCGCAGTCATGCCCTCAAGTAATGTCTGGTTGGCAGGTTGGGAGGTGATTTCCGGCGGTGTGACGATCGCCAGAGTCGCCAGGCGGGTTTGCGTATTACCATCCGTCTGGTTGGAAAACAACAATGTCGCGGAATAGCTTCCGGCGAGGAAACCCGTAGCCACGGGCGCCACACTTATTGCCACGGTTGCGGCAGGGCCGCCCGCAACGAGCCCGCCTTCCGACGGAGATACACTGAACCACGATGAAGTATTTATCAGACTCCAAGTCAAAGCGTCGCGAGAATTGTTGGTCAAAGAGAAAATCTGAGTGGCCGGGGTGAACGGACCTCCCACCGGGCCGCTCATAACGACAGAAACGGCGGGCGATATGCGTAAAGGTTCCGGTATGGCCAGGGCGGCCATTAAATTATTGCCCTGTGGCGTGCCCCAGCCGGTGCAAAGATCATAACCAGACACCGCTGAAAACCTCGTGGGACTGCGGGAGCTCTCATTGTTGCCGGTTGTTATATCATGGAAAAGCTGAGTATAAGCCAGAGCGTTTGACCCTTTGCCCATACCATAAACGGCAGGGTTGATAAACCCAACCGTCGATTCGCCATTGGTCAGGGCCAATTGGTTGACGAGGGAGATAAAGCCAGCCCATAAGGGCGTCGCACAACTTGTTCCCCCGACAGCCTCTTCCTGGCCATTTCCGTACACCAAATAAACATTGTCGGCGGTCATCGCGACATCGGGAAGATCTCGCAAGGCGGTCGATCCCTGGCTGGCGGTCATATTTATGCCCTGCTGCCAGCTCGGAATAGGAACCACCGTGCTGATACCGCCGCCGCTGCCCTCGCCCCCGCCCGCGTTCCAAACCGTCTCCGAAGCCCAGGCACCGCCGGGACCGGTGGTGGTCAGGGTGGTTCCGCCAACAACGGTTATATTCGGGTCGTCTGCGGGGGTAGAAACGGGACCGATATAGGCATCGCCGTCGCCGGAAGCGTTGAAGAAAGACTGGCCCTGGGCGGCAAATTGCAAAAACGTCTGCTCGGTTGCTGGGTCAGTCGAGTAAGTCCAGGAAGCACTCAGTTGTTTGGCCGTGTCGTCGGTCGCCATGCGGTTCAAAATGTCGTCGGTGCTGGAACCTTCATATACGAGCACTCCGTCGAGTCCGGGGGCCATGGAAATCGCCATCTCAATGTCCAATGAAACCTCGTCATCAGCGCCACTTCCGGGCGCACCACTGAATCCGTCCAACAACACAGCGCTCACCGGCACATTCGGCAGTCCAGCCAGATTCTCATAAGCGGTGATATCGCTCTGATAGTAGCTGGAATCAATTTCCAGAAGTCCCACGGTTTGACCCGATCCGGTGACTGTAGTTCCCGGAACGTACGCCGCGCGAAAATCCTTGCCAAGATAAGTTCCACCTGGTCCCGAACCAGTGAGATTGGGTTTTGACTGTCCCGCTGGAATCCGTCTGATACAAGGGTGCGGGAGGACATAGTTATCCAACCCGCTAACGGCCAATACCGGCACTTCGAGATCAAGTGATGGGGCTGTATCCGGCGCATAAAACGTCCGCGATCCTGTTGGATCTTCATATTGGTTTATAGTGACGTGAAACACCCGTTCTGCGTCCGCCACCGTGCCCTGCAGACTCAACAGCGTACGATTGGAATGTTTTCCAGTCACATGCAAACCGTGCGACTGCGCAAATTTGATGACCGATTCGTAATCTGATTCGGTTGGACCAAACCGCGCGGTGAACTGTTCCGGTGTCAGGAAGCGGTGGTAATTTGTACTGGCGGGATCGTAGAGCTGCTGGAGGAGGTTAGTAAGCCCGGTCCGATCGCGCAAAGGAAGGGCGATGTCCAGATTTAACCGGTTCCAGCGTGAACTATGACGAATAACAGGCAAGTTGGTCACCACATTTGAGACGCTGACCGACAGGAATTGTCGTGCCATCGCCGGTGAAGCCAAGGTAAGTGGCCCAAGCACAAACAACAGGATAATGAACCCAATACGCATATGAACCATTGAGAAGCCAACCGAATAAGTCCGGGCCGGCTGGCACATCTTGTTTTCCATAAAAGATCTAGCGGTTTAGAGTTTTTTCCTTATTGAAAAAGCCTACATTGTTTTTCGCCCATTTAAAGCAAAATCAATTCAATTGCAGTCTTCAGATTTCAATTAATTGGTTATAATTTTAGTCGGCGCGATCTTCTCCGCACTCAAGTCGCCAGGACCAAACAAGACATAACTGATTTTGGGGTCCATCTCAAAGACCAGCGTTTTAATCAAAAACAGACTAACGAGGGCGACGGTGGAAATTCTCGCGGAATCGCGCCGGGAAACTAACGGAGTTCTGATGTTTGTAATTTGTGTTCAGCAACGTCTGTTCCTTTACAATACAAACCCGTGAAAATCCGCCCAAGTTGTCTGCCCACTTAAAACTGACCGTGGCCGGCTTCATTAGACAGACTGTATCTGAAAGAACCAAACTGAGATTATTTAATGATTAGCACGTGATGCAAACGACGCAGGCGGCGTATGCCGCCAGAACGTTGTCGCGAGGAGGACTGGTACGCAGTTGGGGTGACCGTTGTTTTGAATCAAGTACGGCATCATGGACCTCGTCGCCACCGGCAGGTTGTGCTTTTGGCAACGCCAAAGTTTGAGGTGATTACATTACTTAAGTCTTTTTACTTGAAAGTGTTGCATCAACAGTGAGAGCGGCTCGCGGATGCCAATAAAGCCACGGGACGATTCTGAAAATGAGGAAGCACATAACATGGATATGTTATTAGGAAGTAAGGATTTAGAATGAGCAATCGCAGTAATTTTTGAACCACTCTCAATCTAGATGACATAAGACACGGCCTAACTATATGATAACCTGACAGATGAACCAGGAATGCGCAGTTCGCGGAATCAGGTCTAGGTAATATGTTACGGATTCGCAACAATGTGCTGGACAAGAGTACCTGAAAATGTTAAGAAATCTCGCAGTAGGAGTGGAGGTTTGCCGGTTTATGGAATTTAATCATATGTCACAGCAGTGCCTTTTTAGATCGGGAGGCAAAAAAAACTCTTATCCTGTTTTATATTCAACTCCCGCAAGTGGATTTACTTTGATTGAACTGTTGGTGGTGATCGCCATCATCGCCATTCTGGCGGCTCTGCTGCTCCCTGCTTTGAGCAAGGCCAAGGCGAAGGGTCAAGGCATTACATGCATGAATAACCATCGCCAATTGTGTCTGGCTTGGCGGATGTATGCGGAAGACGACAATGACGTGATGGTTTATGCCAGCACAGGGGGCACTGGTCGGAGCGGCTTGAGCGAGCAGTGGACTTCCAACCCCTCGAAACCGGATAATTACGCGTGGTCCGGGGCCCACATGAGCTATAACGGGGCTGATCGCGGCAATTGGGATCCAACATGGGACTTGGAACTGCGTCCCCTTTGGTATTATGCCAAGAATACCGGCATTTACAAGTGCCCGAGTGACACATCGACCGTCACGTTTGAGAATATTGTCCATCCTCGAATTTTGACTATGTCAATGAATCTGTATCTTGGTGGTTTCGCCCCCATACCCGGCGTGGATCCGTTGCCAGCTGGCACCGATGGTGGCTGGCCGTTTGCCGCCGCCTACAGGATTTTCAACAAAACCTCCAGTATTGGCCAGCCCTCCAACATATTCGTGTTCCTGGATATGCGTCAGGACACAGTGAATTGGAGTAATTTCATGAGCGACATGACAGGTTATTCGCCGGAAAACCCCAGTTCGTGGGAGTTTGCTGACATACCTGGCGACTATCATAATCGCGCCGCCGGCTTTTCGTTTGCCGACGGTCATTCAGAAATAAAGAAATGGCTGGATGGCCGCACCACGCCCCCACTCCTTCCTGCACCTGATATCCTGACGATCAATGGCCCCCAAGCAAATGATCAGGATATCTATTGGTTGCAACAACATTCCACCGTCCTAAAATAAGCAGACCAGGCTTTTCAACTGATTTTATCAACCTGCCAAGCATGCCAACTCGAACCAGCCAACAAAATCAGTTGTTCGCTACGAGCATGGAGGCTTGGCGTTACTATTTTGCAATCCGGACAGAAACCCTGGCCCTGGTCTTTAATCCTGGCATAGCATACTGTGCCTGGCAGATTCTTAGTCAGCGGCTCTTGAAGTAATAACGACGAAAAACATCAACCCATTGCAAATCAAGGAGAGAAATCGGATGAAACACAATTGTCAGAGCATGTTGCGGCTTGGCAGCGTCCTGCTGCTTGCCTTATCCAGCGCCTATTCGGTCCGGGCGGATTACCAGTCCACGGTACTGTCCCAGAACCCGTTGGGCTATTGGCGGCTGAACGAAACCGTGGTACCGACGGACAATGTACTTTTGAATCAGGGCACATTGGGGGCAAGTCTCGTCGGGTCATACATAGCCTACCCTCCTCCCGGGTTGACGGGACCGTTCACCGGGAGTCCGGCGGTCGGCCTGGATGGTATTTCACAATACGTTACAACCCCCTGGGCAAATGGAGTTAATACCACCAGTTTCAGTTTCGAGGTCTGGGCCAATCCGGCGCAAGTTCCTTTTACCGGAAATGTCGCTTACCTCGCATCCGACGCCGTTCTTTCAAGTCCGCGGTCAGGCTGGTACATGGCTCAAGACAATGGATCCACATTTGGTGCCGGCTCCGCGTTCGTGGTGCGCATGTTCAATCAGAATGGCACCACGCCGACGGTTCAATTGGCGGCGCCGTGCACGAATGCCCTGGGATCCTGGTATCACATTGTGCTGACTTACGATGGAACGACCGCCACACTTTATGAGAATGGCGTGGCCGTGACCAATGCTGCATGCGCTTATGTGCCGAACGTCAGCGGCCCTTTCAATGTCGGAGTTCGAAGTGATGGAAGTTATTTCTGGCCCGGCAAAGCGGCGGAAGTTGCCCTCTACACCAACGCACTTTCGGCAGGGAGAGTAGCCGCCCATTATACTGCGGGAGCCAGCGCGCCAAGTACGTATGCGACGACGGTTGAGGCGGATTCTCCGCTGATATATTATCATTTTTCGGGAGCACCTGATCCCACGGCCACAGACCTCGGCTCCCTCGGCAGCGCTGCGGACGGCCTCTATATATACGATGCGGTGCCGGGAGTGGCGGGGCCGAAGCCGCCCGGATATCCGGGATTCGGCACAACGAACACAGCGGTGAGTTTCGACGATGGTGGCGGTGTGGTGGTGATTCCCCCGCTTAACCTCAATACCAACACCGTAACCATTTCCGGCTGGGTCAATATTCCTGGCGTCCAAAACCTGGGAGCCGGGCTGGTGGTGTGTGATGGCGGAACGACAGATTCAGGACTGACGATGGACGATGTTGACGGCGGTCAGGGGCTTGGCTATGTGTGGAACGATGATCCAAACACCTACAACGTGAGCCTCTCTGGCGATTTGGGTTTGCCACTGCTGAATGCCGGGGAGTGGGACTTCGTCGCGCTGGTGATCCAACCGACCGAGGCGGATGTTTATATCAGTTCACCAACCATTCCCTTCACCAGTGTTACGAACTATTATACCCATGTGAATCAGGCCTTTGACGCTTCCACCCTCTTTGGAGCTGACCTGACGAACGGCATCGATGGCTCACTTGACGAGGTGGCAATCTGGGGACGTTCGTTGAGCGCCGGCGAACTCTATACCGAATATGCCTCGGCGGTTGGCAGCGAACCACCGATGATATTTGTCAATTTGGAAGCTCCCACCAACACCGTTTATGTTGGCGATACGCTTGCTTTGGGTGTGAATGCCGGCGGGACTCCTGATTTGCATTACCAATGGTATGACACCGCCGGAATGATCACCGGCGCCACCAACACCTTTTATGACAAGATCGACGTGCAACTATCAGATAGCAGCAGCTATCATGTGGTGATCACCAATCTTTACGGTAGCGTCACCAGCTCAATCGTGGCAATCACCGTTTCCTCGCCAAATCCACCAGCGATCGTCACGCCACCTGTCGGCGAAAACCTGTATCCGGGCGGCACGCTAAACTTGAGTGTGGTTGCCTCAGGCGGGGGTTTAGCATATCAATGGTATTTTGGCGGAGTGCCGATCACCAATGCGAATTCTGCGAATTTCCAGATCCCGGATGTAGCGACCACCAACAGCGGCAGCTATAGCGTTCTCGTGACCAACATCCTGGGCAGGATCACCGGCGGACCTGTCACGGTCAATGTTTTCGCCCCCTCCAACGCTTATGAAACCGACATCGTGAACGATGCTCCGGAAGCGTGGTATCGATTCGAGGAGACCGGGGCCACCAACATGTATGATTCCATGGGCCGTCACGACGGATATTATACCAATTTAACCGGCACGCCGGTCACCTTGGGCGGAGCCGGACCGGTTGTTGCGGGCAACGGCGACAAATCGGTCAGTTTCACCGGCGGCAGTTCTACCAGCTATGGTCTGGCGCCCTTTTCACCGCTACTCAATCGGGAAGATTTCGCCATCGAGGCCTGGGTCAATACCAGCGACACGGCTGATGCGAATATAACAGCCGTTTCCAGCGACTCGGCTCTTCAAGGTTACGGCATTTGGACCTATCCAGCCGGCACTTGGAGCGGTGAAATTGCAATTGGCGGAACCCAATATTATATCCCGGCAAACACGGCTGCTGCGACGATCGTTCCCGGTCAATGGGCACATGTTGTGATAAGCTTTGGCACAAATGACGCATTGGTCATCTATGTCAACGGAACCTGGGATGGCAGTCTCTGGGCGGATTTTCAGCGAAATTCCAGCAGCCCGTTTATCATTGGCGCAATGGGTCCCGAGCCGGTAACGCATTTGTTTGATGGAGAAGTCGCCGAGGTGGCGGTCTACACTCATTCGCTTAGCCTGGCGCAGGCTCAAAAACATTACTCCGATGCCGTATTCCCGAATCCGGTTCCGCCCTACTTCGTGAATGAGCCCGAGTCCTTCGAGGTCATGAGCAATTCCGCCAATTCCGTCACCTTCAATGGTTTGGCGAACGGTCCTCTCCCAATAAATTACCAATGGTATGACAATGGAGTACCGATCGTTGGAGCCACCAACACTTCCCTGACAGTGAGCGAAACGACCAGCAACGCCGGTGCTTACGTATTGGAAGCAAGCAATGGATATGGTTCCACGAACTCGCCCGCCGCCACGCTCTCGATCATTCCCGGAAACCCGAGCTATGTGAATGTAACCAACGGTTTGGTATTACACCTGACCTTTGATGGGAATTACCTGGATTCTTCGGGACACGGCAACAACGGCACTGCCGCGGGTGTCAGCAATGCGCTGCCGACAATTGTTGCCGGCCGGATCGGCAGCGGCGCAGTGAGTTATGCCACCATTACGGATACGGGGTTACCGGTCGGTTATGATGGACCAGCCACTGTCCTGAGCAGCAGTTTCGTGACCCTGGGCAACCCGCCAGACCTGCAGTTCGGCTCATCCACGGATTTCTCCGTTTCGTATTGGGTCAAGCTGCCGGTGGGTTATACCAACGGCGACCTTCCATTCTTTTGCAGCGCGGTCGGCTCCACAACTGCCAACGGCATCACCCTTGCGCCGGGTTATGCGACCGGTGGATTTGGCTTTAGCTACAACAGCGTTTCTTTCGCAAGTGCCAACAATTTGATTAACGATGGCAACTGGCACCATTTGCTCCATACGGTAAGCCGCACGGGATATGCTTATACCTATCTCGACGGCAATTTGGCGGATTCGCTTCTCGCCACGGGCATTGGGGACTTGGACACGGCCGGACCCTTCAACATCGGACAGGATCCGACCGGCGTGTATCCGGAAGCGGGTTCTGCGATCGTTGACGACCTGGCGGTGTGGAATCGCGCCCTCACTGCTTATGAGGCTTATTCGGTCTATTACGCTGCCACGAATTCCAATGCCAGCTTCGACACTCCGGGAAAGGTCAAACTGAATGTCAGCCAAGTGGGAAAAAGCTTGATCTTGTCCTGGCAACCGGGCGCAACACTGGGCACTCTAATGCAGGCGGATAGCCTGAACGGGCCATGGACGCCGGTTGGAGTCTATACACCGCAATACGAGGTGCCGCCAACAAGTGGCATGAAATTCTACCGCCTTAGTTTAAGCGAGTAATTTGCGATATATCGGGGGCGACCGTGATGCTAACACGGTCGCCCGCTTCGAAATTTGATCCATTTTGGGTTAAGGCCAGTTTCTCAATCCACGGTCTGGCCAAAATCCAACCGCCAAGCGGCGGATAGATGAAACGCGGGCAGAGCTGATGAAAAGATCATTTCGACTTGGATTGACTAGATTTCAGGACAGGTTTGAGATATGATAAAGCTAAAGAAATCCTGGGAGGAAAAACTGGCAGACAATAAAGGTTTTCCCAAAGTCTTCAAGATTGACGAAACGAAAAGCAAGCGATGGGGGATGGGGACATTTGTGATTCCCGCGCCAGTGGAGGTGGACGAACTTATGCGCCGCGTTCCCAGAGGCAAAGTCACCACGATTGACGAACTTCGCAAAGCTATTGCCCGAAAGCACCATGCGACGATTGCGTGCCCGATCACGACGGGAATTTTTGCGTGGATTGCTGCTCATGCCGCCGAGGAAGCCGCGGCCAAGGGTAAGAAGCGTACAACGCCCTATTGGCGGACTTTAAAATCAAAAGGGGAAGTGAATCCAAAATATCCCGGTGGTATTTCCGAGTTAGCACGCAAACTTTCGGGCGAAGGCCACCATGTCGTTCAAAGGCGGAAGCACTTTTTCGTAGAGAATTTTGAGGAAAATCTTGCCCCGCTCGCGAGGGTTGCAACCGGCTTGTCATCGAAACCTAAGAGCAGGAGCACAACTTGACTGGATGCCAACTTTCTTAGACCGCCTGGGCGGCTGCTTTCTTCTTTGCCTTGGTCCTGGCGCTACAGCAATCTTCGCTCGTTTGACGTTCGTGGTTATTCGAAATTCGTCAGGGCGCTGTTGGTTCAGGTCAATCGGCGTTAAAGCTGGTATCGGAGCGGTCAGCGTAGAGACGATAGCAGTAATTCAATTCGACTTCGGTGGCAACAGCTGAGTGTTCTTAAATGATTACCCAGGTTGTGACAATTATCATTTTGAGGCCGACTTGGCACCTTGTTCAAAGATCCTTTTGAGGACTGATTTATCAACCTCGGCAAGTCTCCTGATGTATAAGCAGCCTTTACCGGTCTCAAATGTTCCCAGTTGCTTAAGCTCGGCGGCATAAGCCGTGTGTCCTCCGGGCAAATAGAGGCTGAAATTTTGCTTCCGGGGTGAAAACCCCATCAAGCAAATATCGCCCTCCCGGCCGCTGTCATATTTATAATGCACGCTGCCAAACCCGATGATCGCGGTTCCCCACATCCGGGGCTCGAGCTTCGTCGCGCGCTGCATCATTTCCAGAATTTCAAGGGCGTCGGTCTGTTTTTGCTCATCTTGAATTGAATCAATGAATTTCCTGACCGGGACTTCGGTTGGCTTCGTTTTCGATTCAGCCATATTTGATCCTTTCAATTTGGCAATGCCTGCCGACAGAATGATGGATCCTGCTGGAAAAGACAAACCGGAACAAAACCGGAACCATATTCGAGGAGGGCTGCATCTGCGGTGGGCGCAAGTGGAGATCTCACGCCCACGCACTACTCGTTTTGATACCACCGGTCAACCTGAATTTTAAATCTAAACCTACTTGCACACAACCCATTCTACCAGTTTAGTTTACACAGCATTTCCGGAAACCACGGGAGACGGCACTCAACCATCTGCCAAAGTTGCTTGCCACGCCAAGACGCAGCGCCCGAAGGCAAGTCAGAAGTGGGGTTAACACCCCATAGCAACCAGTTACTTCCGGGGCCTATTCTGTAGCGATGATAGTTGGCGGGTGAAGGAAACTGGTCGGTTCAAACCTGAAGATCGTGCCAAAGTTATACTCCAACATTGGCGGAGTGACTGAAATTATTAACCGGAACCCATAAAACAGGATTTCAAATTAATATGATTATGAAAATAAAAATGATGTACCCGATCGGGCTGGCGATGGCCGTCGTGATCGCCTCGACTGGCTGCAAAACTGCTCCCTCTGGAGTTAGGGTCGGCGACACATGGCCGGCCATTGGACCAACTCCGATTCCGCCCGCTGGGACCATCTCCCCTGGCTATCGTCCCGACACCGAGGCTGCCCCACCACAAAACCGTTTGCCTGTGTACATGCCGGATGTGCCTTCACAGGACCGAAACGCACTGGCCGCCTACACCATTCATTTCGCTTTAGACAGCGCAGTCATCCGGGACGGTGAGCGTTCAAAACTCCAAGGAGTCACCGCGGCACTGCAATCGGATCCAGACTCCAAATTGCTGATCGAAGGGAACTGCGACGATCGAGGCACGGAAGAATACAATCGCACCCTCGGTGAACGCCGAGCGCTCGCCGCACGCGAAGCACTGGCCAAAATGGGCATTGACCCGATTCGCGTCCACACCATCAGCTATGGCAAAGACAGGCCGGTTGAGCTCAGCCACAATGAAGCCTCATGGTGGAAGAACCGCCACGATGATTTTGTCCTGGTGCATCTGAAACTGGCGAGTGACCTTCATTGACGCCGACATCGCGCCAGCAAAGCACTCCAAAATGTTTAAAGAGAAGCCTTAGCCAGGCGGAGAGTGGATTTTTGGTCTTTTGGAGACACTTTGGTGAATGGGAAAATGTCCAACTCCTCAGTCATGACCTCGTCACCCCTCACTAATTTTCCCTCCCCCTCGCGCCGTTTTGATTTATCCTGCGCGCGATGTTTGAACTCAAGAAAACTGATGCCCAATCGAAAGCGCGTTTGGGAAAGTTGACCACAACGCACGGCGTAGTGGATACGCCCGTGTTCATGTCCGTCGGCACCCAAGCCAGCGTCAAGGCGCTGGACCCCCGCGAACTCCATGAGATGGGCACCCAGATCATCCTGGGCAACACTTACCACCTTAACCTGCGCCCCGGATTGGACGTCATCCGGGCCGCCGGCGGACTGCATAAATTCATGAACTGGGACAAGCCGATCCTCACCGACAGTGGCGGCTTTCAAGTGTTCAGCCTCGCCAAAATCCGCAAGGTCAAGGCCCACGGCGTTGAGTTTCGCTCGCACCTGGACGGTTCGCTGTTGTTCATCGGCCCCAAGGAATCCATGGAAATCCAGCGCGTGCTCGGTTCGGATGTCGCCATGGTATTCGACGAATGTCCGCCGCACGATGCCCCCGCAAAAGAACAGCGCCTCGCGGTCGAACGCACCATCCGTTGGGCCCGCGAATGTCGTGAACAGCCGCGCGCCGAGGGACAAAAAGTGTTTGGCATTGTCCAAGGCGGCTCCAACCCTGCCTTGCGGGAGGAATGCGCCAAGGCGCTGGTCGCGATGGAATTTGACGGTTATGCCATCGGTGGTGTCAGCGTCGGCGAGCCGGAACCGGAAATGTTGAGCGCCATCGAGCAGACCGAACCCCACCTGCCTGCGCACAAGGCGCGTTATGCGATGGGACTGGGCACACCGGCGCAGATGGTGGAATTGATTGCGCGCGGAGTGGATATGTTCGATTGCGTGCTGCCCACGCGGGTCGCGCGCAACGGCACGGCGTATACACGTCGTGGAGCGCTCGGGCTCAAGGGCAGCAGTTTCAAAACCGATTTTGGGCCGATTGAGGAGGATTGCGACTGTTTTGCGTGCCGGAATTTCACGCGCGCCTACCTGCGGCATTTGTTGCGTGCCAATGAAATTCTGGGCCTGCGCATGTTGAGTGTGCACAATTCCCACATGTATTTGAAAGTCATGACCGACGCGCGCGCAGCGATCGCCGCGGGAAAGTTCATGGAATTTCACCGTAATTTCATTGCCACATTCACGCCGTCGCAGAAAATCCTGGCCCACCGCAAAAAGATCGAAACCGCCTGAGCAAAGGCAGTGGCGGAGCGATGTTGGTTTGCCCCGACCCCTGCCGGACAGATACACTGCATTGGTCGCGTCGGATGGCGCAGCAAAAAACACGAGTGCA
Source organism: Verrucomicrobiota bacterium (assembly GCA_050008355.1). Taxonomy (GTDB): domain Bacteria; phylum Verrucomicrobiota; class Verrucomicrobiia; order Limisphaerales; family UBA11358; genus UBA11358. The sequence goes on from JBEKMT010000100.1 coordinate 16,605, forward strand.
ACCTTCCTCCCATGCCACAGATTCAGTAAGGCCGGAAGCCAGGGCCTGGTTTCTTAAAGGACTCGACTACATTACGCGTGGGCTCAAGCTCGATGCGGCCCGCTGCTTTTATCAGGCAGTGCGAGACCAACCGGGGTATGTCGACGCTCACTTCAACCTGGGTCTGGCTTTGCAGGAGCTGGGGCAGTTGGCGGAGGCGTGCGTCTGTTATGAGCAAGTGGTGCGGTTGCGTTCAGAGCATGCGGCTGCGTGGAACAATCTCGGGGTGGCGCAGAAGCAGATCGGCCGGTGGCAGAAGGCCGTGGAGTCTCAACGAAAAGCGGTGGGGCTGGAGCCAGGGCGACCGGATTTTCAAAACAACCTGGCCAATGCCTTGCGGGCGGGCGACCAGGTGCAAGAGGCGATTCAGATTCTGCAGGATGCCATTAAGGCCAGCCCGGCCTCAGCCGAACTTTGGCACACGTTGGGCAACGCCTTGCGTGAGGCAGGCAGGCTCGCAGAATCACGGGCAGCTTTCAATCGCGCCCTGGAGATCGAGCCCCTGCTGGTCGAGTCTCATTGGGACCTGGCCTTCACCCTATTGCTGCAGGGCGAACTCCCGAACGGCTGGAAAGAATATGAGTGGCGCTGGAAGCGAAAAGACCATGCCGCTCGAACATTTGCCTCACCCGCCTGGCTGGGAGAAGACCTTCGGGGAAAACGTCTGCTGGTTTATGCCGAACAAGGTGCCGGCGACACCATTCAGTTTGCCCGTTACCTGCCGCTACTGGTGCAACGCGGCGCCCAAGTCATCCTGGAATGCCCGCGCCACCTGGTTTCGCTGCTCCAAACGATACCAGGCCTGGAAAATGTCATCGCCCGGGGCGACGCGTTGCCGCCGGTGGATCTCCAGTGTGCCTTGCTCAGCCTGCCCCTCTTGTTCCGGACGACCTTGGGTTCCATTCCGACCAATGTGCCCTATCTGCGCAGCCGAAGCGACGGCCCACGATTGCCGTCGCCGGTTCGAGCAGCCACCCGCCGTCAATTGCGCGTAGGTTTGGCCTGGTCCGGAAACCCCGCACACCAGAACGATTCCCGACGATCCATCGCTTTGGAACTGTTGCAACCCTTGCTGGCGAATGATGAAGTAACTTTCTATAGCCTGCAGCCGCAGTCAAAGACCGTTGCTGAAAATCCGGGAAAGCGTGATCACTGGTTGGTGGACTTGTCCTCCTTGATCGTCGATTATGCTGATACCGCCGCATTGCTCAGCCAGCTGGACCTGGTGATTTCCGTGGACACTTCAGTTGCACATCTGGCGGGCGCCCTGGGTCATCCGGTCTGGCTGCTCCTGCCATACGCACCGGATTGGCGCTGGCTGATGCATCGCAGCGACAGTCCATGGTATCAAAGCATGCGGCTGTTTCGACAACCTGTCGCCGGAGACTGGAAGCCGGTCATTAAGGAAATTGGCGAAAGCCTCAGCACCTTTCAACCGCAATACGTCCATTGAAAACGACCGAGGCGAATCAACATCATGAAAACATTGATGATAACCATATGCAGCCTGAGCCTCTTCATTTTGGGATGCTCAAAGCGCAACCAAATAGACACTCAAAACCTCCAGGGGACATGGAGCGGCAAGGAAGCTGGAGCAAACGGCGCCGGTTCGCCTTCTCTCCTCCTCCAAGGATCAAACCTCGAGTTTCATGGTGCCAATCCCCAGGAATGGTACAAGGCCACCTTTACCCTCCGAGAAGACACGACCCCGAAACAGCTGGTGGCTATCATCACCGCCTGTCCCGTGCCCCGGTATATCGGCAAAACTGCCAACGCGATCTATCAGATTCAAGACGGTGCGCTCAGGCTGACCGGAAATGAGCCGGGCGATCCTGCGGTGCCGGCGAGTTTCGATGCGCCGAACGCCCGCGAATTTGTTTTCAAGAAACAATAGGCAGCTCGGCTCAGACGCCGAAACTTCATTTTTCTGCCAGCAACATGGCGATCTTTTGTTCAATGCTGGTGGTAATAGATTTGGGAGGGTACTTATCGCTTGCCCGCGGAAACAGACTTGAGGGGTTGACTTCCTCAACCCAGACGATTTAAAAAACGCAGCGAGACCGCCAACGGCGGACGAGTCAGTTATTAGTACCTTAACATAACGACTTTCTTTAGACATGCCCTTCGGCCTCCGCGCGACAATCGATGCCGCCGTTTTACGAGGTGGCCGCCAGCAAGAAGCGGCTGAAAAAACGAAAACAATGAATCAAATCGGAATTCATGGTCGTTCCATTTAGCAACACAGTG
>JBEKMT010000101.1:0-18816 GCA_050008355.1 Verrucomicrobiota bacterium
ACCGGCGACGGAGATGAGCGCCAATCGGCGGTGCATAACTCCACCTCGGTTAAGAATCAATACTGACGACCGGCGACTAATTGTCCGTCCACTGTTTCATGGCGTCCTGGATGCGTTGATAATCCTTCAATTCAGCCTGGGAAACTGGCTGAATCCAATCATAAAATACCATTGGCACCCGCCATTTCCAATGCTCAACATGGCCATCGGCAAATGAAAGATTTGCCCCCTGGCTATGCCGGTTGGACGGCATGTCCCACCAGACATCCGGGTCGTAATAGGGGGAACCCGCCGGCGGACAACCATACTGCGCGTCTTCAATCGTGTCTTCATTTTCATCGATAAAGACAAAAAGATTGCTCGGCACCGGAGACCGGATCTGCGTAAGCTTCGCCCACATGGGAATCGATGCAAAGATCTCCGGATCGAAATTGGGATAACCATTAACCGACTGGCTCATATTATAGCTGCGCTGGCGCAATTGCGGCAGGGGATCGCCACTGCTTGTTTCAGCCGTGGATAGGTCCGCCGGACAATGATAAATCGCCGCCGAAGTGTTGTACTGATAGAGCAGGCCGTGAACGATGTTGCTTGAATTGATTTCAGTACGCTCATCCTCCCCCAGGCACCAGGAAGTCCCGCTGGCTACGGTGCCGCTTGCCCCCTGATTGGAGAAACCGACAACGGAATTATTAGGGACCAAGGAATCCGAATTGTCCAAAGTATAAACATGCCAGCTGAGACTGAGTTGCTTGAGATTGCTCAAACATGCAATGCTCTTTGCCTGACTTTTGGCCTTGCCCAATGCCGGCAACAACAGCGCGGCCAGAATGGCGATAACAGCGATGACCACGAGCAACTCAATCAGCGTGAATGCGCCGGTGAATGCTCCCCGCCTGCCGAAACTTCTCAGATGGAGAGTCATTTTAACTGGAATTTCACCGGAAATTTCCGGTATGGGGTGTCGGCTGCGAATAACGTGGGGTGCTTTGCCAACTTTTTTCCACCTCCAAGTTCTTGCAAGTCTCTTTCCCGGTCCATTTTCGGTTTTGCCTCGGCACCGGGAGTAATTTGTTTCCGACTGCGCCGCCGCCACGGACACGGCTCCCAGCGCGGCAATCAGATTGAAGAATTCAATTTTCATAGGCAGAAAAGTTGTTATTTGCGTATTTTACGTTACTTCAGGGCACCGACCGTGTTCGGTAATAGCCTTGGGGCAAGTCGCTGACATTGGTGAAAACCAAATTCACGCCGGTTGGGGTGTTGGTGGCTTGCGGCACCCAGTTGACGGGTGGCGCGAGATTAGTGGCGAGATCAAGGGCGTAGGTGTTGTTGGGTGTGCCCAGCCCGGTGATGACATTGACAATATTCGTCCCGGCGACAAGGCTTTTGAGCGACAGGTTGTAGCTGGATTGACTGAGCAGAAGCTTGGCCAGGTAAGCTATATCCTTGTTTCCTGCCAGTGTAAAATATCCGCCCACATCAAGGTTCCCGGAACTGTCGAAGGCCAGGGAACTGACAATGTGGTTCATTCCCGAGCCGAACCCGGACCAGGCCGTGCCGTTCCATTCGGCGATGCCGTTGACGAGGACCCCGCCCGCATGAAAAAAGTTCCCGCCCACGTAAAGGTTCCCGAACATGTCGAAGGCCAGGGCATCGACATATTGGTCCATCCCCGAGCCGAGGGCGGACCAGGAGCTGCCGTTCCATTCGGCAATCCCGTTGACGGTCACCCCGCCCGCCGTGTAAAAATTTCCACCGGCGTAAAGGTTTCCGTACATGTCGAACGCCAGAGAATACACCGGGTTGCTCATTCCGGGGCCGAGAGCGGACCAATAACTGCCGTTCCATTCGGCAATCCCGTTGACGGTCACCCCGCCCGCCGTCAAAAAATCTCCGCCCGCGTAAAGGTTCCCATACTCGTCAAAGGCGAGGGCAGAAACATAGTCGCTCATTCCCGAGCTGAGGGCAGACCAGGAACTGCCGTTCCATTCGGCAATCCCGTTGACGGTCACGCCGCCCGCCGTCGAAAAGTTTCCGCCCGCGTAAAGGTTCCCGTACGCGTCAACGGCTAGCGCAGAGACAGAGCCGTCCATTCCCGAGCCGAGAGCAGACCAGGAACTGCCGTTCCATTCGGCGATGTAGTTAACGGTCACCCCGCCGGCGGTCACAAAATCTCCGCCCGCGTAAAGGTTCCCGTACTCGTCAAAGGCCAGGGCAGAAACATCGTCGCTCATTCCCGAGCCGAAGGCAGACCAGGAGCTGCCGTTCCATTCGGCAATCCCGTTGACGGTCACCCCGCCGGCCGTGAAAAAATTTCCACCGGCGTAAAGGTTCCCGTACATATCGAACGCCAGGCAATACACCGGGTTGCTCATTTCAGGGTGGAGAGCGGACCAATTGGCGTTGCTGTAGGTCGGTTGCGCGGGCAAAGATAGCTGCGTCAGGCACAGGATGCAAAGGAATCGAACGGGCGTTAAACATTGTGTTTTCATAATTTTGATTTTTGTCAGTTATGCTTGCGGCTACGGAGAGAGGGCCCTTCTCCCTGCAACGATGTTTTTCAGCGCTTCTGAGACGATATATCGTTCGTGACCCGGCGACGCATCCGGATCGGTTTTCTCAATTTGCCACCTCTCCATTCCAGTTTGGCTGCATCCATGGACTTGGAAAATCAATCCAATCCAAGCTTGTCTGGAAGAAGCCTTCATTTAGCGTAGCGGTTTGCCGGCGGCCGTCTGGTCTGCGCACCGGATACCCAAGCGACCTTCTTTAAGAGTGAAACTAAGTGGATTGCCGTCACGGCGGATTTCCAATGCGTGTGCGGCTCCTTTGACGAAGTGGGTCAAATCGGGGAGATCCGAAGCGCTGATGACCGGTTGTCCGGCGTAGTCAACCAGAACGTCTCCGGGGCGCAAGCCGATCTGCTGCGCCTGGCTATCCGGAGCGACATTTTGAATGACGACTTGAACCGGCTCAAGACCAAGTTTGGCCCGCAGACTAAGACGCAGCTTGACTGCCTGGTCGTTGGCCGGATCAACAGACAGAACGGATTCCGCAAGGTCCAACGCTTGTTGATAGTCTCCGGTGACCGCCCCGGTTTGACCCGATAGAGCCAGCAAATCGCCCTGGCTGCGAAGCGCCTCGGCAAGAGAGATCTTAAGCGCACGGTTTTCCGGTTGGGATCGGCTCAGGCGCGTGAGTTGCTCCCTGGCATCCAGGTAATCCACGGCGGCCTCTTCTGAACGTCCCAGGTACTTCAAACATCCGGCGACGGTGCATAGCACTTCCGCCAGGCCGGGGTTATCTCCTTTGTAAATCCGTTTCATCATCTCCAAGGCCGCCTCACCATTGGGCAGCGCCTCGGTTGATCGGCCCAGGCCATTCAAGCAGCGGGCAATATTGTTGAGACTTAAGGCCACTTGGGCATAGTCACCCTGGTAGAGCCGCTGCTGCATAGCCAAGGCCTGCTCGAAGTTCGGCAGAGCTTCGTCGGAGCGGCCCAAGCCGTCCAGACATAAACCAACAGTGTTCAGACCTGCTGCCACGGCCAAATTGTCCGATTTGAACATTCGCTTTCGCATTACCAAGCCATCTTGGGCCATGCCTAAGGCCTCTTCTGAGCGGCCTACGGCGTCCAAGCAGGAAGCGAGACTAATAAGGCTCGTAGCCACATCAGGGTGGTCGCCTTTGTTGAGTCGCCGGCGCATGGCCAAGGCTTCTTCTAACTTCGGCAACGCCTCGTTCGCACGGCCCAAGGCGTTCAGGCAGCCGGCGACGTCGCCGATAGCTCCGGCGAGATTGGGATCGTCCCCTTTGTAGATGCGCTGACACATCGCCAGCGATTCCTCGTATTTTGGCAGGGCCTCCTCCGGGCGGCCCAACGCCGCGAGGGTGTAAGCGACAACACTTATACTCTGGGCCACGGCGGGATGGTCCCCTTTATAGAGTCGCTGGCGCATCGCCAGTGCTTCCTCGGCCTTCGGTAAAGCCTCGTCCATCCGGCCCGAGGTACTCAGATAGTAAGCAACATTGTTGAGATCGAACGCCACATTGGGATGGTCTCCATTGTAAATCCGCCGCGCCATCATCAAGGCCTCCTCTTGATATTGTAAGGCCTCGGGCCAGCGGCCCAAGCTACCTAGACAGAAGGCGACATTATTTAGTGCCGTGGCCACCTTGGGGTTGTCGCGCGGGTATATCCGCTGGCACATCGCCAGCGCTGACTGGATTCGCAGCAAGGACTCGTCCATGCGCCCCAATCCTTCCAGGCACAGTGCTAAATTATTGAGACTGGTGACCAGGTCAAGATTGTCGCCTTTGTAGAGACGCTGGCGCATGGCCAAGGCCGCTTCGAATTTTGGCAATGCCTCGTTATAGCGGCCCAGGTCGTTCAAGCAAAGACCGAGATTGTTCAGGGTGGTGGCCACATCATGATGGTCTCCCTTGTACATCCTCTCACACATCGCCAGACACGCCTCATGGATCGGCAGGGCTTCGGCGGAACGACCCTGCGCGTCGAGGCATTCGGCAACGTCATCCATGCTTTCCGCCATTTCTCGCGAGTCCTTGTCACCTTGAGCCGACTTGACCAGGCGAATACCCGCCTGGGCTTGCACCAGGGCCAGATCCGGCCGTCCCAGCTTCTCGTAGATATCCCGCAACGTTCTGCGCAGGGGCGCTTCAATCATCGGCTTATCGGGAAACGCCGTCCCAATTTGTGCGCTGGCTTGATCCAGGATTTCGCGCACGGTGATCTCGCGCAATTTGGCCTCCTCCGGATCGATGCTTTCGAACATGCCGGTAAGGAATGCGGTCGTCTGCCCGGCCAGGACGCCTTGTCGTTCCGCTTCATGCTTTTCGCGCAATGCTTCATGCTTTTGACGCAATGCTTCCATCATGCCCCACGTCGTCCCGACGGTTCCGGCGACCAACAAGAGCAGCCCCAGACTTGCGGCCACCACAACTCGGAGATGCCGTCGTATGAATTTCCCCGCGCGATAGGCGACGCTGGGGGCGACAGCAGTTACTGTCTCTGAATTGATATGCCGTAGAACGTCCATGGCCAGTCCATTGGCGGTCTCGTAGCGGCGGGTGCGGTCTTTTTCCAGGCACTTCATCACGATCCAGTCCAGATCGCCGCGCACCAAATGGACGAGTTTGGGAGGTGCGGCCTGCCGATGGGCAGCCACAGATGTCAGGTCGGCTGCCAGCATGGTGCTCAAGCGTGTAGATGGGCGGGGCGGCTCCTTTTCTCGGATTTGCCGGCGCATTGCATCGATTCCAGCTTGCAGGAGTTCACTGGCATCGAAGGGCGTTTTGCCCGTCAGCAACTCGTAAAGCAGGACTCCCAGGCTGTAGACGTCGCTCCGTGTGTCAATGTCCAACGCGCTCATCTCGGCTTGCTCGGGGCTCATGTAAGCGGGCGTGCCGATAAACTGTTCAAAGGCGGTGAACAGCGTGTGATCCGTCAGTTTTCCCTGCGTCGCTTTGGCAATACCGAAGTCAATGACCTTGGGCACGGGAACACCATCACTCATCGTGACCAGGATGTTGGACGGCTTGATGTCCCGATGAATGATGCCCTTTTGATGGGCGTGCTGCACGGCGCGGCAGACCAGCACGAACAGATCGAGGCGGGCTTGCGTGGAAAGATTGTTCTGGTCGCAGTAGTCGGTGATTTTGATGCCGCGCACCAGTTCCATCACGAAATACGGCCGCCCTTTGTCCGTCGACCCAGCGTCCAACACCTTGGCAATGTTCGGGTGGTCCATCAGCGCCAGGGCCTGGCGCTCCGCCTCAAACCGGGCGATAACGCTCTTGGTATCCATGCCCGGCTTGATCACTTTCAGGGCGACCCGGCGTCGCACGGGCTCTTCCTGCTCAGCCATATAAACCACCCCGCAACCGCCTTGGCCGATTTGTTGCAGCAGCTTGTAGTGCCCGACGCGGTCTCCTACTGTTTCCGTCAGGGGCGGCTCGATCTTGATGGTATGGCGTGCACCGGCGTTTACCGGAGGCCTCTCCAAAAAGGACTCCGCCAGGCGATGGGAACGAAGCAACTCTTCAACCCTATGGCGCAGTGCCGCATCACCGGCGCAGACCTGTTCCAGATACACGGCGCGTTCTTCGATGGGACGCGCCAGGCACGCTTCAAAAATTTCCTCTTCAGGATCGGGAGGCCGGCCCTTGGTCGGTTCATCACTCATTCATTTTACAATGCGAAATTACCGGCAAAATACCCTCAAATAATTTCCATCACCATCCGGGCGGTCACGCGAATCAAGGGCTCTCATGCCGACGGGTGATTTCGCGGTGCAGCCATGCCTTGGCGAAAACCCAGTAGCGATGCGCCGTCGGCGGGGAAATACGAAGAACCCGCGCGGCTTCCTCCACCGTCATGCCCGCAAAGTAGCGCAATTTGACCAACTCCGCCTTGAGCGGATCATGGGCCGCAAATTTCTCCAGCGCTTCATTGACCGCCAGCAGACTGTCGTCCGAGTCGGGCGCGGCGGCGTCGAAATCCTGGAAATCCACCCGTTGCTGATCGCCGCCATGACGCCGGGCATTCTTGCGCCGGGCGTTGTCAATGAGAATGCGGCGCATGGCCTCGGCCGCGGCGCCAAAAAAGTGGGCGCGGCCCTCCCACCGGATGTCATCGTTGCCCGTCAAGCGCAGCCACGCCTCATGCACGAGGGCGGTGGGTTGCAACGTCTGGCCGGGATTTTCCATGGCCATGCGCTGCGCGGCCAGTTTGCGCAATTCCTCGTAGACCAAGGGCAGTAATTCATCGGCCGCCCCGGGCTCGCCGTGTTCGATGGCTTGAAGAATGCGAGTGACGTCACTCATCTGTTGCCTTGCGTTGGTTTTGGGCCGTCGTCGCAGGGGGTATCCTCACCCTAGGTCGAAGAGCTCATTCCTGATGAAACGCATAAAAATCATGGTCGCGACCGAAAGTCAATGAAAACGACGTCTCGAAGAAACATCAATTTCCCGGATTGTTGATAGTTTCAGCGCGGAAATTCCGCATTGAATCATGAACCGGGAAACTGCTGACGCCAGGACGTCAATTCCCAACTAAACAACATCACTAAAAAACACGGGGCGTTTTGCCCTGAAATTAAAGGAACAAACAATGAAAAAGCACATGACAGTCATAAAGGCAACGTCCCACTTGGCTATAGCGGGTCTGATACTGCTGGGGATGGCATTTCGCTCCTCGGCAGGTGAAGCGGTCATCCCGCCTTCCGACCTGCCCTATGGTTTGAGCTATGAAGAATGGTCGGCCAAGTGGTGGCAGTTTTATCTGGGCCAGTCCACGAACCATCTGGAAGCGATCGGTGATCCAGCCATCTGCAGCGGGCCCGCCAGCAGCGTGCGGTTTCTCAATGAACCGCTCGGAGGCGGCACGGTAACCAACAAAGCCATTATTTCCCACGGAACTCCGCTGTTTTTTGCGGTTGTGGCCCTGGTTGCGGACAATACAGCCTGCCCCATATCCGACTTCACCACCAATACGCCGGAGCAACTGGCGGCAGAGGTGGAGGGTGGGTGGACTGCCTTGGCCAATGTTACCACTTGCACCATAGACGAAGTCCCGGTCGCTGGCCTGGAGGATCCCACAAACTCGATCTATAACGTGGTCTCCCCGCCTTTCAGCTACACCACCGCGGAAAAAGGCAATGTTCTTCCGTTTGTTGAAGGTGAAGATTGCATCCCGGGGGGATTGACCGTTTATCCGGCGGAGGCGGATGGCGTCTACCTTATGCTTTCCCCGCTTTCGCCCGGGAAACACAAGATCCACATTGTTGGCGTGCTCGGCCCGCTCAGCTCACCCTACGCCGACTATGATGTTACCTATGACCTCGAGGTGCTCCCGGACTGCGGGCGCTGATGGCCGTCGGTCATAAGGGATTCTTACACACTCCTGTTCTTGCGGATAAAGTCCGCAAGAACAGGAGCTTTAATTAAACAGACTCCCCGGGAGCGTCCAGCATTGTGGAATATTTGAAGGTTACATGAGCACGAAGTGCCAGCGCCTGCGCCGTAGCGCGGGTGGCGCGCGAGTGCGGCGAATACGGATGAAACCCGATTTCTGCCGGCCTTGCTCCCAGGGAATTCGTCGCGGAATGCGAAGGTCGGCGGACCCGGTCGGTGGCTCCAGGATGCCGCTGGATTGGCCCGGCAATTGCGGCGCACTCAGTACAAGTTGAGCCAAAGAACACCCAGAAACAGAGCTCATTTGAATTTTCGGCCGGGCTTTCATGGCGATGGAGCAGGTTGAATTACTCTTCCTTCACTCCCCATTTCGGCAATGGAGACATCACCATGTTCGGGGTGTTGACCCATGGGCCGGCCCAAGGTACAAGGTGTGAAATATCACCAACACATTGAAACGGGCTATTTCATTGAATGTCTTTGACCGCTGACACGGTTTGACGGTCATGGTTTGACAAGTCATGAGGAGTGTGTTTTTGTCATAAGCGGGCTTATGGGCGTTTATTCCTCGCATGAATTGTGAATACCAGCTTTGCTTTAAAAATGAACAACATGCGACAAAAACTGTTCTTGGTGGCCGGCCTCCTGCTTGTCCTCCTGCAAATGTCAGCCAATCCGCCGCGCGTCTGCGCCTCCGTGGTGATGAACTACGGAGCCGATGGAAATGATTACTTTCAGTTCACCACACCCTCTTTGGCCTTCGACAAAGCTTCCGGCTTCACGACGTTGATTACCTTCGCCATGCACGTCAACCCTGACGGCACCCTGTTGATTGCCGGCGTGGCGTGCACTAATGGCGTTTATGTCGGACCCACCAATTGGGGTTCGCTCGTTGCCACGTTGAAGGCGTCACCCACCACCGTTACTCGCTATGAGGTGTGCATCGGCGGATACGGAGACACCAGTTATGCCAACATTGAAAGTCTGGTTGCTTCACAGGGAACCGGTCCCGGCAGCATCCTTTACGAGAACTTTCGAGCCCTGAAAAATGCGGTGCCGGGAATTGACGCGATTAACGATGACGACGAGCAGACTTACGATCTCAATTCCTCGATCCGCTTCGCCAACATGCTCGGCGGCCTGGGCTATAAGTTCACCATGGTGCCATACGAGAACCAAAGCTTCTGGGTGAGCCTCAAGAATAGCCTTACCAACTGCGACTACATCTACCTCCAATGCTATGAAGGCGGCGCGGGCAACGATCCGGGTCAGTGGGACACCGCCTTTGGCGATGGCACCATAGTAATCCCTGGCCAGGAGAGCAACACTGCCAATACGTCGAATTGGCACAGTTGGTTTCTCGAAACCGGGGTTCAGGGCGGCTTTTACTATCCTGATGTTGTTTTTGACAGCACCTATTGGAGCGCGGCCGTCGTCGAGGGGAACGGCGCTGTCCCAGTGGCGCCGACGGGAGTAAGGGCGGCTCCCGGGAGCGAACAGGTGAGCTTGTCATGGAATACGGTTCCCGGAGCCATCGCATATAGTGTGAAGCGTTCCACGAGCAGTGGCGCGGAAACCAACATCTTCTCTCTTTCCACCACCACCAACAACTGGCCCGCCTCCAATCAGCACACCGACACCGGTCTGGCCGACGGCACGACCTATTATTACGAGGTATCGGCCGTCAATACCAACGGGGAAAGCCTTGATTCCGGGGAGGTCAGCGCCACGCCGCACCCATCCGTTGTGCCGGACTTCGGCTTTGAGACGCCCGTCATTGGTTCCGGCAATTACGAATATGATCCGTCGGGCGCATCCTGGACTTTTAACGGGGCGAGCCCGGACGGTTCGGGCCTCATCGCCAACGGCAGCGCTTTTTCTAATCCCAATGCCCTGCAGGGAGTCCAAGCGGCGTTTGTTCAGGAGGAGGGAACCATTACGCAGAACCTTTCCGGTTTTATTCCGGGGACAAACTACACGATCACCTTTCTCGCGGCGGAACGTCCGGGCAATGCCCAGTCTTGGAATGTGACGGTGGATGGCGCGGTGATAGGCAGCTTCAACCCCGGGTCAAGCGCGAGTTCCTATGTGGAATACAGCGCTTCCTTTACCGCCACGGCGGCTGCGGAAATCCTGGCTTTTGTCGGAACGGACCTGGCAGGAGGTGACAACACCATCTTCATTGACGACGTGCAAATTGTCATGACCGCGCTGTCGGCTAGCCCGCAATTGACGACCAACACGTTGCCAGCCACGGCGGCGGATGTCGTGGGCAGCCAGGTCACTTTCAAGGCGGCGTTCTCTGCGCCCGGCCCGATGACTTACCAGTGGCAGATGATTAACGGCGGTGTGGCCAGTGATATTTTCGGGGCAACGAACAGCATCCTGACCCTGGCCAATCTGCAATTGACGAACACAGCTTCCTACCGGCTCCAGGCGTCCAATGGCGTTGGCGCGGCTACCAGCGTGCCGGGTTCGCTCACGGTTGGCCGCGTGCCGGCGCCGGTGAACAATGTCATCGCCGCTTACGCCGCGCAAACGGGGTACGGGAGTGCGGCCACAAATTTTGTCCCCACCTGGACGGTTACGCCGGGCAGTTTGATTGCCGGCCATTCGCCCGACAGTGTTGGCGGCGGGAATTTCAGCCTATACAATGCGGGTGTGGTCGCAGAGCTTACCGACGGCACCTTTGGCTGGTTGAACTATTGGCCGAACGTGGGCGGCAGCCCGACCGAAGTCACCTGCGGGACAGTCGCTGGCGGGGCTGGCCAGTCGGTTACCTACGTGCTCACGGGTTCCACCTCCGGCTATGACCTGACCAACCTCGTGGTCTATGGCGGATGGGGAGATGCCGGACGGGACCAACAGGCTTATACCGTTTATTATTCCACTATCGCCGCTCCAACGACCTTTATCCCGCTGGGCACTGTCAATTATCTCCCATCCAATCCTGCCGATGTGCAGTGTGCCACGCGCGCGACCTTGGCCCCGGCCAACGGCGTGCTGGCCACCAACGTGGCGGTGGTGAAGTTTGATTTTACGACACCCGCCGGGGAGAACGGGTATGAAGGCTATTCGGAGATTGATGTGTTTGGAGTTCCCACTCAACTGGTGGCGACCAATCCAACGAACATTACGTTTCAAGCTGGGGCCGGTAACTTGACGCTGCGCTGGCCCGCCGATCATACCGGTTGGCGGCTGCAGGTGCAGGCCAATGATTTGACACAAGGATTGACCACCGACTGGGTGGATGTCGCCGGTGCAACCGCGACCAATCAGATATCCATTCCCATCGACTCAACCAATGGCGCTGTCTTTTACCGCCTGGCTTATCCATAACATAATCAGGCGAAGTGACGCACTAAGCCGGCAACGGACAGCTCCTCCATGCCGGGCCGGGCCGGTCGCGCTTCCGAGTTGCCAACTGTCTCAACCAGATTAATCAGCCACCCAAAGTAAACCCGGGCCCCGGGACTTGATCAAATTGACCGCCAGTCATTACTGTGCAAATAGTCGGTAGAACCGGCTGGTGCTTGTTGGATCGTAATTAATGTAGGTGGCGACACTTCCATTGTTTGTCACCCTAAAAATAGTGGCCCAGTTGCTCAGGTTCGATGAAGTTTGAAATGCAGACCCAGAACCTATTGGGCTGGCTGGAGACCATTCAAAACTATCGTGGAAATTAGGCGAGGTCAGCCACCTACGCACGGTCATTTGGTTGGTTCCCGCTTCTGGTGCCGGATAAACAATTGGCGTATTGGTCGAAATGTCGAATGATCCCCAGGACTGCGATTCATCCATAAGGTAATGACTTACTGCGGGAACGTCGATTCCCCCCCGCCAGAAGCGACATTTTATGGCTTGCGAATGCCAAAATCGGGTTAGTGCCTTGCATTTGTTAGCCTAAAATTAACAGGTATATGCATCAAAGTTCCGTTGCAATCGTACCCGAAGAATCGACAATTCCAATGTGGCGCAGGGCAGCGCCTTCATTTGTGGTGATGAATGCTGTTTCGCCATGATCAATTTGCGAATCAGAAGAGTTGTGCCGTTAGCCATTCCTGTACTGGCTATTGCGATTTTCTGTCTGGATTGCTTAACCCCGGTGGGAATCGTCGATTGGGTCCTCTATTTTATCCCCTTGATTTTGTCATTTTATGGTAATGATCGGTTTTTGCCGTATTGGCTGGCGGCCATGTTCTCGGGGCTCACGGTGTTGGGATTTTGTTTGTCACCGCGAGGGACCGAAGTGGGCATAGCGGTAATCAATCTATGGATGGGGATTGGCACGCTCTGGGTGGTGGCAGTCATGGTTGCCAAGCTGCGGCATGCAGCGGATGAAACTCGCAAGCTGTCTCGCGCGGTCGAACAATGCGCCATCTCCATTTGCATCACCGACGTATCCGGCCGGATTTCATATGTCAACCCCAAGTTCAGCGAGGTAACGGGATATACGCTCAACGAGGTTAGGGGTGAAAATTTGCGCATATTGAAGTTTGGCGAGATGACTCCGGAGCAATATGAGGGGTTGTCGGATCTCATCAACGCCGGGAAGGAATGGAGGGGGACGTGTGAAGAGCGGAAAAAGAATGGCGATTTCTATTCAGCCTTATCCTCCATCACGCCGGTTTCCAATGAGGTTGGTAAAATTACAAATTTTCTTTCAGTGAGTGAGGATATTACCGAACGCAAACGGACGGAGGAAGCCTTGCAAAAAAGCGAGGAGCGATATCGTTCCCTCTTTGCAAACATGCTAAACGGTTATGCTTATTGCCAGGTGATTTTTGAAGGGGACGAGGTGAAAGACTTCATCTACCTCGAAGTCAATGCCGCCTTTGAAAGACTTACCGGGCTAAAGAATGTGGTGGGGAGGAAGGCGACCGAAGTCATTCCAGGCATACGGAAGTCCGATCAGGAACTTTTGGGTATTTTTGGTCGAGTAGCGCGAACCGGCGTTCCCGAGCAATTCGAAACGTGCGTCCAAGCGCTGGACATATGGTTTTCTATCTCCGTTTACAGTCCCGCCGATGGGTACTTTGTGGCGGTCTTCGACGTCATCACCGATCGCAAAAAGGCCGAAGCGGCCTTGCAGGAAAGTGAAGAGCGATTCCGGAAGATGGTGGAAGGCGCGGAAATTGCGGTTTTCCTAAGTGCGGAGATGAAATTCACCTACTTGAATCCGGCCGCCTTGCGGCTATTCGGTGCGGAAACGTCGGAGCAATTGGTCGGGCAGCCAGTGTTCTCCCGCATTCATCCGGACTATCACGAGAGCGTTCGCATGAGTGCGGCAGGGGTTTACTCAGGTCAATGGGCTAACGGATCAAAAAATGAGAGAGTTTATCTTCGCTTGGATGGAACGCCCGTGCCGGTGGAGGTATCCGCATCACCTTTCACCTTCCACGGGCAACGCGGTGCGGCGATGTTTGTGCGGGACATTTCCGCATACAAGCAGGCGGAGCAAGCTCTTTTGGAGAGCGAAGCTCAATTTCGGGCGGCGTTTGAACAGGCTGCAGTCGGAATGGCTCAGAGCGACCTGGAGGGCCACTGGCTGCGCGTCAATAATCGGTTTTGTAGCATTATCGGCTATTCCAAAGAGGAACTGCTTAACAAAACTTTTCGCGACATAACGCACCCCGAAGATCTGGCTGGTGGGCTCAACCTCATGCGGTTGCTTTTGGCTGGCGAACTGGAGACCTATACCCTGGAGAAACGATACTTTCGAAAGGACAGGTCCATCGTGGCAGTCAACGTAACCCTTTCACTCGTGCGCGAAGCGTCGGGCAAACCCAGGCACTTCATTGGCGTGGTAGAGGACATCACTGAACGCAAGCGGGCAGATGCCGCGATGCGCGAGTCCGAGCGCAACTTCCGGAACATATTCGAATGTGCGCACGACGCCATCATCACAGCTGATCCCTCGTCTGGAAGATTTACCGCTGCAAATTCCGCGACTTTGAAAATGTTCGGGGCGAAGGACGAAGCGGATTTTCTTTCCAGGACGGTGATGGATGTATCTCCCGAGCGCCAGCCAAATGGGCGTATGTCTGCTGATGAATCGAGAAAAGTGATTGAAATCGCAATGTGCGAAGGCTCCCACTCCTTCGAATGGATGCACCAGAGGATTAATGGCGAGGCGTTCGTGGCGGACGTGCTGCTGACCATGGTCAGGCTCAACGGAAACATTCGGATCCTGTCCACGGTCAGAGACATCACTGAACGAAAACGGGCGGAGACGGCCTTGCGCGAGAGCGAGGAGCGGTTTCGCGAAATTGCGGAATCCATTGAGGAAGTATTTTGGGTTACCGATCCGGTCATGAGTCGGATTCTGTACGTCAGTCCGGCCTACGAAAGAATTTGGGGACAAACCTGTCAACACCTTTACGATGAGCCACACTCTTGGGTCGACACCATCCATCACGAGGACCGTGCGCGCGTCCTAAAGGCACTCGAGAGGCAGGTGATCCCTGGTGCATATAACGAGGATTACCGCATCGTCCGACCCGACGGTCAGATTCGTTGGATTCACGACAAGGCGTTCCCCGTGCGCGGCACTGCTGGGAAAGTGCGGCGCGTGGTTGGCATGGCGCGCGATGTTACAGACCGGAGGCAACTGGAAGAGCAGTTTCGGCAGTCGCAGAAAATGGAAGCCATCGGCCAACTCGCCGGCGGCGTGGCCCACGATTTCAATAACATTCTGTGTGCGATGATGATGAGATCTGAACTGGCTCAGTTGAGCGAGAACCTGCCCGAAGAAACCCGGGACGCCCTGCGCGAAATCCGCACTTACGCCGAGCGCGCGGCTAATCTCACGCGTCAATTGTTGCTGTTCAGTCGTCGACAGGTGATGCAGCCAACCGACCTTGATCTGAACGATGTCGTCACCAACATCGCCAAGATGCTGCAACGCATGATCGGCGAAGACGTGCGTTTGCAATTGCACCTGAACCCGGCGCCAATTATGGTCCACGCAGATGCGGGCATGCTGGATCAGGTATTGATGAATCTGGCCGTGAACTCTCGGGACGCCATGCCCAAAGGCGGGCGGCTGCTCATCGAAACAGCGGAAGAGTTCGTGGAAGAATACGCCGCGGAAGTGGGTCGCGATGTCGCTCCTGGACGCTATGTCAGCTTGAGGGTGACTGACACCGGCTGTGGCATACCGCCGGAAATATTGCCGAGGATTTTTGAGCCTTTTTTCACCACCAAAGAGGCCGGCAAAGGTACGGGTTTGGGTCTGGCGACGATATTTGGAATCGTCAAACAACACCGGGGCACCGTGAATGTCGATAGCGTCCCGGGGAAAGGCACCACCTTCCACATTTTGCTCCCCAGCCGCGTTGTGGACCGGAAGAAATTAGTCGAATCCACGCCCCGACCCAAACTCGGTGGGGGAACAGAAACCATACTATTGGCTGAGGACGACCCAACCATGCGTGGTTTAATTTGCCTCATTCTAAGAAAATATGGCTATAATGTGCTGGAAACCTCCCACGGAAAGGAGGCCCTGAGTGTATGGCAGAAGCACCGCGGAACGGTGGCTATGCTGGTTACTGATCTGGTGATGCCCCACGGCATGAGCGGCCAGGAATTGGCGCAACATTTGCGAGCAGACCAACCTGCTCTCAAGGTTCTCTTTATGAGTGGCTACAGCAGCGAGATCGCCGGGAAGGAATTCCAGTTGCAAAACGGTGAGGACTTCCTCCAGAAACCTTTTGCGACCGATAAGTTCCTGTTCACCATCAGACAATGCCTGGATGAGCAAAAGTTTTTCGAGGGCAATGGTCGGGTGGGTGCGTCAGCGCCGTTTTTATCTGTCAAAACATTGACAGAGCTGCAAAATCCACTTTATTCCAACGAACGTCTCGGACAACAAATCAAATGAGTAATCCCGGCTTAACGGAGGAAATTCTTGTCGTTGACGATGACCAGTCCCTTCGCGAAAACATAGCGATGCTGTTGCGGAAGCGCGGCTACGTAGTCCTCGAAGCCGCGGACGGCTTGGAAGGGATGGCGCTCGCCCTTGCGCAAAGGCCCAGTCTGGTCTTGAGCGACGTGAACATGGCTGGACAGAACGGCTTTGAATTCCTCAAGGAACTACGGGCGCATCCGGAAACGTCGGCGATTCCGGTGATTATGATGACCGGGGATCGTCAAGAGAACAATGCGCGCTTCAGCATGGAACATGGCGCCGACGATTACTTGCAAAAGCCATTTTCGATGGAAACCGTGTTGGTGGCAGTTCGAGCGCGTTTGCAACGGCAGGAGGGGATTTCCCGGGTTTTCGTGGCGCAACGACAAGCTGAACTTATCAGCAGCGCAGAAAAACTACGTTTACACACGATGGCGCTGGAGGCGGCGGCCAATGCGATTGTGTTCACCAATCGCGCGGGCGAAATTCTCTGGATAAATCCTGCGTTTACCGGTTTGACGGGTTATTCGTCGGCTGAGGTGGCGGGCAGGACTCTGGCGGTCTTGAAATCCGGACAGCATGACCGGGAATTTTATCAGAGGTTATGGCGAACCATTCTGGCGGGCGAGGTTTGGCAGGGCGAATTGGTTAATAAACGCAAGGATGGCACATTCTACCATGAACTAATGACGATCACGCCGCTGGTGGACGCGAGCGGGGATATCCAGAATTTCATTGCCATCAAACAGGATGTGTCCGAACGGAAGCGAGCCGAAGAGGAGTTGCGCTGGAAAACGGCATTCCTCGAGGCGCAAGTGAGTTCTTCACGGGATGGCATTCTAGTGGTGGATGGGGAGGGTAAAAAAATCCTCCAAAACCAAAAGGTGACGGACTTGTTTCAAATCCCCCGGCATATCGCTGAAGACAAAGATAATGAGAAACAGCGGCAATGGATCAAGGACATGGCTAGAAACCCCGCGCAGCTCCTTGAAAGAATCATTTATCTCAATGAGCATCCGGATGAAATCGGCCGCGACGAAATCCCGCTGAAGGACGGGAAGATTCTGGACCTTTACTCGGCTCCTGTGGTCGGGCACGACGGCAAATATTATGGCCGGATCTGGACGCTGCGCGACATCACGGAACGCAAGCATCTGGAAACGCAATTGATTCATGCGCAAAAGCTCGAGAGCGTGGGGCAGCTGGCGGCCGGCATTGCCCACGAGATCAACACGCCAATGCAATACGTCGGCGACAACACACGCTTCGTGAAAGATTCCTTCGGGAGCATTGGTAAATTATTGCAAAGTCACAAGGAATTGGTCGCTGCAGCCCGGCGGAACGCCGTCACGCCGGAACTGCTGGCACGAAACGAGGAACTGCTGGCAGCCAACGACCTGGATTACCTGTGCGAACAGATCCCTCCGGCTCTTACTGAAACGCTCGAAGGCATCGAGCGGGTCAGCAAAATTGTCCGGGCGATGAAAGAGTTCTCGCATCCGGGCGGCAAGGAGCGAACGGCGGCTGATTTGAACAAGGCCATCGAGAGCACCGTCACCGTGGCCCGTCATGAATGGAAATACGTGGCAGACGTGAAGCTGGAGCTGGACCCGAATTTGCCTCCGGTACCGTGTTTCATCGGCGAATTCAACCAGTGCATCCTCAACCTGATTGTCAACGCGGCCCACGCGATCGGCGATGTGGTCAACCACAATCCCGGTACAAAGGGGGAGATAACCGTGCGAACCCGGCGGGATGGCGATCATATCGAAATTCGGGTCCAGGACACCGGCACCGGCATACCGGAAGCGGCCCGCCCGAGAATATTTGAACCTTTTTTCACGACCAAGGATGTTGGCAAAGGCACGGGGCAGGGCTTGTCGATCGTTTATGGCAGCATCGTCAAACAGCATGGCGGGACGGTGAGATTTGAGACGGAGACCGGGCGGGGCACAACTTTTATTATTCGACTCCCCTTAGAGAT
Organism: Verrucomicrobiota bacterium; assembly: GCA_050008355.1. Taxonomy (GTDB): domain Bacteria; phylum Verrucomicrobiota; class Verrucomicrobiia; order Limisphaerales; family UBA11358; genus UBA11358. The sequence goes on from JBEKMT010000101.1 coordinate 17,832, forward strand.
CATTAACCCCGCGAACCAGAGAGCTCCGAAGTCAGCGTAGAGCAATACTCGTAAAATTGGATCATCGAGCGAATAGTCCAAACTATTTGCTGGCCTATCCTACTTGCAGAGTCCCGCTCCACGGGCATAATGGATCGCGGCAATGGAACTGCGTCATCTGCGATATTTTGTGGCTGTGGCGGAGGCGTTAAACTTCACCAAGGCAGCGGCGCGGTTGCATTTGGCGCAGCCGGCCTTGAGCCGGCAAGTCTCAGATTTGGAGGATGAACTGGGCGCGGACTTGCTGACACGCACCTCCCACGGCGTTCGGTTGACTGCGGAAGGGAAATTATTTCTGGAGGAGGCGCGAGTAATACTCGAACGCGCGGACGAATCAGTAAAAAAGGTGCGCGCGCTTGCTCGTGGCGAATTCGGCGAGCTACAAGTTGGATTCGTGGCCCCGCTGGATCTGCACATACTGCCGCGCGCGCTTGCGGAATTTCAAAGGACCACTCCGGGTGTAAAGATAACGCTGCATGATTTGGGCAGCGACGAACTCTGCCGGGAGTTGCGAAACGGAACCTTGCATCTCGCCGTCATGATGCAGCCCAGTGAGGAATCCACGACGGGAATAGAATTTGAGGAGATCGGTCGCTACCCATTCTTCGTCGCGATGGCGCCAGGTCATGCGTTCACGCGGATGAAGTCAATTCGTCTCGAAACGCTGGCGAAGCAGCCTTTGGTTGTGCTTGACCGCGTGAGAAATTCTGAATTTCACCGCATATTGAAACGTGTTTTTGCGCCTCTGCGTCCCAACATTGCTGCGGAGAGCGGCAGCCTGAATTCGCTAATCACCGAAGTTGGTGTTGGAAAGTGCGTGGCAGTTGTCAGCCAACTTTTTACCCAAGCGGTCGGCAAGAGGCTACTGTATCGCAGATTGGAGAATACGGAAGTCGCCATGTGCGTCGGCATTGCGCGTGCCGAAAACGGGGATCTGCCTGCAGCC
>JBEKMT010000102.1:0-25743 GCA_050008355.1 Verrucomicrobiota bacterium
GGGCTGCTTTCGCGTGCCCAACACGTGTAATGCAGGGTGGTTACAGCAACCACCCCGGCAAATGCCGCCAACGAGAACCCGACAAAACTCCTGGTCAATTTCATATACCTCCAAATTGACAGAAACGCCACGTAGACGTTCAATAAACCAGATCAGTGATTCGTAGGGGAAATGGCCGAAGCCGGAACGTCCTGAGGTTTGATGACTTCGATCTTGGCGCCGTTTTTCATCTCAGCGGCAGAGGGTACCTTGATGATATCGCTAGTCAGGGGCTGGGCCGGTGCGGCGCTGGTTGTGGGGTGCGGCGGGGCCTGGACTGTGGAGAGCAATTCCACTTCAAAAATCAGCACCGAGTTAGGCGGAATGCCCGGGCGGCCGCGTTCACCGTAAGCCAGATCAGAGGGGATGAACAATTTCCACTTCGAACCGACGTGCATTTTTTCCAGGGCCTCCGTCCAACCATGGATCACTTGACCGACGCCGAATTCAGCTGGCTTGCCGCGTTTGTAAGAGCTGTCAAACTCAGTGCCGTCAAGCAGAGTACCACTGTAATTCACGGATACCCGGTCGTTAGGCGACGGTATCGGGCCGGAGCCGTTAGTAATGACGAGATACTGCAAACCGTCCGGCAGCGTCTGGACGCCGGCATTTTTCGCGTTGGCAGCTAGGAAGGCGTCGCCGGCGGCCTTATTCTTGATCGCTTCCTGGGCATGGACAGCCTGCTGCTTGGCGGCAAATTCTTTTTGGAACGCCTTGAGCGTTTCCTGCATCTCTGTCTCGGTCAGCAACGGCGTGGCTCCGGACTGGACGGCTTTCATACCTTGCGCCGCGATGTCGATATCCACCGCATTCGTGTCCAAGCTGTTGCGCTTGAAAAAGTTTTGGCCGAGCATCATGCCAATGGCATAGCTTACACGGGATTTTTCATCAGGCAGCTGGCTGGTGCCGTCCGCAAAGAGCGGTGCGGCGGTGGAGAGACAGATCAACGAGATAATAATTTTTTTCATAGAGTCAGTTCTGTGAACGCTGAATTTTCATGATTATTGGTTAAATTGCAATCCAGATTTGCATTGAATTATCGTTCCGTAATCCAAGGCAAATCAGCGGTTTTGTTAATAAAAAACGCCGAAGATTTTGACTTCGGCGCTGTGATTTCGCTCAAAAAAAAATTACCAGCGGAAATGCGCAAAGGCCTTGTTTGCCTGGGCCATCTTGTGGACTTCATCGCGCTTGCGGATGGCGTTCCCCTGCCCCTGATAGGCTTCGAGGATCTCCGCCGCGAGAGCGGCCTTCATGGGCGTTCCCTTGCGGGCATCAGCAAAATCTACGATCCAACGCAAGGCCAAGGCGTTCTGACGGTCGGTTGGAATCTCGAGCGGCACTTGATACGTGGCACCGCCAACGCGGCGGGCTTTGGTTTCAATGCGCGGCTTGGCGTTGTCCACGGCACGCTGCAAAATTTCGATCGGGTTGCTCGCGGGATTCTTTTCGGAAATGCTGTCGAAGGCACCGTAGACGATGCGTTGCGCCGTGTTTTTTTTGCCGGAAACCATCACGGTGTTTACCAGGCGGGTCACCAGCGTGCTCTGGAATTTTCCATCTTTGGCCATCGGCCGTTTCGTTGCTTGACGTCTGCGGGACATAGAATATTGAATCGTTAAAGATTAAACCGAAAAATTATTTGGCAGGCGCGGCGGCGGCTTTTGCCTTGGGCCGCTTAACGCCGTATTTGGAACGACTGACACGACGTTTTTCCACGCCGGCGGCGTCCAGAGTACCACGAACGATGTGATAGCGCACACCAGGCAAGTCTTTGACACGTCCGCCGCGGATCAACACGATGGAGTGTTCCTGCAGATTGTGACCTTCGTCGGGGATGTAAGCGATCACTTCGAATCCGTTGGTGAGGCGCACCTTGGCGACCTTGCGCATCGCAGAGTTCGGCTTCTTGGGCGTGCGCGTCATGACCTGAATGCAAACGCCACGACGGAACGGCGAATTCTGCAAAGCCGGAGACTTGGACTTGTATTTTACTTTCGTGCGGCCCTTGCGGACCAATTGATTGATTGTCGGCATTTTATCTTAAAATTTATCGGCCAAAGTCCGGCCACAATGAGTTCCGGCCAAATGGAACGCGGAATATATACAGCCCAGCTTTTTCTTGCAAGAATAATTTCAACGATTTTGGGAAGGATCACGCAACCCCGGGCGCTCCCCCTCTTCCGGATTCTTTGGTCGCGCCAATGGGAAAGAGGTAAATGTGGACCGCTGTCGCTCCAACCCCAATACAGATCCAAAGAAAAAGGCGCCCGGTGGCCCGGACGCCTCGCCGTTGTGTTGTGCTGATTGCTTTTTAATTCTCGTTACGCCAGGAGTGGGTTTTCCGCTTCGGCGGTTTCTGCGGCATGCTCCGACTCTGGTTCGTCCAGCACTTCTACAAGCGGGTGCAAGGTGACTTTGCGATGATAATCAAAGCCGGTTCCCGCCGGAATGATATGGCCCATGATGACGTTTTCCTTGAAGCCACGCAGGCTGTCAATCTTGGAACGAGTGGCGGCTTCGGTGAGCACGCGGGTCGTGTCCTGGAAGCTGGCGGCGCTGAGGAAGCTGTCGGTTTCCAAGGACGCCTTGGTGATGCCCAGCAGCACGGGTGAAGCTTCGGCAGGTTTGCCACCCTTCTTCTCGACACGCTCGTTCTCGGCCTCGAATTCCAATTTGTCCACCTGTTCGCCCCAGAGGAATTGCGTATCCCCCGCTTCGGTGACGCGAATTTTGCGAAGCATCTGGCGAACGATGATTTCAATGTGCTTATCGTTGATCGTCACGCCCTGAAGACGATAAACCTCCTGCACTTCGCTGACCAAGTGCTCCTGCAATTCCTGCGGTCCGCAGACATCGAGGATTTCGTGCGGATCCATCGGGCCTTCGGTGAGCTGCTGGCCTTTCTTGACCAGATCGCCCTTGAAGACGATGACGTGCTTGCCGATCGGGATGAGATGTTCTTCCTGCAATTTCGTCACCGCATCGGTGATAAGAATGCACCGTTTGCCACGAACGCTCGGCCCGAAATCGACGATACCGTCAATCTTGGAGATTTCCGAAGCGTCCTTCGGACGGCGCGCTTCAAACAACTCAGCAACGCGGGGCAGACCGCCGGTGATGTCGCGGGTCTTTGCCTGTTTGCGCGGCGTTTTGGCAATCAGCGTTCCGGGAACGATTTTGTCGCCTTCATTGACAACAATGTGCGCTCCGGAAGGAATCGGATAGTTCGCGACGACTTCTCCCCGGTCATCACTCATGATGATCTGCGGGTGCAAATCTTCCTTGTGATCGATGATGACCATGGATTCTTCGCCGGTCGCCTCGTCGACTTCTTGCTTCATCGTAACTCCCTCGATGATGTCATGGAATTTCACCTTGCCAGCCTTCTCAGAAAGAATAGGCACATTGTGCGGATCCCATTGGACGAAGGTATCACCCTTCTTTACCTTGCCGCCGTCCTTCACGGAAACCACTGCGCCAATGACGACGGTATGACTCTCGAGTTCGCGGCCGTCATCGGTCAAGATGGACACGGAGCCGTTCTTGTTCAAAACAATATTGTTGCCGTCTTCCAGTTCGACGGAACGCAAGTCGTTGTAGCGAATGATACCTTCGTGCTTGGACTTGATCTGCGGCTGTTTGAACACGCCCGCCGCCACACCACCGGTGTGGAAAGTACGCATCGTCAACTGGGTGCCGGGTTCGCCGATGGACTGCGCGGCGATGATGCCGACAGCCTCGCCTAGTTTCACCAGTGAACCGGTGGCCAGGTTGCGTCCATAGCAGTGCATACAAATGCCGTGCTTGCTTTCGCAGGTCAGTACCGAGCGGATCCGCACGCGGTCAATTCCGGCGCTGTCAATCCCCTTCGCCTTGACCTCGTCAATTTCTTCGTTGGCATGGATAAGGTAATCCTTCGGGCTCGTCGGGTTGACGATGTCGTCGCAGGCAAAACGACCGACCAAACGGTCGGAAATCTTGACCACCTCGTCTTCGCCTTCGAACACGGCGGAGACCCAGATGCCGTTGGTTGTGCCGCAATCCCGTTCCTGAATGATCACGTCCTGTGAAACGTCCACGAGTTTGCGGGTCATGTAACCGGAGTCGGCGGTCTTGAGCGCGGTATCGGCCAGGCCTTTGCGGGCACCGTGCGTCGAAATGAAGTATTCCAACACGGACAGACCTTCGCGGAAGTTCGCCAAAATCGGCTTTTCGATGATCTCACCGCTCGGCTTGGCCATCAAACCACGCAGACCAGCCAGTTGGCGAATCTGTTGTTTGTTACCACGCGCTCCGGAGTCCACCATGAGATAAACAGGATTGTATTCCTTTTTGCCCTGATTTTGTTCGAGGGTCCGGAACATCACGCCGGAAATCTGATCCGTGCAGTGGGTCCAGATATCAACGATCTTGTTATAGCGTTCGCCGGAGGTGATGACACCCTTGCGATATTGCTTCTCGACTTCACGAATCTGCCGGTGCGCGTTCTCAATCTGTTCGTCGCGTTCTTTCGGCACGATCATGTCGTCGATGCCGATGGACACGCCGGACTTGGTCGCTTCACGGAAGCCAATCTCTTTCAATTTATCGAGCATCGTCACGGTTTGGTCGTGGCCGGCGAACTTGTAGCATTTCCAAATCAGATCGCCGAGGTCGGATTTCTTCACCGGTTTGTTGTGGAAACCGAGTTCATCCGGCCAGATTTCGCTGAACAATACTCGGCCAATGGTTGTGTCAATTACCTTCTTGTCAGTGATGCCAAATACGGTCTTGCGACCGAAATCGGGATTCAACAAACGAATGCGGTCGTGAGTTTTCAAGGCACCGTCGCTGTACGCGAAGATTGCTTCGACCTTGGTGCCGAAGAGCGGGAGTTCGTTCAAGTTCGACGGCAACGGTTTGCGCGGTTCGGCTGTGACGTAATAACAACCGAGCGTGATGTCCTGGGTCGGAGTGATGATCGGCTTGCCGGATGACGGTGAGAAAATATTGTTCGTGGCCATCATCAGCAAACGCGCTTCCAATTGCGCTTCGACCGACAGCGGAACGTGAACAGCCATTTGATCTCCGTCGAAGTCCGCGTTGTATGCGGTACAAACCAGCGGGTGAATACGGATCGCTTCGCCTTCGATCAACTGCGGCTCGAAGGCCTGGACGGACAAACGATGCAACGTGGGCGCGCGGTTGAGCAACACCGGGTGACCCTTGGTGACTTCTTCCAAGACGTCCCATACTTCCTTCGTCTGGCGCTCGATCATTTTCTTGGCGCTCCGGACGGTGTGCACATAACCAAGTTCCTTTAAGCGGCGGATGATGAACGGTTCAAACAAAACGAGCGCCATCTTTTTCGGGAGACCGCACTGATTCAACTTCAGCTCCGGTCCGATGACAATGACGGAACGGCCGGAATAATCGACGCGTTTGCCGAGCAGGTTTTGACGGAAACGTCCGCCCTTGCCCTTGAGCATGTCGCTCAACGATTTCAAGGATCGGTTGCCGGCGCCGGTGACCGGACGCCCGTGACGGCCGTTGTCGAACAAGGCATCCACGGCTTCCTGCAACATGCGCTTTTCATTACGAATGATGACTTCCGGAGTCTTGAGCTGCAGCAACGTCTTGAGACGGTTGTTGCGGTTGATGACGCGGCGATATAAATCGTTCAAATCGCTGGTGGCGAAACGTCCGCCTTCGAGCGGGACGAGCGGGCGCAAATCCGGCGGGATGACGGGCAGCACGGTAAGAATCATCCATTCCGGACGACTTTTCGACGACGCGAGACCCTGCAGCAACTTGATGCGCTTGCCAAGTTTCTTGCGGATCTGTTTGCTCTTGGTTTCGGTCATCGCGATGGCGAGTTCATCGGCCTGCTTGGCCAAATCCACACGCGCCATGGCTTCACGGACGGCTTCCGCCCCCATCTTGGCGACAAACGCTTCCGCTCCGTAGGTTTCGCGGGCCTCGCGGTATTCAACCTCCGTTAGCAACTGATGAGGCTTGAGCGGGGTGGTACCGGGATCGACCACGAGATAGTCCTCGTAATAAATCACACGTTCCAAATGCCGCGCCGTCATGTCGAGCGCCAGGCCGATGCGCGAGGGCATGCACTTGAAGAACCAGATGTGGCATGTCGGCACAGCAAGCTCAATGTGGCCCATGCGTTCGCGGCGCACGCGGGACAGCGTGACCTCGACACCGCATCGGTCGCAAACGATACCGCGATGCTTGATGCGCTTGTATTTTCCGCAGGAGCATTCCCAATCCTTAACGGGACCGAAGATGCGTTCGCAGAACAAGCCGCCTTTTTCAGGCTTGAACGTGCGGTAGTTGATGGTCTCGGGATTTTTGACTTCACCTTTGCTCCACGAGCGGATGGCATCAGGCGACGCGAGGGTGATGCCCACGTAGTCAACCTGGTTCACCTTATCGAGGCCGAGGATTTCACGGGCGTTTTCTTTGGCGCTGGTCATACAATATTCTTTCAGCAAATTTATTTCAGTTAAACCGCGGCCAAAGTGGCAGCGGCAGTGGCAGCGGCGTTGTCGCCGTTAGAATGTTCAAGCGGGTTGGAATAACCGACTTTCACATCGAGACCGAGCGATTGCATTTCCTTGACGAGCACGTTGAACGACTCGGGGATGCCTGCTTCGAGCGCGTTGTCGCCTTTGACAATGCTTTCGTAAATCCGTGTGCGGCCTTGCACGTCGTCGGACTTGACGGTGAGCAATTCCTGCAGGGTATAGGCGGCCCCGTAGGCTTCCATCGCCCAGACTTCCATTTCGCCGAAGCGCTGGCCGCCGTATTGCGCCTTGCCGCCCAACGGTTGCTGGGTGACGAGCGAGTACGGACCTACAGCGCGGGCGTGAATCTTGTCAGCGACCAAATGTCCGAGCTTCATCATGTAAATATAGCCAACGACAATTTCCTGATCGAATTGTTCGCCAGTGCGACCGTCGTACAGATGCGTCTTGGCGTGTTCGGGCAAACCGGCCTGCTTCAAGTACCCGCGGATGTCCTTTTCCTTGATGCCGTCGAAGACGGGCGTGGCGAATTTCAAGCCGAGCAGTTTTGCCGCCCAGCCCAGGTGCGTTTCGAGAACCTGCCCGACGTTCATACGACTCGGTACGCCCAGCGGATTCAAAACGATTTCCACCGGAGTTCCGTCTGAGAGGAACGGCATGTCTTCTTCCTTCACGATGCGCGCAACGACACCCTTGTTACCGTGGCGACCCGCCATTTTATCGCCGACCGACAATTTGCGTTTTGAAGCGATGTAAACCTTCACCGATTTGACGATGCCGGCTTCAGTACCGTCGCCCGCCTCGGCGCGTTCCATTTCCTCGTCGTACTGCATCTGCAAGTCGTCGAATTTCTTCTTAAACTGGCCGATGATTTCCGTGATCTTATTACGGATGGGCGAGGGATCAATTTCGATGCGGTCATAAACCGTCGCGAGCTTGCGCAACAGGGTCTTGGTGATCTTGCGGTTGGCCGGGATGATAATTTCGCCGGTCTCGGAATTCACAACGTCGAGCGGGATTTTTTCGCCGAGCAGAATGTTGCTCAACGCTTCCGTCAACTGATCGTGCAATTCGCCAAGTTTTTTCTTGTGATCATCCTCGATCTGCTTCGCGTGGCGCTTTTCCTCACTGGAAGCCGATTTGGTCGTGCGTTCGCCGTCCTTCTTGGATGAAACTTTCACGTCCATGACGATGCCGTAAGTTCCAGACGGAACCTTCAGCGAAGTGTCCTTCACGTCCGCCGCCTTCTCACCGAAGATGGCGCGCAGCAGGCGTTCTTCCGGGGCGAGTTCGGTTTCCGATTTTGGCGTGATTTTGCCGACGAGAATGTCGCCGGGCTTCACTTCCGCGCCGATGCGGATCACACCGTCGGCCGCCAGATTCTTCAACGCCTCGTCGCCGAGGTTCGGGATGTCGCGAGTGATTTCCTCCGGGCCGAGTTTCGTGTCGCGGGCGGCGACTTCAAATTCGTCAATGTGAATGCTCGTGAAAATGTCATCCTTCACGATTTTTTCACTGATGAGAATTGCGTCCTCGAAGTTATAACCGTTCCACGGCATGAAGGCTACCAGCACGTTGCGGCCCAGGGCCAGTTCAGCGTTTTGGGTGCAAGGACCGTCAGCGATGACCTGTCCTTTGCGAACATGGTCGCCCTTGTTCACCAGGATTTTCTGGTTAATGCAGGTCGCCGCGTTCGAGCGCATGAATTTGCGCACGGGATAAATGTACACGCCGTTTTCGGGATCGTGTTTGATCTTCTTTTTGCCTTCGGGCAAATGACCGTTTTCAGTAATGATGATCTGGTTACCGGTGACGGATGCCACTTTGCCGGCTTCTTCGGCGACAAGCACGGCACGTGAGTCCAGAGCGACACGACCTTCCAGACCGGTGGCCACAAGCGGGGCCTCGGTTACGAGGAGCGGCACAGCCTGGCGTTGCATGTTGGACCCCATCAAGGCGCGGTTCGCGTCATCGTGTTCAAGGAATGGAATCAGTGATGCAGCAATGGAAACCAATTGCTTCGGCGAGATGTCCATGAAATCCACTTTCGTCGGTTCCACGTCCACGAATTCGCCGCGCTGGCGGCAAACGACGCGGTCCGTTGTGAAATGGCCTTTTTCGTCCATCACGGAGTTCGCCTGGGCGACGGTGAATTGCTCCTCGCGGTCGGCCGTGAGGAACTCGATCTCGTTCGTCACGCGACCTTCCTTGACCTTGCGATAGGGCGTTTCCAGAAAACCGAATTCATTGATGCGCGCGAACGTAGCGAGCGAAGCGATCAAACCGATGTTCGGACCTTCCGGGGTTTCAATTGGGCAAATACGGCCGTAGTGCGACGGGTGAACGTCGCGAACTTCAAAACCGGCACGATCACGGCTCAGACCCCCGGGCCCGAGCGCCGACAAGCGGCGCTTATGGGTGAGTTCCGCCAGCGGATTAATTTGATCCATAAACTGGCTGAGTTGTGAACGGCCAAAGAAATCACGAATGACAGCGGAAAGCGCCTTCGGATTGATGAGCTTCTGCGGCGTCATGGCTTCCACGCTCTGATCGAACAACGTCATCCGTTCCTTCACGAGACGTTCGGTACGCGAAAGGCCGACGCGGCACTGGTTGGCCAGCAATTCGCCGACCGTACGGATGCGACGGCTGCCCAAGTGATCGATATCATCCAACGAACCTTCGCCCTTTTTGAGCTTCAAAAGATATTTTGTAGCGGCGACCAGATCGTCTTTGCTCAAAATGCGTGAATCTTCATCATCCCGGTTTTTGAGGCCGAGCTTCTGGCTGATTTTGTAGCGACCAACGCGGCCCAAATCGTAGCGCTTCTTGTCAAAGAACAAGCGGCGGATCAACGATTCGGCGTTTTGCGCGGTGGGGGGATCACCGGGACGCAGGCGGCGGTAAATGTCCTTGAGACCCTCTTCTTCATTCTTGGCCGGATCTTTTTTGAGGCACTTGATGATGATGCCGTCGTCGATCGAGGTGTCCACGACCTTGATCTTGCTGATGCCGAGTTCGGCGATCTGTTTGACGACCGCCTTGGATAGCGGCTCGAAAGCTCTGGCCACGACGAGACCTTTTTCCTCGTCCACGGCGTCGTGGACCAAAACACGGTTCTGTAAATCCTCAATCTTCTCGGCTTCCTTCACTGACAGATCTTCGATGTTGTAGAACAACTTCAAAATCTCCTCGTCCGTGCCGGAGGTCAGACGCGGATTGTCCTTGGACTTGGAATTAATCTTGTCCTTGGGATCGCGTTCCAAGAATGCCAGCGCGCGAAACAGGGTGGTTGTCAAAAATTTGCGGCGGCGTTTTTTGCGGTCGAGATAAACGTACAGCAAGTCGCTGGTGTCAAATTGGGCTTCGTACCAGGAACCGCGGTCGGGGATGACGCGAAAGCTGTGCAGGGTCTTGCCGTTAGGATGCTGGGTGGCTTCAAAGGCGATACCCGGGGAGCGGTGCAATTGGGAGACCACGACTCGCTCCGCGCCATTGATGACGAACGTGCCTTGTGGCGTCATGAGCGGCAATTCGCCCATGAAAACCTTTTCCTCCTTGGCACCCTTTTCCTCCTCAATGAGCTTGAAGGTGACGTAAAGCGGCGCGCCATAGGTGAGTCCTTCGCGCAGGCATTCAAGCCAGTCAATTTTGGGCGCGCCGACTTCATACGAATCGTAGGCGAGCTTGCATTTGCCATCATAACTCTCGATGGGGAATACTTCCTGGAAGACCGCTTCCAGGCCGGTGTGCTTCAGCCGCTTCTTAGGCGATGCGTCGGCCTGCAGAAACTCCGTATAGGAATTCGTCTGCAATTCGATCATGTTCGGCGGCGTGACGATTTCTTTGATCTTGCCGAAGTTGATACGTTCAGTGACTCGCGATGGCATTTTGACTTTCTGGTTTGACACGGCAACAGCGCCGTGCCGATAAATTTACTCAACGACTCATGGCAAGCCCGCCGCGTTCAACGGCAAACCTGCCAAAACAACCGACATTTGCGTTATAGACTTCAATAAAATTATTTTCCCGCAATGACGGGAATGGGGCGGCCGGCCGGACGCCGCCGCCCCAAAATACGGCAATTACTTGATTTCGACTTTCGCGCCGGCTTCTTCGAGCTTTTTCTTGGCGTTATCAGTGTCGGCTTTGTTCGCGCCTTCCAGCAAGGGCTTCGGAGCACCTTCCACCAAAGCTTTCGCTTCGGCCAGGCCCAATCCCGCCTTCACTTCGCGCACAACTTTGATGACCGCAATCTTCTTATCCGCCGGAACGGAAGCGAGGATCACGTCAAAAGTGTCCTTGGCAGCCGCGGCAGGCGCCGCAGCACCACCGGCAGCGGGAGCGCCGGCAGCCGCAACCGCGACGGGTGCAGCGGCAGAAACGCCCCATTTGGTTTCCAGTTGTTTCACCAAGTCAGCAGCTTCAATCACTGTCAACTTGCTCAATTCCTCCACGAGGTTTCCTAGATCAGCCATAATATGTTCTTTCCTTCGGTCGTCTCGTCGTCTGCCCGGCCCGGGCAATTTTCAGTTCACGGCCTGCGAACCGACGATTTACGTTGTTGTTTGTTGTTTGTTTCTTCGATGGGAGAGGTGATCCCCAACCGAAAATTGTTCAAGCCTGCTTCAGGCCTTTTCGGACTTGGCCTTGATGACCTGCGCCAGTTGCGAGGCCGGCGTATTGATCAGCGTTACCAGCTTGGTCGCCGGCGCACTCAGCAATCCCAGCAATCTGGCGCGCAACACGTCGAGGCTCGGGAGATCCGCCAGGGCGATGATCGCCGAGTCTTCAAGACGCTGATTGTTCAAGTAACCGAACTTGAGTTTCAGCTTGTCAAATTCCGCCGCAAAATTCTTCAAAGCCTTGGCCGCCGCGGAGATGTCCTTCTTGCCGGTCACGACCGCGAGCTGCCCCACCAGGGCGCCGTTCAAATCCGCCACGCCGGATTCCTTGGCGGCGATGCGGAACACTGTGTTTTTCACGACATGAACCTCGGCACCAGCCTGGGTGAGGCGCTTGCGCAGTTCTGTCAGATGTTCGACTTTAAGTCCTTGGTAACCGACAACGATGAAGAACGGCGATGCGTTCAACCGGGCGGTGTATTCCTTTGTCAAAATTTGTTTTTCAGCACGCATGGGAAAAATAGGTTAATTGTTTGCAAACTCGCGCATATCCACGCGCACCGCCGGGCTCATCGTTGCCGAGAGCGTACAGGAGTTGATGTAATTGCCCTTGATGCTTGACGGGCGCGCCTTGGACACCGCCTCGATTATCGCCCGGGCGTTCTCCTCGATTTGCTCCGGCTTAAAGGAAGCCTTGCCCACGATAACGTGGACGTTTCCAGCCTTATCCGTCTTAAATTCAACGCGGCCAGCCTTGACTTCTTTCACGGCTTTGGCCGTATCGTCGGTTACGGTGCCGGTCTTGGGATTGGGCATCAAGCCCCGCGGCCCGAGCACTTTACCCAGCTTGCGGACTTCCACCATCGCTTCAGGGGTGGCGATCGCCACGTCGAAATCTGTCCAGCCAGCAATGCACTTGGCGATCATGTCTTCAAAGCCGACGTTCTCCGCACCGGCAGCTTTCGCTGCGTCCGCTGCGTTGCCTTTGGCAAAAACCAAGACACGAACGGTCTTGCCGCTACCGTGGGGCAGCGGGACCGTGCCACGAACCATCTGGTCAGACTGCTTCGGATCAACGCCGAGGCGGAACGCGAGATCAATCGTCTCGTTAAATTTCGCTTTCGGGAACTTGGCGAGGACGCCTACGGCTTCCTTAAGTGAATAGGCTTTCTTGCCATCCACCACTTCGAGTGCTTTTTTGAATCGTTTACTGGGCATTTTACTTGGTGCGGTGCATGCGAGTTCTTAGCTCTCCCGCGATTGTTTTGTGTTAATTAACCGACAACTTCAATTCCCATACTGCGCGCGGTGCCCGCAATGACGCGGAAGGCGGCTTCCTCACTGTTCGCATTCATGTCCTTGGACTTGGTCTTGATAATATCCAAAACCTGTTTCCGCGTGACTTTGCCAACTTTTTCCTTGTTCGGCGTCTTGGACCCGGCGGTAATACCCGCAGCTTTTTTAAGAAGGATTGAAGCCGGCGGTGACTTGGTGATGAACGTGAAGGACTTGTCCTGATAAACCGTAATGACCACGGGAATCACAAGCCCTGCGTCGCCTTTGGTGACTGCATTAAACTCCTTGCAGAAACCCATGATGTTCACGCCGTGCTGACCAAGCGCCGGGCCGACGGGCGGCGCGGGATTCGCCTGTCCGGCGGCAATCTGCAATTTAATTTGTCCAGTAATTTTCTTCGCCATAAATTCTAGTCGTTAAAAAACATCGTCTGCGCCAGTGGACGCCCATCCCCATTCAAATAAAGGGCAGCGTACCTCCGCAGCAAATTCCTCACGCTTTTTCCACCTGCCAGTATTCCAGTTCCACCGGCGTGTTGCGTCCAAAAATATTCACGGTCACTTTCAGCTTCCCGCGTTCCGGATCGATCTCCTCGATCACGCCGCTGAAATTCAGGAACGGACCGTTGTTGATCTTGATCGTTTCGCCGACTGCAAAATTGACCTTCGGTTTTTCCGTCTCTTCCGCCGCGGTAATCTGGGTCTTGATTGCCTCCACTTCCTCAGTCGGGGTAGGCTGGGGCGGATCGCTCAAAAAGCCGATGACCCCCTGGGTCTCACGGATAAAATACCACGGTTTTTCAATGACACGCCGATCCTCATCCAGCAGTACCATGTCCACGAAAACGTAACCCGGCCATAACTTCCGGTTGGACACAGTCTTTTTCTGGTTGCGCACTTCGACGACCTTTTCCATCGGCACCAGAACTTCTTTGATGAAATCCTGCATTTCGTCCGTCTTGACGCGTTTCTCGATGCTCTCCTTGACCTTATGCTCCTGGCCGGAAAGCGTCTGGATGATGAACCACTGGTTTGACATGAAATTCGTTAGCGGATGAAAACGTGAAACAGTATGGTGTCAATGACAACCACAAATATCCCGAGGAATGCCACGGTAATTGCTATCAACAGAGTTGAGCCCTTGAGTTCCTGCCAACTAGGCCAGGAACATTTCCGGAGTTCCTCACGGGTTTCCTGAACATAGACAGCAAAACGCTGAATCTGCCCCTGCCACCAAAGGTAACCGAAGACCACCAGGACCACCACGGTCCAAACCACTATTGTCGTCCAATTATTCACAATAATACACTTTCAAACCAGTTTCCAGTTTCACTCTACTCCCGCACGGCAATTTCGCAAAGCGAAACTGGCGGAGAGGGAGGGATTCGAACCCCCGGTGGGCTTTCGCCCACAGCGGTTTTCAAGACCGCCGCAATAGACCACTCTGCCACCTCTCCAAGTACGCAGACTGGCACGGCGTGCAGGACTTGAACCTGCAACCAACGGTTTTGGAGACCGCTACTCTACCAATTGAGCTAACGCCGTAGCCGTAAAATGCAACCGCCATTACTACGGACAAAAAGGGAGCACGAAGATTCAATCTCCGCGCTCCCGACACCCTTTCGCCTTACGCGACGACTTCAGTCACAATGCCGGAACCGATGGTACGGCCGCCTTCGCGAATCGCGAATTTCAAGCCTTTTTCCATCGCAACCGACTTTTGGAGTTCAACATCCACCGAGACGTTATCGCCGGGCATCACCATTTCAATGCCCGTGGGCAAGGTGAGCGTTCCGGTGACATCCGAGGTGCGGAAATAAAATTGCGGACGATAATTCGTGAAGAACGGCGTATGACGCCCACCTTCGTCCTTATTCAAAACATAAACTTCCGCTTTGAACTTCGTATGCGGTTTGATCGATCCCGGCTTGGCCAAAACCATGCCACGTTCAACTTCGTTCTTGGTTGTGCCGCGAAGCAAAACACCAACGTTGTCGCCGGCGCTCGCGGAATCGAGCAATTTACGAAACATTTCTATGTCGGTCGCCACCGTCTTGCGCGTCTCGCGAAGACCGACGATCTCAACTTCTTCCATCTTCTTGAGCGTCCCGCGTTCCACGCGTCCGGTCACGACGGTGCCGCGACCTTCAATGGTGAAAACGTCTTCAACGCACATCAGGAACGGCTTATCCACTTCGCGGATCGGATCCGGCACGAAAGTGTCCAAGGCGTCAAGCAGGCTCTGAATGGCGGCTTCGCCTTCCGGTTTGCCGGCAATGGCGGCAGTGGCGGAAGCACGGACAATCGGGGTCTTTTCGCCAGGGAAACCATATTTCGTGAGCAATTCACGGATTTCCATCTCGATCAGTTCCAGCAAGTCAGCATCAGCGAGGTCGACTTTGTTCAAGCAGACGATGATGCTCGGCACACCAACCTGGCGGGCCAAGAGAATGTGCTCACGGGTCTGGGGCATCGGACCGTCAGCAGCGCTGACCACCAGAATGGCACCATCCATCTGGGCGGCACCAGTAATCATGTTTTTCACATAGTCAGCGTGACCGGGGCAGTCAACGTGAGCGTAGTGGCGCTTGGCGCTTTCGTATTCAACGTGCGAAACCGCGATAGTAACCGTTTTCGTTTCATCACGAACCGTACCACCCTTGGTGATATCTTTATACTCAATCATCGGGGCCAGACCTTTGCGGTGCTGCACTGCGACGATAGCGGCGGTCAACGTGGATTTACCGTGGTCAACGTGGCCGATGGTGCCGACATTGACATGCGGTTTCGTTCTTTGAAATTGCTCTTTGGCCATTTTATTTCTTGTTTTGCTGGTTGCTGCGTTTGTTCTTTTATGGAGCCCATGATCAGGATTGAACTGATGACCTCGTCCTTACCAAGGACGTGCTCTACCAACTGAGCTACATGGGCATCCAAAAATCTTATCTGTTCAAACCCGAACGTAAAACGACAAAAAACCGTGCCTCTCATGTTTCTTGCGAAGTTTAAGAGGCTGTCGGTATTTGTTTTTTACGGCTCTGACCCTCTCAAATTAGAAAACGTGCAACAGACTGTCAACAGCATTTTAATTTTTATTTTGGGTTGGCACGCTTTCCCCTTTTTTTCACCATTTTCTAGAAGGTTTCCGGATGGATCAAGCTGCCGCCCGCCAGCAACGGTAATAATTGACATACTTCCAGAAAGTCGCAAACCATTGTTGGTCATCGAACTGTGATCTCCCGGCTCAATGACAACCACGACATACGAAACAAACCAAAGACCAAAGACCAAAAACAATGAAAAGCGTCGCACTAAAAAATGGCATGGTGATCTTTCTCGAACAGATTGCCTTTATCCACGTTCAACCCTCGCTCCCGAAAGAAGGCAGGTCGGCACCGGAAATTCATATTCACTTCCCGGCCGCGTTGACAGGGCCAAAGGGCAGCCGCTCCATGCGCGCCGTGGTCGGTCGTGAATATTGCCAGGACTTTATGGACCAACTCGAAACGCAGGGCGTTGATTCCAGTCACATGCGCCGTTGTGTTTCCGATTTGGAAAACTGACCCTGGCGTGGTGACCCTCCGACTCAGGCGCGCGGGTGCGCCTTGTCATAAGCGCGCTTCAAACGCTCCGTAGTGACGTGGGTATAAACTTGCGTGGTAATGAGGTGCGCGTGGCCGAGTAATTCCTGGACACTGCGCAAATCCGCGCCTGCGTCGAGCAGGTGGGTTGCATAGCTGTGTCGCAACTTATGCGGCGTCAATTTGGGATCGAGACCGGCAATGGAAAGATAGTTTTTCAGCCGGCGCGCCAGCTGCACGGGACTGAGCGGCCGGGCCCTTTTGGTGTCGGCCCGAAAAACGGTTTGCGCACCCACCGGCGGCTCGAACAGGACGCCCCAATACAATTCAATCGCCAGCAACGCCGGCTCACCCACCGGTACAAGCCGCTCCTTTTTCCCTTTGCCACGAACGCGCACGATCTGGCCGTTCCAATCAATGTCCTCCACGCGCAAACCGCAGAGCTCGCTCACGCGCAGGCCGCACGAATAAATCGTTTCCAGCACGGCAACATCGCGCAAGCACACCTCCCGCGAAATCGGCCGACCCGCTCCTTTTTTCTGCGATTGCGTTTCGAGCAGTTTTATCGGTGCCCCCAGCAAATCCAACATTTGCTGTTTGGTCATGAATCGAGGCAGACGCTTTTCCAGTTTCGGCAGCGAAAGATTTTTGATTGGTAAATTTTCGACCAGTCCGCGCCGCATCAAGAATTTGTAAAATGTCCGCAGCGCGGAAAAGCGCAATTGCGTTGCTGCGCGGCTCAGGTGGTTCCGCCCGACAAACCGGAGGTAGCTCCGAAAATCGTCACGCTGCAGTTTTCCCCAGGCGGGCGGGGATTTGCGTTCCTGCGCATGCCATTGAAAAAATTCCGTCAGCGCATGCCGGTAATTTCGCTGTGTGTACACCGACGCGCCGCGATCAGTCGCCAGGTGCGCAAGGAATTTCTGAATCCATTGGTCAGGAATTATGGCGGGCGGTGGCGGCAATGCGTCCATCAGCGAATTTTTAACCGCGAAACACACAAAAGCCACGAAAGAATGTGACAAATCGTTGCAATGGATTACCGCAAGGGTGACTTACAAAAAGGCCAGGGCCAGGGCCAAAAACTCCTCCGGCTTTTCGCCGTGAACCCAGTGTCCCGCTTCAGCAACGGTTTTGATTTCTGCCAGCGGGAACAATTGGCGGACCAATGGTTCATCCTCAGGGTTGAGGTAACTGGAATTCCCGCCGCGAATGAACAGCACTGGTTTGGTGAACGGCAAGGAACTGAAAACCGGTTCGCCCAGCTGCGGATAATTTGTGGAGAGGCCGCGCAGATTGATTTTCCAGAAAAATGTCCCGTCTGGGTTACGGCCCAGATTCTTCAGCAGGAAGCGGCGCAAGACCAGGCTGGGAATTTCCAGCGCCAGCGCATCTTCAATTTCCTGTCGCGCCTTGTAGTTCGCCAAATCCAGTCCGAGGAGCGCAGTAAAGATGTCATGATGGGCCTGCAAATACGCCCGCGGTGCCATGTCCTCTATCAGCAGCTTTTCCACTTTGTCGGGAAACTGCAGGGCGAACTGCATCGCCGTCTTGCCACCCAGCGAATGGCCGATGAATGACGCCTTTTCGATTCTGTGCGCCTTCAGGAATTCCTTCGCATCTTCAGCCATCAGGGAATAACTCATTTCCGCACTGTGAGGTGAATGACCGTGGTTGCGCTGGTCCAGGGCGTAGACGTGAAATCGCTTAGCCAATTCCCGGGCGATGGCGTGCCAGTTATCCGACGAACCGAACAACCCGTGCAACAGGATCAACGGCCTGCCCTGCCCGTATTCTTTGAAGAAGAGTTGCATCCTCGCCAGGCCAATTCAATCAAACTCCCGCAGCCGAAGGAATCGTAAAAAACCGCCACAAAGGCGGCGCGCGGCCTCATTCATCGCGGGGCGGGAAATCGAAGGTGATCTTGCCTTTCTTGTCCATCACGAGATATGCCGGGAACGGTTTGCCGGCCTTCGAGATGAATTTGTCGAGCAAATCGCTTTTGCTGCCGGCGAGAATTTTCCGGGCCTGGTCCGCTTCGATCGGCTGTTCCAAAATTGCTTTGCCGATCTTGAACTTACAGGACTTGGCTTCCAGCTGTGAGTTGGCGCAAATATATCCTGCCTCGGTGTCGAAAACTTTTCCGCCGCACTTCGGGCATTTGCCAACCTCGGTTTTGCCGGTGAAATCAATTTTCGGAAGTGGTTCGGATGCCTTGCCGGCTCGGCCCTTCCGCTCACGGACGGGAAAATCGAACGCAGTCTTGCCGTCTTTTAGAATGAGAAACGCCTCAAATTTTCGGTTGGTTTTTTTTGATATAAAACCCTTGAGCAACTCGGTCTTGCCCTCGGCCAGCAGTTTCTTGATTTGCTCCGGCGATATTTCCTGCTGCAGAATGATCTTGCCGGTGCGGAAATCGCAGGTTTTTTCGGCGCCCGCCTGTTTTTCGCAAACGTAATTCATGCCACCGTCATAGACCTGCGCGCCGCATTTCGGGCATTTGCCGAGCGGTTCTTTGCCGGTGAAATCCACGGGCGCAGCTGCTTCGCCATCTTTCGTCCCGTTGCCGAAATCAAACTCGAGCTTGTACTCGCTGTTCATTTTCAAAACGGCGGCGAACGGGAAACCCTGCTTGCTGCGAAATCCCTGCAGCGGGCCAATCTGCTTATCAGTGATCAGTTTTGCTTGTAACGTTCGTGGATTTCACCGCCGCATTTCGGGCACGGCACTTTCAGCGTGCCGAAATCTCCGGGTATTGTGTCGTGCTCATATTGCTTCGCGCGATCCACGATACGCCGGGTCATGTCGGCGATACCGGCCATGAATTGTTCGCGGCTGATTTTGCGCCGCTGCATTTCCTTCAGTTGAAACTCCCAGTCCCCGGTCAGTTCCGGTTTCGTCAGCTCGGGGATGCCCAAACCGTTGAGTAGTTCCATGAGGGAAAACGCTTTCGCCGTCGCCTGTAATTCGCGACCGTTGCGGTGGACATAATCCTCCAGGATCAAGCCTTCGATGATCGCGGCGCGCGTAGCCGGTGTGCCCAGGCCTTTCTCGCTCATCGCTTCGCGCAATTCGTCATCGTCCACAAGCTTGCCCGCGCCTTCCATCGCCGAGAGCAGCGTGGCTTCCGAATAACGCGCCGGGGGTTTGGTGATGTTTGGCTTCACCTCGATGCTGCCGGTCTGGACTTTTTCGTCCGGCTTCACCGGCGCCAGGCTGGGCGTTTCATCAGAGTCCGATTGCTTGCCATAAACTGTTAACCAACCGGGCGAAACCAAAACCTTCCCCGCACTCTTAAAAGGCTCGTTTTCGACGCGCGTGATGCGGGTCGTCTCCAGAAATTCCGCCGCCGGATAAAAAATGGCCAGAAACCGCTTGGTAACGAGGTCATACAGTTTGTGTTCCGGCTCACTCAGGGTTTTCGAAGCGAGTGTGGTCGGGATAATCGCGAAATGGTCGGAAACTTTGGCGTTGTTAAAAATACGCTTGTTCGGATGCACCCAGCCATTTTTTAAAATTTGATCGGCAAAGGCCGAGTAGCCGGTGACTCCTCCCAGCATTGCCAGGGTGTCTTTCACCGTGGCGATGTAATCTTCCGGCAAGGCGCGCGAATCGGTCCGCGGATATGTCAACACCTTGTGCTTTTCGTATAGCGCCTGCGCGATGGCCAGGGTGTTCTTGGCGCTGAAACCAAAACGCGAATTGGCATCGCGTTGCAGACTGGTCAAATCATAGAGCAATGGCGACATCGAAGTCGTCGGTTTGCTTTCTTCGGTGACCACACCTGGCTTGCCCAGGCATTTAGCCTTGATTTCCTCAGCCTTCGTCACCTCCCAAACCCGTTCGGCCTTGAGCTGTTCGTCGTCGGTCCGGGCGAATTTCTCGTCGAACCAGCGGCCGGTGTAATTTCCTGCCGCACAGTCAAACGTGCCGATGATTTCCCAGAAATCGCGGGGAACAAATTCGCGAACGCGTTTCTCGCGCTCGACCAGAATCGCCAGCGTGGGCGTCTGGACGCGGCCGACGGTCGTCTTGAAGAAACCCCCGAGCTTGGAATTGAACGCCGTCATGGCGCGCGTGCCGTTGATGCCCACAAGCCAGTCGGCTTCACTGCGGCTCATCGCGGCGTCGGACAGCGGCTGCATGGATTCATCCGAGCGCAACTGGGCGAATCCTTCGCGGATGGCCGCCGGCGTCATGGATTGCAGCCAGAGTCGCTTGATCGGCTGCCGCGCCTTGGTGAAACGGACGATGTTGCGGAAGATCAATTCACCTTCGCGGCCGGCGTCGCAAGCATTGATCAATTCAGTCACGTCCTCGCGTTTGATCAACCTTTTGAGGGCTTTGAGACGATTTTCGTTCCGCTCAATCGGCGCCAAATCGAAATGCGGCGGGATGACCGGCAGACATTTGAACGTCCATTTGCCGCGCACGGCTTCGACGCCCTCCGGAGGCACAATCGTCAGCAAATGGCCTACCGCCGATGAGATGACATAGTTGTCATTCTCAAAGTAATCTTCGTGTTTCTGAAACTTTCCCAGCGCCTTCGAAATATCGCTGGCGACGGACGGCTTTTCAGCAATGATCAAAACTTTACCCATGCAATGCGGCCATTCTTTAAGCCGCGAACCGTGTGGAGCGCAACTTAAATTTTCAGCCGGGACTTTGTTTATCCTCAGTTGGACACACCCAAATGCAAACCATACCGAGCCGGATTTCACGCTTTGTCGCGGTTGAAGCGCTCATCGAAAATCCCGTGTTTCTCAATCAAATCCGAGGCAAAAGGGATTAAGGGCGCCTTTTCAATGTTGTGTCTTGATTCTCAATTTACTCTCCGATGCGCTGTTCAATCCCCTGCTTCATACTTCGGAGAAAGATTCTCCGGACCCCGGGAATGTCAAGTTGCCGCCTGATTTCAAGGAACACATGTTTGCACTCAGCATGTTTGAATCTGTTCATCCGCGTCCGAAAAATTTCCGCTGCGGTCTTGCGTTCGCACCACCGCAAATTAAACTCCGAGCCCGATACTTAAAACGAGCTTTTTCCATGTATTTAAACGTTTTTAGCGATTGGTGAAAGCATGGTGATAGCAGACCGATTGAATCAGGCATTATTGCTCACCAATATATATATGCGAAACCTTCCACTGATCCAGCAGTGGGAAAGCAACTTTTGGAAAGTGATCTCTTCGGGTCTGCTTAAACTCGAATAAGGGATTTTGCTCCTGTTAAGTGTTTATGACAGCGTTCGCCGGTTCCAATAAGTTCGTCTATATGAACGCAAGAAACGTCAGCACCAATCAAAATAGCGGGAACGGGTTCGACCTATTCAGGTTGTCAAAATCAAAAGAATTCGTCGACGTGTGTCCGAACACGCTCCGATCCTACTTCCGCTTGGGCTTGCCTTGTTACAGGCGCGGCAAGGCCGTGTTCGTCAGCAAGACTGAATTAACAGAGTTCATCACAAAAGGCCGAGCGTGAAGAAAAAATTGCACAAAAAAGCGCGCTCGGTTTCGCTTCCGAATTCTGGTTTGTATTGGTGCCGAAGCTGCGGAAAACCTAGCTGGCCGGATCAAAAATCCGTTGGCAATGGTTGTCTGCAACGTTGCGAAAAATGTCGCCAAACTGGCGTTTTGGTTTGGCATTCGGCGCGGGTAACCTGGGCTGAATATAAAAAACCCGGCGCACGCGGTATATGGCACGCGCCGCCGGGATAACTTTTACAAACAAAATGGCTACGAAACCACTTCAAATTAGCGCTGGAGTCAACGCCGCCGAACCGTTTGCAATTTCCAGCGGCAGCGTAATATTCAGCACCACCACCGGCAACGCAACGCCAGGCGATGCGGAGAGGCGCTTTTGAGTAATCGGCTTCTAACTAGGGCTTGGAACCTGTCCGAGATTTCGCCAGTCAGAAAAATAATTCTGCTACGACTGGCTGATCGTGCGGACGACGAAGGTAAATGTTTTCCTGGTCACAAATCACTCGCCGAAGATTGTGGCGTGAGTGAGCGCACCGTCCGGGACGAGCTGCGGGCGCTCAAAAGCACTGGTCACATTACCATGACCGAAAACTCCCGCCGTTCCGGCAGGGGATTCTCACGTTTTATTTATTCCGTCCACCCTCTGGCACCGGAAGCTGCTTCCGCTGTGACACAGGAAGTTGGTGCACTCGACACCGGAAAATCAGAACAGCGACACCGGAAAATGAGCGCGTCACCTAATATAGGGAATCCACAATTAACCCAAAGGGGAACCTGCTCCCAAAATTTGAAAAATAGTTCGGGTGGACTATTGGCAAAAGACCGGGAGAGAATTAAAAGGCAGATTCAGGAGGAATCCCAAAATGCAAATCCTACAAAGGGGTTGCTCGCAGGTCTAGAAGCAGCGCTGAAGGCAATCAATGATGAACTAGCGAATCGTGGCGAAGCATTCAAACCATCGATGCCTAAGCCAGAGCCGGTGACGCCGGACCCAAAGATAGAAATATCACAGCAGGAGGAAGCCGAAATCTTTAGAAAAATGCGTGAGGGAGTTGGCTTCCCCCATGCCCAGACGTAAATCCATGATCATCTCTATGCAATGCCAAGCCAAGCACGACCCATTCGCAGCCCTAAACAGCGCTGTGCGGCACCAGCCAAACCCTGGACTGGCCAGCACCATGCGACAGGTCGGCACACAACGCCCTCTCGTCTACCCCGACAAGGTGCCACAATGGCGCCATTAAACAGCCATGCTATAAGGATTCTTATCTGAGCAATTGTCTAGTAACTAGTTACGGAACTGCCTCGACTTCTTATACACGACTAGATTGATAGCTGTTACATTATTGCCTTGTAAGTAAAGATATTGCGCAGTTACACGGAAAAAGGGCGATTGAATTGACTTCAGCGCGGTTATATCAGGCTTTGGTTTGCTCGGAAGGCGAATTCAGTTTGACGCAGTTACGGTAAGCCATGCGTTGTCCAGGCAGCCCCGGAAGGGCAGTTCTGAAAAACCACACGGTTCAAAGCAAAAACAGACTCGGAACGTTTGCCCGCCTTGTGTGCCAAAGAATCCAGCAATCTTGCTGGGAGTTCGCACAGTTTCAACAGTTAGACATTTAATCAATATGGCCGAACTATATTTCAGACAACTAAAGACCAAGCCAGCCGATTTTACAGATGATGGCACGATCCAGGTTGCCTTTTCCTCTGAATATCCCGCGCAGCAACGCGCCACCAAGGATGATGCCGCACGCGGCATTGCCAGAGATGGTGAATTGTACTGGGAATCCCTGAGCCATAGCGCTGGCGATTATGACTTGAGCCGGTTGAATAACTCTGGCGCTTTCCTCGATGAGCACATCACCGTCCGGCATCTGGGCAAGGTTCTCAAGGCGAATGTTTCCACCGACAAGGTAGGTCGCGCCGTGCTTGAGCCGGATAAGATCACCAAGCTTTCCCGCACCCGCGCCAAGCAAATGCGTTCGGGCAGTCGTCCGCACGTTTCATTTGGCTATGCTCATACTAAATACAAAGGACCGGTAACACTCGACGATGGCCGGACAGTTCACGGGTTCGCCTGGTCCGCCAAAGAGATTTCCAGCGTTTCCGACCCAGCAGATGTGACCGTGGGAGCTAACCGCGCGGCCAAAAACAGCAATCCGCACTGCCTGGGCTGCGGTGATCAATTCACCCGCGATTTGCTGGACGAAGATTATTTTTGCGCCGGTTGCGCCGAAGCTGCGGACAGCGACGATGCTGGCCGAAGTCACGAAATTGAATTTATCCACACTCGAAATCAAAACTTTAATATGAATACAGAAAATCGCACCGAAATTATTGATATAACAAAACTCGTTTGCCACGACCGCCCGGACCTGGAAACGTTAATTAAATCTGAATCTGCCCGCGCACTGGTATCGGACAAATCTGTCGGAGACTATAAGCGCACCATTCAGGAGCTACTCCAAAAGAATCCGCCGAAAGCTAACTTGATGTTCCCTGCCTTAGACCATGAAATCGGCATGGATCGTGGCGACATTCAAAAATTCTCATTCCAGCGGATGTTCCAAAGCATGATTAACAATCGCGGCCAGATCAAGGATTGCTTCGAAGCGGATGTCTCCCGGCAGGTGGAGATGCATGTGAAGGGTAACTATGATGGATGTTTAATCCCTTCAGATATCTTTCTTGGTGGTTCACGGCGCGGCTATGCCGAACGCCAGTTGCAACGCGATATGCTGGCAGGCGACTTTTCAGCCGGTGGCGCGGCTGTCGGCATTCAGATGTTGCCGCCGATTGACCTGTTACGCAATAAGACGGCTTGTCTACGGCTTGGCGCGACGGTCTTGGCAGGACTTACAGGTGATGTCGTAATTCCTCGTGAAGTATCACCGACTACACCGCAATCTGTATCCGAAATCGGCGCGGCTGTACTCTCACAACTTGGCTTAGATCAAATCCGGCTTACCCCTCACAGGGTTTCAACGACGGTACAATACAGCCAGCAGCTTGTGTTTCAATCTACGCCTGATATTGAAGCCATGATTCAACGTGACACATTCGCGCAAATGGCGATTTATCACGATGAAATGCTTCTCAACGGCAGTGGCAATCAAGACCAGCCATTAGGTTTAACGAATCAGCCTGGCGTCGGTTCAATTGTTTTCGGTGGAACTACCACGTTCCAACAGCTCGTAAATTTTGAAACCCAAGTTGCGAAAATGAATGCTGATGAGGGAAAACTGGCATTTTTGACAACGCCTGGAACTCGCGGGCGGTGGAAGGGTGTAGCAGTGGCCCTTTTGAACGCGACGACTGTAAGCGCTCACGCTCTTTGGGATTCTGGGAATTGGAACGATGGTTTTAACGACGGCAAAGTGAACGACTACCGCGCTGCGGCGACAAATCAAATCCCGCTCGATCGTGTTGTTTTTGGCAATTGGATGGACATGATTTATGCGCAGTGGGGCGGCGTACAGGCTATCTACGATCCGTATTCACTTAGCCCTAACGCTGAAGTCAGGTTCTCTTTGCACACCTGGTTAGACACCAATCTGCGCCACGCTCAGAGCTTTATCTATTCGGCGGACGCCGGTTCGCAATAATTTACAGTAAACCAATATAAATGAAAAATATGGCCATGAATATACCAATAGTTAAGACGCATTCAATCTGCGTAATTTCGGAAATCAGTGACATCCAGACCAAACTCCAAGAAGCAGTTAAGCGAACTCTGGCGAGATTATCTGAAGTTGCTGCCCAATTGGATAGCGCTGACCCGAGCCAAGCCAAGGCGCTTGAACAAATCTACAACGCCGATGAGTGGCTCAGGCGCTTCGCCGACTCCAAAGTGCATTCAAAACGCGCCAGCGATGCGATGTATCAAGCGCAGGAGAGTCTGCGAACTGGTATGCCCGGCTGGGAAGCCGCCAAGATTGATGAAACAACGGCGTTTCTTGGAGCTATCCCAGTACCGCCGATGCCGGAGCGGAAAATTGACTGGCTCAAGGCTTTTACCGGCTAGGGGTCTGCACACTCCATATTACCCGTCCAGATTTGTGCCGGTAGTCCCTTGAAGACTTTTGAAGAAGCGTCTTTAAAACTAAGCCGAGTTTGAATCTTCCGAAATTTTCCCGAAGGGCGACCGAAGAAGAAGGTTTACAAAGGCCTCAGGGGCGCGAAACTGCAAGGCAATTT
>JBEKMT010000103.1:0-18565 GCA_050008355.1 Verrucomicrobiota bacterium
AATCAACGAACCAACGGTCGTTGAAAATAGGCGATAAATCACGTCTTGCTTTATATGCTTTGCGAGCAATGCCATCAACGACAGGCAACGGTACATATCGCGACCAACTTGCCGGGCAAACCTGAATGTCAGCAGCACTTTTGTGCAGTCTGTCTTTCCGTTCCTGATTGCGAGCCGGTCGCGAAGCAGGCGGAGCGAGTCTGGAAATTTTTAGAAGATAAGTTGTCAGAGGGATCAACCGGCCAGAATCCAAATGATGTCACCTGACCGGACCAGTGGCGCGTCCGTTTCCCAAAAAGTCAGGATTCCCGCCCCGAGTGTCTAAATCTGACTGCCTTTTTGGCCGGTCTATTTCTCTAAATCTGCAGTTTATTTGTCCAGATTTGTCCAGGTCTCGTGTCCAGATTACTTCACTTTATTTGTGAAAACGCTTGTTCGCCCGAACCGCTCCGAACCCTTAGCAAATCAAGCCAATTCAAGCCGAATCAGGGTTGTTTATGTCGTGGCTTGTCAAAATTCTAGCTTCTAGCTCCAAGATTCTAACTAAAAACGTGACGGTCCCGTTTTAATCCTCGCCAAGAGCTGCTAAGGTCGCCACGGATGTGCGGAGACCCTAAAAGAAACGAACAGCAAACAGTACTTGTCGCGTCAACTCGTCACATCAGGCCGTAGCGAAGGTGGTCTCGTCGCGGCCCAGCCTTGGCGAAGGCGGATGACAAAAGCAAAAAAAGTGAAAATCGAAAAACGAACCCAAACCACTCTCTGCCAGTTCGCGTCCATCGATGTCCATTCGTGGTTTCAAAGAACTCTTATCCTGGCAGGAACTCCCTTGCTTTTCCTGGTGGCCCTCCGCAAGGAGCGTCCGGAATCAACAAAAGCTCAACCGAAAAAACGAACCCAATTCAGCCTCAGCCGGTTCGTGTTCACTGGTGTCCATTCCTGGTTACCAATATTTTATCTAAGCTCCGCGCGCCCCAAAAACATGCACAGAAAAAACGAACCCAATTTTCCGGCAACTAGCATCCATCAACAATCGGCTCAGTGCCTCGGCGGCAAAGATTCGACATCTTCGTTCCCTCTTGTCCAATTTCGGCGTTTGCATGTTGGCGCTTCGGTTCGCTCCTCTGTGCCCTGTCAAGAATTCCCTACCTTTACGTGTTGGCTCTCTCCAAGCAGTGTCCGAAAAGCATGCAACCGAAAAAACGAACCCAATCTTCGGGCAACCTGCCTCCAGCAACCCTCAACCTTCATCATTTCGTCCGGCTCAGCCGGTTCTTGTCCACTCGTGGTTTCAAAAAATCTGCGCCTCTGTGCCAAAAATGCCAGTTCTCTTTAAAACGAACCCAAAATAGTTTAGACAAGAATATGACACGGTGACGCTTGTCTTATAAATCGCGTGAATGGCGGTTGGCAGAATGAATCGACGGTTGGCTCCGGTTGGGATCAATGGCTCGGACAGTTTACGCCGAGACTCCTGCTCTTCGCCCGGCAGCAGTCACGTTGCGAGGCGGACGCACATGAGCTCGTGCAGGACGCCGTCGTCGAAGCCTGGCGACAACAGGTGGATGGTGTGCCGCCGGCGCCGGGGTTGGTGTTCGGCCTGATCCGCCGGCGGGCGATTGATCGAGCCCGGCAAAACCATCGCCGGCAGAACCGTGAGACAAGGTCACAGGAATCGGCCGCGCAGGATTGGTTCGCGCCCGAAATTGAAGACCGGGAGCGCGCGCGCTTGTTGCAGGAAGCGCTGAACCAGTTGCCGGAAATCCAGCGCAGCGTCGTGACCTTGAAGGTCTGGGGCGGATTGACGTTCGCAGAAATCGCAAGTGCGCTGGAAATTCCGGCGAACACCGCGGCGTCGCGATACCGTTACGCACTGGCGGAATTGCGCAAGTTGACCAAAGAAATTTTTGTGTGATGCAGGACGAATGGGAAAAATTTGAATCGGAGTTGCGGCGGATTCCGCCGATGGCCCCGCCGCCGCAATTAATGGAACGGCTGCGCATAACGCGGCGCGAACCTGACCTGCAACCGGCCCAGTTCCCGAAGGTCCGGTGGACAGATTGGTTTTCGAGCTGGCGCAGCGTGGCTTTGACCGCCCCGGCGTCGGTGGTGATTTTGATTCTCTGGCTGCTGCTGTCACCCGCCGCCGGACCGGGCAAGGCGGAAGCCTCCGGCTCTGCGGGCATCAAGGCAAACGCGGTGCAGGTCAGCCAATCCTTGCTGGAAACTTTCGATACCATGGCGAAATTGCCGGACGGCGAACCGGTTCGGCTCCGCTGCAAGGTATGGCAGGATGGAATGATGCTCCGCGATGACGCCCATGGCGTCGTGATTTCACAAAGCGCTCCGCGCATCCAGGTGGTGCCCGTCAGTATCGAAACCGAATAAATCTAACCGACAACCAAAGGAACCAGATCATGAAAACGATATTTTATACTCCGGGAGTTATTCTAGCCGGAATTTGGATCGGCACCGGCGCAACCGTGTCTGCCCGGGCCGACGACCCTCCACCGCAAGTCAACTTTTCGGCAAGCGGCGGCGCGGGCGGCGCGGGCGGCAGTGGAGGCGGGGGTGGGGGCAGCCAATCGGCAGATGGCGCATTGCCAGCACCCGGCGGCGACCAACAAATGTTCATTCGCGCTCTGGCCACCGCGGATGGTGAAGGCAGCGGCGGCCAGCCCAGACCCTGGCTTGGAGTCGGGGTGGAGGAATCCTCCGAGGCGTTGTCGGCTCAGTTGGATTTAAGGCCGGGAGAAGGTTTGGTCGTCGATTACGTTTCCAGTAACAGCCCCGCCGCGCTATCCGGTTTGCAAAAGAATGACGTCCTGGTCGATCTCGACGGGCAGATGCTGGTGGACGCGACGCAACTGCGGAAGCTCGTGCAAATGCACGCGATCGGGGACGCGGTGACCGTTTCCTATTTTCATGCGGGGAAAAAGCATTCCGTCACCGCCAAATTAACCCCCCAAACCCTGGAAGATGTTTCGAACGATGGACGGCTGGATGGATTTCGCAAATTTAAATTTCAAACGCAAGGCTTGCAGGGTTTGCAGGATCCCGACAGCGACGGTAACGGAAATTTTAACATCGAAATTCAGCGCGAACTGAAACAGGCACAGGCGGCGGTCCAAAATGCCATGCGTCAGGAGCAGTTGGGCATGGCTGGTTCCGGCCGTAAACTTGAAATGATCAACAAAAGTCTCGGCAACCTTGCCGCTGGCGGAGTGAGCGTGGGCAAAGACGCCACGGTAATCATAAAAGACCAGGATGCCACTGTCCGCACCGTGGTGAAGAAGGATGATACCGGCTCCTATGTAATTGTGGCTGATCCCGCCAAGCATCTCACCGCTCACGATCCAGGCGGCAAACTGCTCTTCGACGGCGCCATCGAAACGCCGGAGCAACAGCAAAAAGTGCCGAAGGTGATCTGGGATAAGGTGGGTCCGATGCTCAAACAAATGAATGCCGACCCCACATCTCCCTGATAGCCGTGATACCAGTCAGCCGGAGACAAAACCCTAAGCTTACTGAGCTGATTTATCCTTACGAAGTAGCCTACGTGAGCGTAAACAGGACGATTACGCCAAGTGTCGCTTGGTTCATCACCCCAATTGCCTCGGCACCGGCGCTACTGACCTCCGCTCCTGGCCCGGCGGCAAGATGCAAACCGCCGCCGGCATTTGGCCGAGGGCACAGAACAAAAAGGACTTGCAAATCTGTGAGGCAGGAGGACAATCACGAAAACCAGCCCACATTCGTCGCGGGCAGGTATCCAAACCAGAAATTTCAAATCAAAGATTAATCATATGAAAATCGCATTTGCGGCCATCATCTTGGCCTTGACCTTGTCGACCCGTGGCGCGGATGTCACGGTCACCATCACCGATGTTCACCTGTGCTGTCAGTCCTGCGTCAAAGGCGTTGCCAAGGCGGTCGCCGATGTCAACGGCTTGACCGCCAAGGCGGATGAGGATGAAGGCACCGTGACGCTGACCGGGCCGGACACGGCCACCGTTCAAAAAGGCGCCGACGCCCTCGTGGCCGCCGGCTTCTTCGGCAAGAGCAGCGATCCCTCAATCAATATCAACGCCGACACCGGAGCAAAGAATCAAACGGTACAATCCATCAAAATTGAACATCTCCATTTGTGCTGCGGCAAATGCGTCAAGACGGTTAACCAGGTTTTGCAGACCGTGCCAGGCGTGACCGGCAACACAGCCGCCGTGGGAGCCAAGTCATTTGAAGTGACTGGCAATTTCAATGACAAGGACGTATTCGACGCCCTGCAAAAGGCTGGCCTTACCGGCAAGGAAAAATAAATAATTTCGTTCCTTTTTTCCAACCCTTCCAACCCTCCGGGGCGCATATTCACGATTTTTGGTAATTTGCACCCTCGAAAAACCTCGCTTCCAGCGGGCCTGCCGGCGCCTTCGAGAATTTCTCCTACCCGGACCACAAGGTGGCGATTCGGCCTGATTATGCCGCAACGTCGGCCTCGATTCAGGTCACCATTTATCGAAGCCAGCACCAATATGGTGCAAAGATCGGACTTTTTGACAACGAATTGCCGTCTGCACCTTTCCAGTCTTATATCCTGCGGCACCAGTCATGACGGTCGATTCGATCGGGTGATCCGGGCGCAATGAGTCCGATATCCTGCCCGGGGAACATGTTCAATCGGCCGCAATTTGTGGAAGCAAAGACGACATCGGGAACCTTTCTCGGCGTGGTTCACTATTGGTAATCCAATACGATTCGGTAGAATCCTTCCGATTCTGAGATGACTGCGGAATCGAATGCATAACGGATAAAACCATTGGCAACACCCATTTGGTTCGAAGCAACCGCCCATGTGTCGTAGCTCCAAGTTGAAAGGTCGCTGGAAATCAACGGGAATCCAGAAAGATTAGGGTCATTTCGTAGATCGGCGCTAATACTGGCATTCACCCCATCCGGGGAGAGTGAAATCGCGAGTCCATCCGGAACTCCATATGCAGTTCCATTGCTAATCAAAGCACCTGCTGGTGTGTCTGCAAAGCCGCTGCCCGACGCACCCGGTAATTCATCTTGGCTTTGCAGCCAGGCCGTATATGAACTGTTCGTGCTAAAGTTCAAAGCGTTTGCAATGGCGTCAGCCCAAAACTTCGCCAGCACCACTGCTCCGGCCGCGTCGGGGTGAAGATAAAAAGTTCCATCAACTCCGGATTCGGGAGTCATCAGCGTCAAATAATTCGTTTCGAAATAACCGTACGCCAGCTTGTCCCCTGCAAACACATGGCCCGCATGCAAAACCTCATTGCTGGCCACCAATATGTCGATTTGAGGCAAATAAGTTTTTAGCAATGCAGCACCGGCTGGACCGTAAAGCGCGCCGTTGTGAGTATTCGTGGTATACCAGATCGGATCATGCACAAAAACAAAAGCCGTGGGATAATTAGTCAGGAATTGGTCGATGATCACTTGCAAGTTTTGTTGGTAGTTTGTTGGCGAAACTGGTCCGCCGTCCGTCCCGCTTTGCGCACTGTCATTGGCTCCGAGCATTATGGAAAAAATCAGCTGCCCTTGCTGTCCCGACTCCAACGAGGCGGCTGCGTTAACCGCCTGCTGAAATGCTCCGGTATTTGAAGTCGGCAACCAGTCTAGCGTGGTGAAACCGCTGTGCCCCTGATTTGATATATTCACGGACGTGTTGTAACGCTGCACCGCGCTTTGCAAAAATTGGGGCGGTGGAGACTGACTGGTTGGATTCGCCAACGTGGCCCCGTAAGTAATACTGTCCCCGACGAAGACAATATCGTAAATCGGAGAGATCGGGGGGATTGCGGCGATGGCTTCCGCGGGGGTGACGATTTGTACCGCGTCGATGAAGGAGGTGCGGTCCGACAGCGAATACGGCACCGTGCCGGCAAAGGAGATGACATGGACCCCCGCGGTCACGTTGAATAACAATGAAGTGAAAAGTGTCCATTGCGTTGTCAGGGGAAGAAAAGTCCCGACCGCATTTCCATCAACCGTCAGTGCAAAAGTTTCAGCTCCGGCTCCCCCGTTACTCCGTCCCTCCGCGCGAAACCGGATCACGTATGAACCTGCCGTTTTAAATGTCACCGCCTGCGAGAACTGGCCTGTACCCTGAATGAATGCGGCTTGCCAACTCTGTGGAATATACTTGGGCGCGCCAAAAGTGGTGCCGGTTTCTGTGACGATACCCGAATACGAATCATTTTCTGAAGAATTGAATTGCCAGCCCGGTATCCCGGTCAGGGGGTTGATCGATCCAAATGGCGTGGTGTAATTGTCTCCGGATTGCTGCCCGTCCTCAAAGCTGGGATTGATCACAGTAACGAATGCCCGGGGCGAACCGGGTGGTGGTGGTTGCTGCACTATGAGCGACGCAGGCATGCTATTGGTCGAACCGGCGCTGTTGAACACCTGCGCCAAATAATTGGTTGCATCCCCCGGGTTCAGATTGCTGATCGTTAAACTGTCGCTGGTTGCTCCCGAAACCCGCCCGTCATTGATCAGGTTCGTGTAAATTCCGTGTGCTTCAACCTGCCATTGATAGGATGGCGCTGGGTAGCCGATCGCTTGCACGGCAAACTGGGCGGTTTCTCCAGAAAAAAGAATCTGTTGCGGCGAAGGTTCGGAAATGATTGTTGGCGTAGCCGCCGAGATAGCCACGATTGAAACGTTGTCGATGAAGGTCGTCTGATCCGTCGGATTGTACGGTATCGTTGCCCGGAATGTCAGCGGGTAAGTGCCGTTGCTTGGCACACTAAAGTCAAAGAGGTATTGAGTCCAATCGCTCAATAAGTTTTGCGCCGCATTGAGAGGCGTCACGGTGTTGGACAAAACATTCCCCACCGTCAGGACAACCGGATTCGCGCCATTGCCCGCAGCGACGCGCCCCATGGCCCAGAAGGTCAAAGCATAGGAGCCTGCATTGAGCGTGACGTTTTGCGCTATGAATCCGCCCTGCACGAAGGCGGCGTTCGTGCCGTCTTCAATATTCCCGGAGCAGAGACTGCCAGCGGCAGAGGTGGTAATACCGTCGTAATTATGACCGGTGACCCCCGAAGGGGCGAAATACCAGCCCGCCACCCCGTTGGTCGCCATGCTTTGATATGGTATGGTATAATTGTCTGACGCATACCCCGGTTGCTCAAAACTCCCGTTGGCGACAAAGTTCTGGGAATAGGCCGCCATCGGCGCCCAGCAGCCGACCATCGTAAAGGCAGTAATTATAGGTAACAACAATGGTTTCAATCGCACCTTGATTTTCAAATCTGACTGCATATAAGTCCTGATGTCAGAGCACGGTCAACTAAAATTAAGCATAATTATCTCGTAAAACGGGTTTTGGCCAACCCGGGGCCCGGGATCTCTGGTTTTTCTCCCATGCCCATATTGCTGAAAGCAGGCAGTCGGAATTTTACTTCCGGCTGCCTGTTGGGGCTGTCCTTCAAACAGATTATTTGACCAGCACTCTAAAAAACATTCGCGGTGCCGAGGGTGCCACTTGGTATGGAGATGTGGCAGCTGCATTCGTTGTCCATGGTCCAAGGAGACTGGGAGCTTGAAGAAGTTGCCCTCCGCCATTCCAGCTCAAGACCACGTTGCCACCGTTTAGAACCACATTTAACGCGACTGCTGGCGCTATTCCGGCGGCAATGTTGTATAACGCCGTAATCTGATTCGCGCTAAACGCCTGGCCGTAGACCGCCACATGGTCCATTGAACCGTTAAATTCGCGACCAGGAACAGTGAGGAAGCTTCCGAACGCAGGCGACGCCGAAAACGGTTCCACCGCATGATCGTGGGTGAAGGTGGACATTGAAGTGCCGTTGGTGTTGAGAATATAGACCGTCGCATTGGTGGGGGTGACTACCAGCGCCACGAACGACCACTGGCCGGGTGGGGGCGTTATACCGGAATCCCAACCGTAAGTGGCCGCATCAAAATCCCAGGTATATCCCAATGTGTAGTTGCCGTTGGTGTCCGTGGACCCGGTGTAATTAAAGCCCGTGCCGTCCGCCCCACCCACAATGTAAATCAAGCCGGTAAATGGCTGTTGTCCGCCGATGGGATTGATCCACGCAGTGAATGTGACTGTATTGGTGTTTAGGCCCCACGGCACCAGCGTGATTTCGCAATTGGGGTCGCCATTGGCAAAGAGCGCTGCAGCATCGTTAGTCGGAAAATCTGGAAAACCGTCTGCGGGCAGCGGGCCGGTCACTCCGTTGAATGCGTTCTGCACATCAGTGCCATAGACTCCGTTGAATCCGCCAACATAATCGTACGCGACCGCCGTCCCGGTGCTTGGGTCATTGGTCTCATTCAACTCGTAATAGGCCCACGGTTTGGAGGCCACTACTGCACTGGCATAGCCGCCAGCCGCCGGCGGCGGCACTACTGCCAGTTCAACGATGGAACTATTGGTCGAACCGAATGTGTTAGCGACATTCAGGAGATAATTGGTGGCATTCCCATTTCCGACGTTATTAATCGTGAGCGTCGGTCCGTTGGCCCCTAAAATCTGGCTGCTATTGTTCAAATTGACAAAGACACCGTTGGATTCGACCTGCCATTGGTAGGCGGGCGACGGTATGCCGACTGCCTGCGCCGTGAAGCGTGCGGTTTCACCCGCATAGAGCGTTGCCGCGGCGGGCGCCGGCTGGCTGGAAAAGGAGGGCGGGACCGGTGGCGAACTCCCGGCGGCAGCGGCATAAAGATCCGAAATCTGAAGCCCGCTTAATGCTTGACCAAAGATCGCCACGTGATCCATTGAGCCGTTATATGCGTCGTTATTTTGCTGACCGGGGAAGATTCCGAACTGGGCTGCAGCCGAAAATGGTTCCACGGCATGGTTGTGGTTTTGGCTCGAGATTAAAACGCCGTTAGTGTTGAGAATATAGACCGTCACGTTATTGGGAGTGACGACCAACGCCACGAACGACCATTGGGATTGCGGTGGCGCAATGCCGGAATTCCAACCGTAAGTGCCTGCGTCATAATTCCAAGTATAGCCTAATGTGCTATTTCCATTGGTATCCACGTCCCCCGTCCCGCAGAAGTTAAAGCCCGAGCCGTCCGGGCCTCCCACAATATAAATCAAGCCGGCAAAGGGATTCTGCACCCCGATGGGATAGATCCAGGCAGTGAAGGTGACTGTATTGGTATTTAATTCCCACGGCGCCAACGTGATTTCTCCGCTGGGAGAAGGGAAGAGCGCCGCCCAGTCGGTGGTCGAAAAATCCGGAAAACCGTCTGCGGGCCTGGGACCGACCGTGCCGTCGAAACCGTTTAGCACGGAAGTGCCGTAGACGCCGTTGAATCCGCCGGCAAAATCGTACGCGACGGCTTCCCCGGTACTCGGGTCATTGGTCTCATTCAATTCGTAATAAGCCACTGGATTCAGGGCCAGAACCGCGCCTTCATAACTTCCTGCCACCGGAGCGGGCTCGACTACCAATTCCGCAACGGAACTATTCGTTGGGCCATCTATATTCGAGGCCTGCAGGAGGTAATTGGTCGCGTCTCCGGCGACTACTTTACTGATCGTGAGGGTTGAATTAGTGACCCCCGAAATCCGGCTGCTGTTGTTCAAGTTGATGAAGATGCCGTTGGATTCGATCTGCCATTGGTAGGAGGGCGACGGCGAACCTGCCGCCTGGCCCGAGAAGTGCGCGGTCCCACCTGCATAAATTATTTCCTCCGCGGTTGGCTGGCTGGTAAAATAAGGAGGGATGGCCCCCGGGATAATGGAAACGTTGTCGATGAAGGTTGTGTGATCGGTGGGGTTGTATGGTATCGTTGCCTGGAATGTCAGCGGGTAAGTGCCGTTGCTCGGCACATTAAAACTAAAAAGGTATTGGCTCCAGTCACTCAATGCGTCTTGCGCCATATTGGGAGGCGCCACAGTGTTGGACAGGACGTTTCCCAGTGTCACCGCAACCGGGTTCGCACCGTTGCCTCCGGCAACGCGTCCCATGGCCCAGAAGGACAGAGTGTAGGAGCCCGCATTCAGCGTGACGTTTTGTGATATAAATCCCCCCTGCACGAAGGCGGCGTTTGTGCCGTCCTCAATATTTCCCGAGCAAAGACTGCCAGCCGCGGAGGTCGTAATACCGTCATAATTATGGCCCGTGACACCCGAAGGTGCGAAGTACCAACCCGTGACACCGTTGGTCGCCAAAGTTTCAAATGGCGCAGTATAATCGTCCGACGCATACCCCGGTTGTTCAAAACTCCCGTTCGCTACGATTTGAGAATCACCGGTACTTGCCATCCACACCATACTTGCCAAAACGAGAAAAGTGAGAATGTGGTTTGCCTTGCAGCATAGGTTTGATTTGGATTTCATAAAGGTAAAGGAGTTTAAAGCGCTCTCATTTTTTGACGATTGGTTGTTGTTTAAGGGGTCGTAGTCCATGGACTTGAGACTGGAATTGACCCAAGATTCCAATAGACGGTCTTGGTGTCCTCTAATTTGAGCATACTCGCGTGGCCGTCAATGTAGGCCATGACGATTTGGCCGGGTATTGGTCGATTATAAACCGTCTTGCCCGGAGTCAGGGGATGACGCGCGATCATAAAACGGTCGAATTCGGTGACCGGAAGATCTGAATTTGGCGAGCCGGTGATGAGATCAAGACTAATGCTCGGCAAATCCGTGATGGACGGCCAGGTGTCCACCCAGACCGCGTCAAAAAAGTCTGGCGTGCTGGCTGTGAATTTAATGGCCGCTTCCTTCCCGAAATATAGCGACGGATTCACACCTTCAGCCGCCCCGATTGTGGAATCCGCGTAAAGCCATCCATTGATGGCATAGCTCCCCTGGTCAAAATTGGTGTTGATGCTATACTGCCAGTTCCAGCTCGACATGGCATTGCCTTTTGATGTGCTCAAATTGTTGCGAGAGGGTGCGCTCGGACACAATCGGATCTGTGGCTGAGCGGAATAGTAAGGAGCGATGGTTCCTATCCACAAGTTGTTGCCGGTGCCATCGTAATAAATCCCCGCTCCATTGCAGTCGTCTTGATACATGCGATAGGCAAGATCCAGTTGTTTAAGATTGTTCAGACATCCCGTTCTTTGGGCTTGCTGCTTCGCTTTCGTCAAAGCGGGAAGAAGCATGGCCGCCAGAATGGCGATAATGGCGATGACTACCAGCAGTTCGATCAAGGTAAATCCTCGCCGACAGATTGAAGACCGCCTTCCGCAAGTCGCTGGATTGGTAATGGACACAGTTCTCATTAAAAGGCAAAATGCCTGGCTACTGCCCAAACTGTGACCCTGCTTTGTGTTTTCATCCTTTCACGCAAGTCAAGCTGCCAGCCACGTTATCGCGAATTGCTGTACTTGACCGCGAATCGCAGAAACAAATGGCAATCATCTTGGTGGATATCGCCAGCAAACCTAATGGCCCTTTATGAAGCGAACAATAGATCAATTGGACTAGTTTGGTGAGGCATTGATAATCCGCATAATGACGCGGGACCTTTGCCATCACGACTTGGAAAAAAAGCAAGCGAGGCTGCCTGCAAAGCCTTCCACTGCTGGTTCTTGAGCGGTAGCCGTAGGGATTGGATCAGAGCATTAAGCAACGATCTTAAACTTGGCGGTTTGGGTGCTCGACCACTACCTCCGGTGCCACTAAAAATTGGGTCGAAGTGCTTTGGCTACTGCCTCACTCCGGCCATGAACATGCAGTTTTTCGTAAATCTTGCGGAGGTGTGCGCGCACGGTGTAGTAACTAATGTTTAAGGCTGCCCCAATTTCTTTGTTGCCGAAACCTTTTGAGACCAAAAGAAGAATCTCATTCTCCCGTTCGGAAAGTTGCTCTGAGGAGGAGCCTTCCGCGGTGCCCGGACCTTGAAATGTCTCAATCACCATGCGGGCGATTTCCCCCGTCATGGGGGCACCTCCGGCAAGCACTTCGGAAATGGCATTTAACACGTCCGCTGGCTTGGAGCGTTTCAGCAAGTATCCACTCGCGCCCGCTTTGAGTGCTTGAAACAGCAGATCGCGGTCTCGATAAACTGTCAGCACAATCACCTGCAGATTGGGCAGCAAACTCTTGAGGCGAGTAGTACAGACTATGCCTGATTCATCGGGAAGTCGGAGGTCCATGAGCACAACGTCCGGTTTGAGTCGCGGAATTTCGGATAATGCGGCTTTTGCGTCTGGGCAGGCACAAACGCAATTATAACCCGGGGTTGCGTTTATCCATTCTGATATGGACTGGCGGATGTCCGGGTTGTCCTCAACTAAGGCGATTTTTGTCATGGTAGACTGGATTCCAAACTGACCGCCGCGGGAATCGGTGCGCATTCTTAAAACCGAATGGCCAATGAAATTATGGTTTATCATAAAATACCTCCCTTGCAGTTCAAGTTAATACCAAATCCAGGAAGCCATTTTTCGGGAGAAAATCCCTTCGCCTAACCCTTTCTTTGTGGTACCCCTTTCTGGACGAAATGTATTTTAATGAGTGGGCGTTCGATTACAGCGAATCTCGTGGCGCGAGTGGCCTTCATTGTTCTTCTGCTTGCCGGAAGTTCGGTTTTTGCGAAGCCGCTTGTCCCGCCGATTTCTGCCGGAATGATAGTGGTCACGAATGTCCTCCAATTGCGCCATCTGGCCAATGACAATCCGCCATCCTTGGTTGCCCTTTCTCTTCTTGGAACCATTGTGGATGAAAATATCGACCTTGGAATCATCGTTTTTCAGGATGATTCGGGAACTGAGATTTTGCAGACAACCTTGGCTGATCGTCCGCTGTATCCCGGCCAACGCGTCTGTTTGCATGGAACGAGTTTCGCCAGATCCGCTGCTTACGGTGTGGATCTTGATCGAGGGCCCTTGATTGACAATGATGGCTTGCACCCGGAATTGGAACGCTCTGGCAGCATTTATTTGAGAAAAGGTAATTATCCAATTCAAGTATTATGGTTCAACTATACCAGCTTCCGGTCATTAAGCCTGGATTATTCAGGACCGGACTTTGCTCGTCGCAAAATTCCCGACTCGGCCTTGATCCGTTCAAAAAATGTCCGTCCTGACGGAAGCACGAATTTTATAAAAGGCCTGAACTACCAGTGTTTTGAAGGGCCGTGGCGAAACCTCGCGACGTTACGATCCAGTGTTCCAGTGAAAACGGGTTTCACCTCAAATGTTGATTTATCAGTCACTACAAGAGACGAACACGTTGCTCTCGCATTTGATGGGCTCATTCAAATCGATGCGGACGGACTCTATAACTTTTATCTTGGCTCCGACGATGGTAGCCAGTTGTTTATCAGAGATACTTTCCTCCAATTGACGCTGACCGGAATGGGAGTGAAGCCGGTCGCCCGGAAAATCGCCGTCGGGCAGCCATTATCTGTTAGGGCGGGGGCAGCCTGGACTGAGGTTGACGGGACCGTCACATTTGTGGGTAGTCATGAATACGGCACCGGACTGGAGCTGAGCGACTACGGCGCAAATATGGGGATTGTCGTGCGCGATGCTTTCTCTCAACCGCCGCGCTATTTGCTGGGAAGTTTGGTGCGGTTGAAGGGGCTCTGCCTTGATCGATCCGATACCGACGGGCACCGGTTGGCGGACATGCTCGTGGTTCCAAATTGGGAGGATGTCCGGGTGCTCAGGCCAAATTTGGATTTTTGGTCTTCAGCCAGGATGATGAGCATGGCTGACTGCCAGCTTCTGAAAGGGCAGCACGCATCAGATATAGTCCGCGTTTGTGGAAAGCTGAGTTCTCCTGCGTCTGGACAATTCCCCGTTTTGAAAGACGAAACCGGATCTGTTGTTGTCGAACCGCTCAATTCCACCCCCGTAGTACCCGGTGCCGAAGTCGAATGTTTGGGGAGGTGGGTCCAGAATGGAACAAACAACGTATTGCAGGCTGCAATCCTTCAGAAATTGCCGAGTCATTTGGCAGCTCAGTCCATCGGCATTCCCGAGCTTACCACCGCAGCCGAAGTTCAACGGTTGACGCGGTCTGAAGCCAGGCGCGGATATCCGGCTAGGATTCGGGGTGTTGTTTCATGGGTTTCGGGCGCGCAAAATGGCGTTGTTATTCAAGACTCCACCAGAGGGGTTTCCGTCGCGGTGCCGTCCGATTGGAATTGGAATCCGCATACCGTAGGCGAAATCGTTGAAGTCGAAGGATCATGTGATGCGGGTCAGTTCTCTCCCATTGTGTTGGCAAGTAAAATGTGCGAATTTGGTCCGGGAGTTTTGCCGGATCCGCAGCACCCAACCTATGATCAATTAATCCGGGGTAGCATGGATTCTCAATACGTCGAGATTCGAGGGTATGTAACCGGAGCTCGGGATCACCAC
The DNA here is from genome assembly GCA_050008355.1 of Verrucomicrobiota bacterium. Taxonomy (GTDB): domain Bacteria; phylum Verrucomicrobiota; class Verrucomicrobiia; order Limisphaerales; family UBA11358; genus UBA11358. The sequence goes on from JBEKMT010000103.1 coordinate 14,344, forward strand.
CTGATTTTATTGATGCAAGGTGGAAAAATTGATGTTGAGTTCGAACCTAGCCCTTTGGACGACTTGAGTTCTTTTGTAAATGCCGTGGTGCGAATCCGGGGCTGTATGTTTGCAAAATGGGACCTTTCAACATTGCTGGTCACTCCAGATCACCCGCTGTGGTTCGGCAATTCAATAATCTGTGAAGACGTCCCGCCTCCATCGGATTTTTTTGATGCCCGCAAAATGCAGGCCAGAGAATTAATGCAATTCGATGCGTCCGCCAATTTTTTTCAGCGCATAAGAGTTTCAGGTCAGGTATTGGCTGGTGATCAAAAAACGTGTTACTGCTCCGAAGATGGTTTCGGCTTTCGCTTTGAATTGGCAAAACCCGAAAACTTAAACCCCGGCGATGAGGTGGAGGTTGTCGGGATGGTGGACCTGGATAGTGCATCACCAACTTTGCGTGAGGCAGTGGTAAAAAAAACCGGTCAAGCGCCATTGCCAGTGCCTCAACCGTTTGATTTCAGCTCAACTAACGTGGTCCCTGACACCACGCGGGTCAGGGTGGACGGCTTGTTGTTGGACGTGAAGAACAGTGTAAATGAGCGGGAAATGCAGATGCAAATTGGGACGCGGGTTTTTCCGGCGATATTGCGCGGGAAGGACCGCTTGTCGGCACAATGGCAGGTCGGTAGCCGTTTGCGGGTGACAGGTGTGCTTGTTGACTTGGGAGCGCGCGCCGGCGGGGCATTGGTGCAATCTTTTCAGTTGCTCATCAATTCAGATGATGATGTCGTGTTGGTGGCGCGACCTCCCTGGTGGACGCTTTGGCGTTTACTGGCCGTGGCTGGAATTTTGACGGCCGGATTGGTGCTGGCGTTTGTTTGGATAAGTCTGCTGCGGCGTGAGATCAAACGACGAACGGCTCAGTTGAAGCACGAAATTGGAGAGCGGCAGCGGGTGGAGCAGGTCAGGGCCATTGAACTGGAGCGCGCGCGGATTGCGCAGGATTTGCACGACGATTTGGGCGGTCGCGTGACCGCCATCAGCATGCTCGCAACAGCCTGCACCGGAAAGGATGTTGATCTGCCTGCCAGCCAAAGGCATTCCTCCTTGATACTGGAAAGGTCTCGCTCCCTGGTGGCGGCGCTCGATGAACTGGTCTGGGCGGTAAACCCCCAGTATGACACGGTTAAAGCCTTGACGGAATACTTGGCCGGTGTGGCAGAAGAGCTCCTAACCGAAACTGGAATTGCCCTGCGCGTTGAGATTCCGTCGAATCTTCCGCAGCGAATGATTCCGGCCGAAACCCGACATAATCTGTTTCTGGCCGCAAAGGAATCAATCAACAACGCGATTCGCCACGGTCGTCCTCGAGAGGTGCTGTTGCAAGTCTCAATTACCGATCGGGAACTGGAGGTGTTGATCCGCGATAATGGTTGTGGTTTTGATCTGACCAAGCCGGTAAAGCCTGTTTCCGGAGATGGACTGGGGAATCTGCCGCAACGAATGGGCAAAATCGGTGGACGATGCTCTATCGAATCTGAACCCGGGAAAGGGACCAGCGTTTTCCTGATACTTCCATTCTGATGCGGGCTCACCTTCAGGCATCGCGCATGCTGAGACCAGCCCGCCTTCGGTGAGTCCCTGCTTTCAGGAGTGAAAGCGAGGAGGCTCGACACCGTCTGGTTCACCGCCAGAAATGCTTCGGGTACCTGCGTTGCAACTCGGATTTGATCTTTGGATAATGTTCTCGCCAGAAGTTGGCCAGATCCTGTGTCACTTGAACCGGCTTCATCCCCGGCGTCAGAATATGAACCGTCACCGGAACTCGTCCGAGGGCAATCTTCGGCGTCTGGTTCACGTCATACAGTTCCTGGATCCGTAGCGAGATGAATGGTGATTTGCCCGGTTCATAATTCACCTTGGGGGTGCGGCCATTCGGCAGGGTCAGCCGTTCTGGGGCGTGCTTGTCCAGCTGGTCACGCTGCGGTTGCGAGAGCCACCCTGTCACCACCGGCTTCACTTCGCGTTCCTTGATGTCCTTGTAACTCACCGCGCCGTGGCACAGTTGCTGGATGATGTCCTTCCTTTCGTCCTCTGAAATGGCCGGCAACTGCAATTCCGGACAATTCGTGCAGAGAAAATTCAACCGGGCGAGCCATTGTTCCACCGAATGATCCCAGTTCGGCAGCTGTAAGCGTCCGGCCAGAATTTCATCCGCCAAAATCTTCGCCGACTGGTCGGCCGGCGGTGGATCAATTCGTTTGGCCGTCAGGGCAAGATCGCGAAAGCGCAACAGTTCGGCCGCCATCACCCGTTTCTGCTGGACGTCGTATTGGACGTGGATGTCGCTTTTGAGGTCTTCGGGAAACAGTTCTCGCAACCACTCGATTTCAATCGCGGTGCCAAGGGAAAGGATGGTGTTGACCTCGCGGTCACGCCCTTCGATCTCGCGGATTTCCGCCGCGACGAACAGCGGACTGTGGTGCACGCTGCTCTCGCGTGCCAGCACCCCGCGGCGGCCATGGACAAGTTCGCAACGCAGCGTACCCTGGTCCATCCGTCGCGCCACGCGGTCACTAAAACCAATGAGAATGCATTTTTGCAGCGCTTCATCTTTCACCTCCCGCGGTTGCGTGTCTAGTCCCTCGGACTCGGCGATGCGCAGAAATTGCTCGAACAACGGACCGACCTGCCGCGCCGTTACCGCGTGAATGCCAAGTTGGCGGCAGACTTCGATGCGGAAGCCATTCTTGGCGGCATAATTCCAGGCCCGCATGAGAATCCAGAAATCCGAACCAGCCTGGTCACCAAACAAATCCTCCCGCGCCGAAGCCACGTCTTTGCCGGCGTTGCGGATCAGGAGATCGCGGCCTTGCGTCAGCGCCGCGACGAGGCTGGCCTGATGCACACAACCGTATTCCTGAGCGGCGAGCAACATCCGCGCGTAGCGCGGGTGCAAGGGAAAGGCGAGCATCTTGCGGCCGATGCTGGTGATTTTTCCAGCGTGACTCACCGCGCCCAAATCGCCCAGCAATTCTTCAGCGTGCGTGAGGGAAATTTCGTCCGGTTTTTCGAGCCAGCGAAATTTGCGCAAATCATCCACGTCCGCCGCTTTCAACGTCAACACGACCTCCGCCAGATCAAGACGGCGGATTTCCGGCAGCTCATGTGGCGCGCGTTCATCCTGTTCGGCGCGCGACCACAGGCGAATGCAGTGTCCCGGCGCCGTGCGTCCGGCGCGACCGGTCCTCTGGTCGGCGTTGGCTTGGGAAATGTGTTCGACCAGCAACGTGTTGATGCCGCGGTTGGCGTCGTACCGCGCGATGCGCGCCAGGCCGGAATCAATCACCAGCCGCACACCGTCAATGGTGATCGAGGTTTCCGCGACGTTCGTCGCCACCACAACTTTCGGCCGGTCGTAACGGGCCACCGCCGCGTCTTGGTCGCGCGGCTGGAGTTCGCCGTGGAGTGGCAAAATGATGTAGCCCTTCGCCTCGGAAGTACTGCGAATGGCCTCAATCGTCTGCGAAATCTCAAAACCGCCGGGCATAAACACCAGCACATCGCCTTGTCCCCCGCCCCGGACGAAATTCCGGAAAACGTCCGCAGCAGTTTCCCAAACCGGCGGCCCATTCTGGCCGAGCCGATACGGCAGGTATTCGACACCCACGGGGAAGGTGCGGCCGGACGACGAAAGGGTGCCGCAAGGGGAGAGGTACTTTTCCAGCTCCAGCGCGTTCAATGTCGCGGACATCACCACGAGCAGCAGATCGGGACGAAGCTGTTCCTGCTGGTCGAGGGCGCGGGCCAGGGTAATGTCGCCATAAAGATGGCGTTCGTGAAATTCGTCGAAGAGAATGGCCGAGACCCCGCGCAAGTGCGGATCCTCAATCATTTGCCGCAGCAAAACACCTTCGGTGACAAATCGAATTTTTGTTTTTGCCGAGGTGACATTTTCAAAACGAATCTGGTAGCCGACCTCCCCGCCCAGTTTGACCCCGAGCTCCGACGCCACACGCGCGGCCAGCAAGCGCGTCGCCAGACGACGCGGTTGCAATACCACGACCTGGCCGCCCCCCAACAAACCGTGTTTTAACAGCATTTGGGGAACTTGCGTGGATTTGCCCGAACCCGTGGGCGCGGACAAAATCAGGCGGCGATCATGCTTCAATCGCGCAATGATGTCGTGCTCGATTTCGTAAATGGGCAGACGCTCGGACATGGAGCGCCTAGC
>JBEKMT010000104.1:0-18500 GCA_050008355.1 Verrucomicrobiota bacterium
TACCTTCGGCACCAACCTCACCAGCATTGGGCAGGACGCGTTCGAAACTTGTAACACCCTTACCAATCTCGTCCTCCCGGACAGCGTTACCAGTATCGGTTCCTACGCGTTTGCCAATTGTCTCGAGATTGCCAATCTCACCCTGGGCAAAGGACTCGTCAGCCTTGGTGCTAGTGCGTTCCAGTCCTGCGCGAACGTGCCTGCTGTTATTCTTCCCGAAAGCCTTACCGACACAGGGAGCAGTGTGTTCGCGGGCGACACCATGCTGACCAACGTAACTTTTGGCAGCAACCTCAACAGTGTTGGAAACAGTGCCTTCGCGGACTGCTCGAGGCTGCTCGCCGCCACCCTGCCGGACAATGTCACCAGTATCGGTAACAATGCCTTCCAAAACTGTTCAAGCCTGGTCCATTTCACCATCCCGAACACCGTCACCAGCCTCGGAAGCTACGCGTTTGCCGGCGATGGTAGCCTCCAGAACGTCGCGATCCCCAACAGCATCACCAGCATTGGCAGTTACGCCTTTGATCATTGCGAGGAATTCAGCAGCATCACCATCCCCGACAGCGTGACCAACATTGGCGATAACGCCTTCTCCTGGTGCCTGGACGTAAACAGTCTCACCATCGGCACAAATGTGGTCAGCATCGGAACCAATGCATTCATGTTCGACCAGCATTTTGCCAGCGTCACCATTCCTGGCAGTGTCACCAGCCTTGGTAGTTATGCTTTCGAGTATTGTTTCGCCCTCACCAGTGTTTATTTCCTGGGAAACGCCCCCAACGCGGATTCGAGCGTATTCCAGCACCCCGACGTTAGCGGACCTCTGCCGACAGTTTATTACCTGCCTGGCGCTTTTGGATGGGATATCCCAACGTTGGGCGGCGCCTTTGTGGAGCCTTGGTTGCCGCAGATCCAGAACGATTCCAGCTTTGGCGTGCAGAACAATCAATTCGGGTTCAACCTGAACTGGGCCAGCGGCCAGACTGTTGTCGTCGAAGCCTGCACGAATCTGTCCAACCCGGTCTGGCTTCCCTTGCAGACCAACACGCTTAACGGCGGTCCGGTTTATTTTAGCGATCCCCAGTGGACAAACTATCCCGGTCGCTTCTACCAACTCAGTTCACAATGAGGGTAAATGCGGATACCGTTTACCGTCGAATGCTAGTTGTCGAGCAGCCTTTCAAGACCCAAATTGTGCCAGCGAACCGGATATCACCCGTTAAAACAAACATGAATCACGAAAGCGGGACAGCTTCTCAAACAAGGTCTCAAGCGAAGCCTTTAGATTTAAGGCGTTGATTCTGGAAGGAAAGGTTAGATCTCTCACACGAGGGATTCGTCATGAAGTGTTTCACCCCTAAGATTGAAACGAGGAACAATCACGCAGCTGAACCTGACTGCTTAAACAGTTTTCAACCCTCCAACATCGGCGGAGAATGTTATGCTGCCCGGACTCGGGCATCAAAGCGCGCCAATGGAGTGAAGCCAGGATTTGCCAGGTTAACCTGATTCATGTTGCCTAACGAACGGAGCCGCCCGCGCAGGAACGGAGAATAACCCACCTCCTTGACAGTTTTCACGTTTCTTTGCACGGTGTTGCCGTCAAGGACATGGACGGCACCAGTGACTGGACGAGGAAACTCAACTATTCAATCTTTCTTCGCGTAAGACTCTACGTACCCGCGGAAATGCCGCATAAATCTCTCGAACGCCAATTTCCTCGGAGCCATAAATACCGCCTGCATCTCCAGGCATCCAGCACAGCTCATGGGGAACATCACTAAATCCTTCACTTTTAATGCTAAAACATCCATCGTGCCGAGCAACCAGATTAACGCGCTCTTTGCCGTCCATTTGTGTCCACCTACAGACGACTCTGCCAATCTCAAAAGTTGCCCATATATCTGGCATCCTCCGTGTCTGACGTCTTGTGAGCCACTTAAACATCCGCGCAAATTAAACTGGTGGCAGTTTGATTCGATGGTTCCATCGGGTACATTCTTTCGTGGACACGACCATATTTGGCGCATTTTGCATCGTCAACGCGAGTTTTGGCAGGTTTTGACCAAAAGCAGTGCATCGGGCATATGTAAAACGCGCGTTGATGAAGATTCCGTCAGTGGAAGATTATCAAAAGAAACTCTTGTGAGGGGCTGTGCAAGTTGGCTACGGAGACATGGTTAATCGGCTTTCTTAGCATTGAATCCATATTTTCTTGCTACATTAGCAATGCTCTCGAAATCGACTGTCTGTCGGACGGTCGCAAACACTCCGATTCCCATCAAATCAGCAACAATCTGAAACGGCTTCTGACGCAATAAGCTCGCCAAATCCGATACAGTTGTCTGCTTTGGAATGACCAGATCGCGAACAATTGGAGGCAGCGGAACAGGAGCGGGCGCAGGATGCTGCGGTGACGGATGTGGCTTGAGGTTCGAAGCTTTAATCAAATACCCCCGCTCCATAGAATTGGCCGGTGGAATATGACTTTTTCTGAATGCATTCTCACTCATAATCGTCCAAGCAGCCTAATTGGTGTTTGACCACGCTCTGCGATGCATCAAAGTTGACATCTTGAATTTTTAAAGGTGGTTTCCTCCCTTGTCAATAGCGGCTTATCCAAGTTTCAGCCCTACGAATATAGGAACGGGCGAAACTGCACCTTGGATCATGGCAAACTATTCAGAGACAGGTTACTGCCTTGATTCTGTTTGTTGGCGTTATTTTTCCTCCAATGTTCAATCATCTTATTCGTTGCTTTGACCAACCAAGCGCGAGTTTTGGCCTGTCCCGCATTCAGCCGGTCTGGAATTTGTACCGGAAGACTGAGGAGTTGATGATGGCGGAGGAGCTGACCCACGTCTTTGGCTTTCCAACTCTTCATGCTTTTAAGTTTGGTGCCGGGGTACGAAATCCCACTGACGATCAGCAGGACGTTCGAAACTCATTCCGCCCACGCTGGAATACAGTCATCACCCCGGTTCATACCAGGTTGACTGTACGGTTAAGACAGGTTCATTCTCCGATAACGGTGGTCCGGAGACTCCGGGCCAGAAAGTTCGGGCTGCTGAATTATTGTGCACGGACGCGGTAGAAACGGCGGGGGTAATGGGCCCAGGCAGGGTCCTCGAAGGCAGCGGTGCCGTTGACCAGGGTGTTGGTCGCCACAGGGGTCCAGGCGGATAAATTGGTGGAGGCGTCCACCACCACGGCGGCATTGGTCGCCCAGGAGATGGAGAATTGAAAGCTAGTCTTTCCAGTTCCGAAGCCAAGACCGGAGCCGAGAATCTGTGGCGCGGGCTGATACGATGCTGCCGTGGGCCAGCCGCCGAAGGTGGCGCCCCAACCGGTGGTGCCGGGCACATAATATGCGGTGCCCGAGTCGTAAGAAAAGACCGTGCTGTCGTCTGTACCGGCAACGCCATCCACGGTTGGCGCATCTCCTAGAAAAAGTGCGCTTTGCAGACCTGAGCAGTAAGCAAACGCTAAAGTTCCAATGTTGATGACGCTGCCGGGGATGGTCACGCTGGTCAGTCCGGGACAATAATAGAACGCATCATCATCAATACTTTCAAGGCTATTGGGAAGGGTTACATTCGTCAGCCCGAGGCAACCGGCAAACACGCTGTTGCTTATTGTCGTGAGGCTGTTGGGTATGGCCACACTCGACAGGCCCGAAGAATTGAAGGCAGATCCACCAATACGAGTGACCCGGTTCGGGATATTGATGCTGGTTAGGCTGGAACAGCCATAGAAAGCGGAGACTCCTATGTTGATGAGGTTGTTCGGAAGCGTCACATTCTTTAAACTCGAACAACCAGAGAATTCCCCAATTCCTATATTGGTAACGATGTTGGGAATGGCTACGGCGCCAAGGCTGGTACAGTCAGCAAACGCGCTGAAGCCAATGCTGGGATTACTGTTGCCCAGCGTCAAAGTCAGCAACCCGGCACATTGATAGAATGCCTGATCGCCAATACCAGCGACGCTGTCGGGGATGATCATGTTTGTCAGGCCGGAAGAAGCAAATTCTCCCGGGCCAATATTGGTAACGCTGTCAGGAATGATCAACTGGGTCAGGCTTGAACAGGCAAAAAAATCTGACGAGGGCAAATTCCTCAGACTGCCGGAGATCACGACATTCGTCAGGCTGTAACAATCATAGAACACTCCACCCCCCAGACTGGTGACACTGTCGGGCATGGCTACACTCGTCAGGCTTGAACAACCATAGAAGGCCCAAAAGCCCAGGCGAGTGACGCTGTCCCCAATCGCCAGATTCGCCACCCCGGAATCTTCAAAGGCGGTGTCGCCGATCGCGACGACACCATTGGGAATTGTCACGGTCGTCAGTGAACCACAGCCGGTGAACGCGCTGGTGCCAATGTTGACGAGGCCATTGTCCAGCGCGAGATTAGTGAGGTAGATGCAATCTGCGAACCCCCGGAAATCAATATTGGTGACACTATTGGGAAAGGTCACCCCGGTCAGGTTGATGGCTGTGTCAAACGCATTCGAACCAATGTCGGTGACGCCTTCCGGAATGATGTAGGCTCCCGTCAACCCTTCCGGATAAAACATCAGCGTGGTCATGCTTTTGTTGAACAATACGCCGCCGGCACTGCGGTAATTCACATTGGCGGCATTGACGGTAATATTCGTCAGGTCGGTGCAGGCAAAGAACGAATCGAGGTTAATGTTGGTGACGCCACCGGGAATGGCCAAACTCGTCAGGCCTTCACATTCCGAGAAGGTGCTTTCGCCAATGACGGTGAGATCGTCAGGCAGGGTCAGGTTTGTCAGGCCAGAACAATCAGCAAACGCACCAGGGCCAATAAACGCGACGTTGGCGGGAACGATCATATTCCTCAGCGCCGAACAGCCGTTGAATGCATCAAAGCTGATGCTCGTCAAGCCGCTGCCAAACGTCACATTCGTCAGCCCGGAACAGTCATTGAAGGCATATTCACCGATATTCGTCACGCCGTCGGGCATGATAATATTCAACAGGCTGGAACAGGTATCGAAAGTGTGCGGCCAAATGCGAGTGAGGCGATTGCTCAAGGTCGCATTCGTCAGGCTGTAGCAGGAGAAGAAGGCATTCGTGCTGAGGCTGATGACGCTGTCGGGGATGGTCACACTTGGGAGTTTGATACAAGTATCAAAGGCATGCGGCCCAATTACCGAGACGCTGCCACCGATGGTCAGGTTGGTGAGGCCATAACAATAATAGAACGCATAATCGGCTACGTTGGTGACGTTATTGGGAATTGCGATGCTGGTCAGCCCGAAACAGCCATCGTACGCCTCCACGCCAATGCGGGTGACGCCGTTCGGGATCGTCATCTGCGTGAGGCCGGAACAGCCACTGAAGGCCTCATCGCCAATGTCAGCCAGGCTGCTGTCCAACGTCGCATTCGTGAGCCCGGAACAATTGCTGAACGCCTCTCCGCCGATGCTCGTGACGCCGGCGGGAACGGAATAATTTCCGCTCAAGGCTTGCGGATATTCGACAAGCACGGTCCCGGTTTTATTGAACAAGACCCCGCCGATGCTGGTGTAACTCAAGTTGCCGGCATTCACCCCGATATTCGTCAAAGCCGTACAATCATTGAAAACGCCCAGGCCAATATTTGTGACGCTGGCCGGAATCGTCACATTCGTCAGGGACGTACAACCGGAAAACACCAAATCACCCAAACTGGTTATACTGTTGGGCAGTGTCACGCTCGCCAGATGCACACATGCGGCGAATGCATTCGTGCTGATGCTGGTGACAGTGCCGGGAATTGTCACATTAGTGAGGCCGGAACAATCATCAAATACATAATCAGCAATGCTCGTGATGCTGGCGGGGATGGTCACTTCGCCCAGGCCGGTACACGCCGCGAACGCCGCACTGCCCATGCTGGTGACACTGTTGGGAATGGTGACACCCGTGAGGTGATAGCAATAATAGAAAGCATAATTGCCGATGTTCGTGACGCTGTTGGGAATCGTCGCATTCGTCAGGCCATAACATTGATAGAATACATCATCGCCAAGATTGCTGACGCCGCCGGGGATCGTCACACTGGTCAGACCCGCACAACCGTAGAACGCGTCATTCCCGATGTTGGTGACGCTGTTGGGAAGTGTCACACTGCTCAGGCCGGAACATTGAAAGAATGCGTAATCCCCGAGGCTGGTGACGCTGCCGGGAATGCTGACGCCCGTCAGCCCGGAACAGCCACTGAACGCATCCGCTCCAAGATTAATGACGCCGTTCGGAATCGTGACGCTCGTGAGGTGGGAACAACCGTAAAATGCATCAGACTCAATATTGGTCACGCTGTTTGGAATTGAATACGCGCCGGCCAAACCTCCGGGACACTCAATCAAGGTGGTCGAGGCTTGATCGAATAACACCCCGCCGGTACTGGTGAAATCCAAATTGCCCGGGCTGACGAAAATGTTCGTCAATGCGGGACAATCACCGAAAACGTACGCGCCAATATTGGTGACGCTAGCGGGAATGGTCACACTGGTCAGCCCGGAACAATAAGTGAACGCGTCCCTGACGATGCTGGTGACGCCGGTGGGGATGGCATATCCACCCGCCAAGCCGTCGGGATAATCGACCAGGGTAGTCATGGTGCTGTTAAACAACACCCCGCCGACACTGGTGTAACTCGAATTACCCGCACTAACCGCGATGTTATTCAGGTACGGACAATCAGAGAACACCGCGTAGCCAATGCTGGTGACGCTGCCGGGAATGGTCACACCCTGCAGGTCGGAACAACCATAAAACGCGTCATTTCCAATGTCGGTGACGGTGTTCGGAATTGAAATCCCCGTGATGTAGGTCCGAAACATAAAGGCATTGGTTCCAATGCTGGTCACCGGGAAGCCGTTGATGCTGCTGGGAATGGTCACATAATCACCCACACCATAGTAGCCGGTGATGGTGATCGTGCCGTTGTTTGTGGTGAAGTTGAATTGCGCCCGGCCCATAATGGGAAGGGCCAATGAAATGAATGCGGTCAAAATGACCAGCGCGATCGGGTACGGGCAGTTTTTCTGATTCATCCGGTTCCTTCTGAGGTTCAAAACCAGTTTGCGCAGTTTCATCCCCGCAGCCTGGATTGTCAAACCCTATGCTGGCTGAATGTGCGGCTCCGATGGAGTTCGGAAAATCATTTTCGGACGTCGCCCTGCTGGTCACCGCGGGAAAATTGCGTCCTCTCGGCAGGCCAAACCCCAACGCGGTAATGTTCTTCAGCCTGGCCGAAATCACGATCCCCGGCGGTGTCACCAGTATCGGCTTTGCTACGTTTGAGGATTGCGGCATCAGTAGCGTAACAATTCCCGCCGGCGTTACTCATATTGGAACTGCGGCATTCGATATATGTGGTGGTCTCACGAACGTAATTATTCCGGACAGTGTTGAAACAATTGCGAACTCTGCATTTTATGATTGTCCCCTTGCCGCCATAATTATTCGTGGCAGCGTCACCAATATTGGGAGCGGTGCATTCTCTCACTGTTTGGGCCTGAGCCGCGTCTATTTCACAGGAAATTCGCCAATCCCCACGAATGATTCTTCGGTGTTTCAATATGATAGCAGTGCCATAGCCCATTATTTGCCGGACACTGACGGCTGGGGCACAACGTTCGATTCAATTCCGGCAGTACCTTGGCTGCCGGAAGCCCAAGCCATCGGAAACACGTTTGGTGTGCAATCGAATGAGTTTGGATTCAGCATTAACTGGGTTGCGGGTCAAACGGTCGTCGTGGAAAGTTGCACGAATTTATGCAATCCAGTCTGGTCGCCTGTGGGAACCAACACACTCGCCGCAAGTTCTGTCACTTTTAATGACCCTCAGTGGACAAATTACCCGGTCCGTTTTTATAGATTGCGCTCTCCTTAATTCCAGTGCGGGTCCGGTCGATGTGGCATCTGCAATGAAACCTTCAACAACCGGGTATGCGCCGTGTGCGCGGCGGGTCGAGCAATCAACGATTTCCGAGGGGCGACACGATTTCTTGGACGCAGGCGAATTACTACGGTGCTCCAGGTTCACCGGGTGGTAACGCCTGCGATTTGTTCACTGCGATTGTCTTTGATCCAGCGTTTTCCCACGGAGACAACGGTGATGATTCGAAATTTTTATGGAAATTGGCAAATCATGTTCTTTGAGGCTATGGTGCATGGGTTAACGCAAATATAATCATGCTCCGGCATGGGCCCGGCCAGTTTCAGGATAACCGTCAGGCAACTGCCAGCGTGCATGAAAACCAGGACAACAAACCGGAAAGGCAAAACATGAAATCACTGAAAGCATTATTTGTGGCTCTGACGTTACTGGCGACCGGGTATGAGGCCTTCGCCGGCGATGATAATTCATCCGCTCAGCATTGGTATCAGGTGGTCGTTACTTTTGGTTCATCGGAGCCGGTTTTTACCTTTGTCGGCACGTCAGCCCTGAACGAGACCGATTTTGCCGGAGCGCTTTCCCGTGAGGAAAGCTTCATCAAACTGGACAATCTTTTGTATCGCTATAACAATGGCAGGTATGAGGATTGGCATCGGTGGGACCGGAACGCGGAATCAAGAATTTACATTCATGCCAGAGACGTGATTTCTTTCCAGCCCCTTGTGGGGGACCCGAGCAAAGATGCTGTCATCATGGGCAATTGAACCATTTTCATTAAAATGGCAGGCGGGGCGCAACGTTGCGGAATTCCCACAATTGGAACCAATTGCCTCTCCGGCAATGCGGAAGCCTGGATCTTAAAGGTCGACCAGCAATTGTCTTGGGAGAAATCTCATGCGCACAACAGGCGCGACGGCGGACTTGGAATGGCAATTTGCAAATCTATGAAGCTGGACGAAAAAGTGCAATTTTACAAAACAGGTCAGAGCCGGTCCCGGGCTGGAGGCCGAACGGGAAATGCCTTTTATCTGAAATACACAGTTCTGGTGATGTCGGCCCTGTTCCTTCTGGTGGATGTTGGCGCCGCGAATAATCTGGAGCGGACGGCGAAGATCAGCAATGTTCAGCCACGCCGGGACATTAATGGGGATATTATTGACGCCCACGACGGGTGCCTGGAGTTTTTCAACGGAACTTATTTTCTTTATGGGACGCGGTACGGTCGGACTGATGGCTTCGGGAAGTCCAATCGCTATGTCTGCTACAGCTCGCCTGATCTTGAGACCTGGATTCCCCGCGGAGAAATTCTGAAGGATGCCCCGCCGCGCGTGTACTACCGGCCCTATGTAAAGTTCAACAAATCGACACGAAAATACGTTCTTTGGTGTAATGCGGACAATCACTATACGGTGGCCGTCTCCGACACACCTGCCGGGCCATTTATCGTTCAGAATTCCAACGTGCGGGTGAAGAACGGGGATACGCAGGGTGATTTCGGCCTGTTTCTGGATGACGATGGCACCGGTTATATCACCTATAGCTTCAGCCCCGCCAGCGTCGATTGGTCGGCCAAAACGGAGCCCATCAAACACCATCAGATTTGCGTGGAAAAATTGACGCCTGACTACCTCGGTTCGACGATGGAATCGACAGAACCCATCGCTGGCAACGTCGAATCGCCCGCCATGTTCAAACGTAATGGCGTCTACTATTTGCTGTTCGACAACACCTGCTGCTTCGGTGTCTATGGGTCGGGCGCCAGAGTCTACACGGCGTCCGGGCCAATGGGGCCGTTCGTCTATCGTGGAAATATCAACATCAAGGCGGCAAGTGCACGTAATTTGTCTTCGCCCTTCACGGAGCCCGGAACAGGCAGACCCGATTGCATCATCAAGGCCCAACAAACTGATGTCGCGACCCTGCCGACCTCCAATGGACTGGTTTACATCTGGATGGGCGACCGCTGGGGTTCCCGGCCCGACGGGATAAAAGGCCACGATTTTCAGTATTGGAGTCACCCATTGGAGTTTTACCCCGACGGAATGATCAAACAACTCAATTGGGATGAAACTTTTGCCGTGGGGATAGTAGGTCCGGGCTAATGGAACGCGAATGGAGGGAATTAAGCTTCAACCAGGCAATCTGGAGGCAGTGCTTATGATTCAATGTCCGCCATGATATCCCGGCTAAAATGGAATTGTGCCGCACATTTGCAGCATATCTCGGTTTGATTTTATGGTCGGTGGTTTCAGGGTCCGGAAATACCTGGAGTCTCTGCGAGGGTGGGGCGATTGCGTTTCAAATCACAAAGCCCGGGTAACTTTCAACAGCGCTAGGGCGAAGTGACATTAAAATAAAGGCGCGGATAGCTTGGGCTGCTGACAACGCCTGGGCCGGTGTTATAGATGTAATAGTTAGAGATGGTATTCACCGGATTGCCGGCGAGAAGCCAGTTTGTGAAGGGCTGTGAAAGGTTGGTCGTGAAGTAGGTGCTAAAATTGAGCCCGGGCGAGTTGGTGAAGTCAAATTGGAATGATCCGTCAGCAAGCACCGCGGAATGCTTCAATTTGATCGGGTAGACAACCGGCGGCGGTACCACGGTCGCATAAATGTTCAACATAATACAGCTGCCATATTCACCATTGATGGGGCTTGCTTCGGGAAAAAATGTCCATTCTTCGTTGGCGGTGTAGTTGGTTGAGGTGGTATCGGCAACGTTCAATGAATCCGTCAATTGGAAGTCGCTTGGATACAGATCGGTGCCGGGCAGCACCTCAAACTCATAATAATTGGTTCCGTAATCCAAAATCTGCGGCGGCAGGTAAACGTTGGTGGGCCAGGAATAAAAATAATATCCGGCAGTCGCTGGCACCGGGACGCTGATGCCACTCACAAAATTATCCAGGTTTTCCGGGTCGTTGGAGTCGTACAATTGGATGTTAATGTTCGTGAAATCCACATCCGGGTTATCCCCAAACACGATGCCAATCCCGGTCAATTCGTAGCCGCCGGCGGAATACCCAACCACAAATGCAGCTCGTGCACCATAGAGTTCCATCGTATATCCGTCACTCGGCTCGTTGGTATTTGAAATCTGCAGAACGCCCTGCGGGGTGTCCTGCGCCCGGGCAGGGTCAGAATTGACCGACCCGGCAAAGCAAATGACTAATGAGAACAATAGTTTCCAATTCATGATTATGTGTCTTTCAGTTTCCTGCCTGCAGACCCCATGGCCACCTGACTTGATTTTCTAATTGAGCCATGGATTTACAAGCCTTTTTTGAATCAGCATACTTTCTCCTTCGTCCAGATTTGAATGTTTCATAGTGTGACATAAGCACGACGCTCGGGATTGTCAGACAGTCTTCGGGAGAACTCATGGATAAGTCACTTCGGGTGTGGGCTGCTGAGGGAGTTTTCCCGCCGCCCAAGCTGGCCAATGAGTGGGGCTGGGTGAGCCAGGTGCCAGGCAAAGTCATTAGCTTACCTCAACCGGCGCACAAGATGAAGTCGTCTTTCCGCGAGGCAGGCAAGTATCGCGCGCCATACATATATAAAGTTCTATCATTGGATGAGCTTCGTAAGTGTTTTCGGGAACATGGAATGACGCTGCCCGGTTGGGATGTGTATCTGGCTCATGGATAGAATACTCGTCAATCTCGCGCAGACTAACGAACGCAACAAACCGTAAGACTGCCATCAAGGAAATCGAAAGGCCCTTTGTTACATCAATAAATCTGATGTGAATCAATCACCGTGGAGTGGGTGGTTTGGATTCGACCCCGGCTAACTGGGTTGGAAGTGAGAAGTGACAATTTGGGGCATCTCCATAAAGTTTGGGGCCGCCGTGCCGACTTCGAAACGGGGTGGTCGATTATTGGCACTCTGCTGTGCTTGAATATCACGGGAATGAAAAGAGCGCCCGAAAATTTACATTTTCGGGCGACTCCATGCGTCGAGCTATGCAGCTAATCCGGAGTTTTTACAGAAGGTGTCAGGGACTCCGGCCTATAGATGTTCAATCACGGGGTATACGTGACGAGCCCCCTTTTGCTGGAACCATACCAGCTAAAAAACGGTGGAAATTGAATGATTTGATTTAAAAGCGTTGCGATTTGCATGGTTTTGATGGAGCGAAAAGGGCAGAGTGCATGACTGCCTGCAGGTTAAAGTCGACCGGGTGGCAACATCCATGTAAGCTGGCCACCGCGGCGTGTACCGTGGAGGATAGAGGAATTGGGATACTGGTGTCCAGTATCCGGCGAATTTGCCGCGCCTCTCAGTCTTCACATGCGTGCTTTTGGAAGCTCGAAACGCACATAGATGAAAAATCGCCCGAAAACTTGCATTTTCGGGCGACTTATCGTGTTCAATAATTCGGAGTTTTTACAGGAGATGTCAGGGACTCCGTTCAGTATGTCTGTTGTTGCTGTTCATCCACGAGGCGTTCGTGATGAGCGAGTTTTCTTTCGCTGGAAGCATGCCAGCCAAAAAGCGTCGTAAATGAAGTGATTTTTGATTTGGTGTGTTTGCGATTTGCATGCTTTTTAATTGTAAACAAAGCATTTGCAAAGGCGCATTATCAGGCTGATAGTCTAGACTATGGATGCCCGTCGTCGCAAAAAGGCTGAGATGACTGTGCGTGAGCCGCCGTATGCGGAACCAGTTTGGGTTTGGTGCGATGGTTTTCGGTGCTTGGCCGTGCAAAGTTCTCGCGGCGAATGGCGAACATATTGCGACAACAAGTCACTCGAGGGCGACGTTTAAGTGATTGACGCGCCAAAACTGTGGAACCGCGCCAAAACTTAATGCCTCGACCGAAGTCCGCAGTGTCTCAATTGCGCTTTATACTATGATCCATTTCAGGAATATAAGGGATTAATGATTTTTTCTTAAGCTTGCCAGAAAGGCCAGAATTTCGGAGCCGATTTCAACAGCATGAGTTTCCAGGGCGAAGTGTCCCGTGTCATAAAACACGACTTTCGTTTTGGGATTATCTTTCTTGAAGGCCTCGGCGCCCGCCGGAAGGAAGAAGGGATCATTTTTCCCCCAGACCGCCAAGGTCGGCGGCAGATAGTTGCGAAAAAACTCCTGGAACTTGGGATAGAGTGCAACGTTGGTTTTGTAATCCCCGATGAGATCCAGTTGAATCTCCGCGCTTTGGGGCCGATCGAGCAGGGTCTGGTCGACAAGAATCGCCTCCGGCGCAATACGATGCTCCGGATCCGTCACGCCGTGATAATACTGCCAGCGCGTCGTCTCCAAGGATTGAAGTTGTCGCAGGGCATTTCGGTTTTCTTGAGTCGGCTTTTCCCAATAGGTCTTTACCGGGGCCCAACCTTTGCTGAGGCCTTCGACGTAGGCATTCCCATTTTGCGTAATGATCGCCGAGATACGTTCGGGAAAGCGTAATGCTATGCGAAGACCGGTGGGGGCCCCATAATCAAAGATGTAGACCGCAAACTTCTTCACGCCTATCTGTTCTACAAAGTCGCCCATCACTTTGGCCACGTTCTCAAAAGTATACTGGAACACTTCGTGTCCCGGCGCATCAGAGAAACCAAATCCAGGAAGATCGGGCGCGATGATATGATAGTCCTCCGCCAACAGTGGAATGAGGTTGCGAAACATGTGGCCCGAGGTTGGGAACCCGTGGAGAAGCAATACCGTCGGTTTGTCCGGATTGCCCGCCTCGCGATAAAAAATCTTGAAGCCATTGACCGGCAGGGTTTTGAAGGAGAGTTTGTTTGTATTCATCGTTGGACATTAAAGTTTCGATTCTGATGTGCAATTTAAACGAGGAGGCCGAGATCAAGAAGGCAGGTAATCGGATTGCCGCAAGTCCACACTGCCATTGTTGTGGTATCATGAAACGTCTTGTTCCGTGTGCTGTTCCATTTTCATATTTGCCTTTGCAAACCATTGGTTTCGCTTTCGTTTGCGTCAATTCTAACTGCGAATGCTGGCTTTTAGTGGGTTCGCAGATCTCATGCCAAAGAATTAATCAACCGGCCCGCTTGATTATTGGCCTGACCCGCTGAGGCTTTTGCGCCGGAGAAATTCTGAATGGTAATTGGCCCAAAGATTAAACGCTGCGGTCTTCGCGTCGTCCGGCGGACACGCCGTTGCCTGAACGTCAGGGGCATTATTCTTTGATTTCTCGGCCGTCCGTTTTACCGCTGGATTTCCCATTTAGCTTCTGCCCCACGACCCGCGCGCTTCTTTTATGATTCCCCTTCTGTTCCATTTGTTTGCAGGCTCTTTTTCCACTCAGCCCGGTTCTTTCTTTTGGCACTTTTCTGTTTCGATGTCTTCATCGCTGATTACTATGAATGGAATCCGTGTTGCCGGGCATGCGATTGGTGGCAGCAGACAATTACGTCGGCCACCGCGGCGTTATGAAGTGGACAAGGGAGTCTGCAGTGCTGGTGCCCGTTGTCCGGGCGTATCTGCTGCGCCTAACTGTATCCACCAGCGACCACTCCATAAGCTCGAAGCATGCCACGGTTTTAAAAATGCAGTCAGAGGTGAAACTGCAAATTAAGGTTGACTGGCCAACCTCAAAGCAAGGTCAGGGATTGGAATCGCCTTATTTCGCTTAAATTCCGGATGTGCAATAAAAGAGTCGCCCGATGATGCTCATTCACGGGCGACCCTGAGCGTCTTGCTATTTTGTAACTTCGGAGTTTTGACAGAGGATGTCAGGGACTCTGGATTGTCTGTTACTGTGAGGTTCTATCACGAGGTATAACGTGATGAGTTTACTTTCGCTGGAAGCGTGCCAGCCCAAAAAACGTTGGAAATAAAATGACTTTGACTCGGATGCGCTGCGATTTGCACGATTTTGATCATGCCAGAATCATAAAGCGCATGACCGCGGCTGTTTGTCGGGAGACATTTTCATCAAATCTGACCACGCTCCAAGAAACTGGGAAACCCCGGATGGAATCAACTTTGCGCCGGGACATTTGTTGCCGCCTGCGAAGCATCGAACAGCGTATTCGTCGTTGTCAGGCTCAGCGTCCCTGCCAAGTTATCCGTGTCTCCTGTGCCGTATGCGAGCAAGTCGTCATTGGAACCCGGGGCCGGCCGTTGCGGGTCTGCCTCTGACATGAAAACATAATGCATCTCTGCCGCCATCGTCCGCAGATCCGCCCCAAATTGACCCGGCGGCACCCGATGGTGAAACCCGCCCTCGATGATGGGCAAAAACAAGCCGGTAGCCACCACCAGGCAGGCCATCACCAGAACCAGCTTGTTGCAAATACCTGCGGCCAAGGCCAATCTGCTTCGCACGAACGGCTGGAAACTCTTTAATCGTTTCATATGCTTTAGGTTGAGAGCCTGCACGGTCCTCCTGTCAGGAACTTTCGCTATATAGAACCTTCCGTGAGATTAAATCAAGCCTTTTCAGCTGTCTCGCCGCTAAATGTAACATTGGAATAGCCTGTCCCTTTCCCGGGCGATAAATGAAAGGTTCATGCTCCCGGTTTTCCTTTCGCAGGCCAGCTGCGCGAACGACGTGTATACTTAACTCTGTTCGACTCTCTCCTCCCAAGCCAGAGCCAATCGTCGCAGTCGTTTCTTGAAGATCGTGCCAATGTAGATCCGGGCGCAGGCTTTACTCCATCAACTCGCACTCTGCTTGATTCACTTCGCTTGCAGCACATAAAAACATTGTGGCAGGTTGGGATCAATCGGATTGGTGACTCCGAAGTTGCCTCCCGCGTTTAAAATGTTGGTTGCCACCGGTGTCCACTGATTAAATGGCAGAAACGGGTTGGTACTCATGAGCGTCTCATAAGTCCCGGCGATTTGCGCACCTCCATCAATCACCAGATTGTTTGCGACCAGATTGAGTCCGGCGATGACCGGCAATGGTGGAGGCAACGTGACACTGAAAATCGTGCCATTTCCGTTCGTGCCGCCGATGAACGTTGTCCCAAACAAAGTGTTTCCGCATAGGGTCAACCCTCCAAACGGCTGCGCTCCGTCACTCGCCCCGTTAAAACTATGTAAGGTTGTAAAACTGGTGCCATTGGTTTTAATGGAGAACACCGTGCCATATCCCATGGCACCCCCTGCGTTCGCCGTACCGTATAAAGTGTCTCCGGCTAAAACCAAAGTGGATTCCGGTTCGGCCCCGTCGTTATTGAAACCATTCGTGTCCGTTGGTGTAAAGGTGTAGAGGTTCGTAAACCCAGTGGCATTGGTATTAACCGCGAATATCACGCCATTGCCGGAAGTGCCACCCGTCGTGGTCACTCCGTACAAAGTGTTGCCCGATAAAACTAGTCCTGCATAGGGTGCTGCTCCATCACTGTTTTTGATGATCGGAGGGCCGGATCTGGGAAATGTTCGTGTGCCCTGGGTGAAAGAATGTAAAAGAGTGAAAACTTTGCCGTTTGTGCTGAGCTTGAAAGCTGTGCCTGTACCATAAAGTCCGCCGCTATATGCGGTGCCATAAAAATTAGTGCCAGATAAAATCAATGCATCCTGTGGACCGCCACCATCATTGCCTACAAGATCGAAGAGGATCGAAAAGGCCGTACTATTGGTATTGATGGTGAATATTACACCGCCGCTGACAGAGGTCGCCGTCCCGTAGAGCGTGTTACCGGAAAATATCAATCCACCGGGGTAAAATCCTTCACTGGACTCCAACATGAATGTATGTAGGGGCATAAAACCAGTACCATTAGTGTTGATGGTAAACACAGTACCACCGCCTTCCCCTTCGCTTTCCCCGCCTCCTTCGGCCGTGCCATATAGGTTGGCCCCGGACAAAACCAATCCAGAGAACGGACCGTCACCATCGCTGCCACCAGTGAAATTATACAGGTTTGTAAAACCCGTTCCATTGGTATTGATGGCAAACAGCGTGCCAAATGCGTAAGTGCCTCCCAAGAAAGCCGTCCCATAGAGCGTCCCTCCTGAGAGAATCAAAGTGCCTACCGGCTCGGCTCCGTCAGCATTGGTCATACCGGTTGGCGGACCATCTGGTATGATCGGATAGCCGAGCGCAACATCATAATTCGTCGCCGAGAAATTGTACAAGGTGGTGAAAGTCTGGGCCCGGATTTCAGGAGTTGCAGCCAAACCAACGAACGCCAAAACAAACCAGAGATGCAAATTTAATTTCATAAACGTTTATTGCCGACCAGTTTATGGGCGGATCATGATTTTGCAAGTCCTTTGCCCGTGCTGCCTCTTCCCGAATCAATACCCATTGGCGTATTGCGCATACTTCCCGGTTGAATGGTTCAACGCCTCTACTGACCACAGAATCTCAATCCATCGTGTCCTTCGTTTTGTGGCGCTTCCTGGCAACAACATATAGCCACCGTCAATGCAATAGCTAAGCACAGTTAGGCGCGATTTATCCGGAGAACCCAAGCAACCGAAGAAATAACGGCCCGCCCAGGGGTGACATATCCGTTCGGGTAACGTTAATTCGCGGATTCGGAATTCTGCATCATTGCCGGTTCCGGTCAGCACTCACGGAGCCAACACCACCCGATAAAATCTTTGCGCATTGGCACCGATGACGTCGGTCGCCGTTACAACTCCATTGGTTGCCATGATGGTGCCGCCAAGATTAATCCACCCGGTTGAGCCCAAATTGGCAGTATATTGTAATTGATAGCTCTGTCCGGTAGTTGCACTCCACGTGAGTGTGATCGTGCCGTTGGCCTGCGTAATGGTTTGAACTGGCCGGGCAACCACGGTCAACAGCGCATTGCTGCTGGTCACTAGACCAAGCGAATTGCTGACAATCACAGAATAACTGCCGCTGTCAGCTGGACTCACATTGGCCAGCGTCAATATGCGGTTGGTTGACCCGGAGAAACTGCCAACAGCCGGCAGGTTGGTGCCGTCGTGTTGCCACTGATAAAACCGCGGCGGCGCGGCGAATACCGCTGTGCTGAATGAAACAGTTGCTCCCACTTCAACCGTTTGGTTGACGGGTTGGCTGGTAATCTCCGGTGCCGAGGTGAAGCCCAACCGGAAAATGGTGCCGCGGCCCCCCGGGCCGCTGGTCGTGGTGGTGCCGTAAAGCGCGCCATCTCTGCCTTCCACCAGCGCGGATGCGGGATGCGCACCGTCATCGAATCCATCGAAGGCTACCAGGGTGGTCAGCGTTCCGGCGGAAGTGATTCTGAACAACGTGCCATTGGAGGCGTGCGCGCCACCGTAAGTGGTTCCATAAAAATTGCCGTCACTACCTTGAATCAATCCCGCGTACGGATACGCGCCATCCGTGAAATTGAGAGAATATAAGGTGGTCAAGGCCCCGTTCGTGGAAATTTTGAAAATAGTGCCATAAAATTGCAGGCTTCGAATTGTGTTATATTCCGTCGCGCCATAGAGATAACCGTCAGTGCCTTGAATCAGAGTGCCTACCGGCAAGTAACCATCCGTGCCGCCGGTGAATGAATAAAGATTCGTCACGATGCCACTAGGCGTCACTTTGAAAACGGTCCCATGGTCGCTGGTGCCGCCGCCCATGGTCAACCCGTAAAAAGTTCCGTCAGTGGCCGGCAATAGCGCGCCTACCGGTTCGCCGCCGCCGGCCCC
>JBEKMT010000105.1:0-18364 GCA_050008355.1 Verrucomicrobiota bacterium
TGACAACACGGCCCTGGTGATTGATTCACTCGATGAAAATACCTGCCTGCTGATTCAGCCAGCCCGAGCCGGCGAGCAGCGAATTGACCAGGTCTTGACGGAAGCCCATAAGCTGAGCCAACACAAGATAGCGGTGATCATTCTGGAGAACTACAGAGACGACCGAATCGGATCGGAATTTCGCGAGCGCACCGAACCGCTTTACGTGGGGTTGCGCGGAGCCGGATATGAACACATCGTGTTTTTGCAAGGCAAAGGAGTGAGCGTTCCCGAGGGGTTGATCATGCTTGCCGATTACTTTTGAAATTACTTGGCAGAATTTAGTTCCTTTGAACAGGGCAACAAATTCTTCGACTTTGCCGCACCACCATTCTGCCGTATATTGAACAAACAAAAAGCGTATGAACCGCCAACAAATCCTCGATCTGTATTTCCTTGACGCCCGCCACAAGCTTATCGAACTTGCCGCGTTCCTTGACCGCGTCGAGCGCGCTGACGGCCGGGATGATTTCCGTTTGAAAACTTTTCGCGTGGCGCTAGCCAAACTGGGGGACAAGGAGAAGCACAAAGCGCGGGAAGTCCTACTTACCTTCAGCGACCCCACCCTCAAGCCGATTGCCAAAGCAGAAGGCAAAGGCGCCGCGGGCGCCTGGGACCCAAAACTTAAAACCAATACCACCCCGCCCTCCGAACGCCAGCGCTGAATACTTGCCCGATGAGATACATCGAACCACACGCTCACATGGTCAGCCGCACCACGGATGACTACGAACGCATGGCCCTAGCTGGTTGTGAGGCCGTTTGCGAGCCTGCCTTCTGGGCCGGCTTTGACCGCAGTTCGCCCGCCGGATTTTTTGATTATTTTTCGCAACTGACAGAACACGAGCCGAAGCGGGCGGCCAGGTATGGCCTGAAACACTTCTGCTGGCTCTGCATCAACTCCAAGGAAGCCGAAGATGTCAAACTTGCGGCGGAGGTCATTGCCCTGGTCCCGGGATTTCTCGAACGCAAGAATGTGCTGGGCATTGGCGAAATCGGCCTGAATAAAAACTCCCGCAACGAAATGCGTGTTCTGGAGATGCAGGTCGATCTCGCCGCGGCTCACGGGCAAATGATTCTCGTCCACACTCCGCATCTTGAGGATAAATTGAAGGGCACGCGCTTAATTCTCGACGTGTTGAAAAATGACCGCCGAATCGTCCCGGAACGGGTCATCATCGACCATGTCGAGGAACACACAGTCGGTCTGGTTCTCGACCGTGGCATGTGGGCGGGCATGACCTTGTATCCCGAGACAAAATGCACGCCGGCACGTGCCATTGATATCCTGGAAACCTGGGGCAGCGAGCGTCTCTGGTTGAACAGCGCGTGCGATTGGGGTGTCAGCGATCCGCTTGCGGTGCCAAAAACGGCCTTGGAAATGAAAAAGCGCGGGCACTTCGCGGCCGCGATTGACCGGGTGGTTTATCAAAACCCAATGAAGTTTCTACGCCAGTCGCCCCATTTCAAGCTTGGTTAATGTTTTCGCGGAGGCCGGCGAGACCAAAACTACAAATTCCCCTTTCAGACTCCGGGTTTGGGAGAGCTCCAGCAATTCCGAGGGTTTGCCACGGAGGAATTCCTCAAACTTCTTGGTCAACTCGCGCGCCAGCACCACATCACGCGCAGGAAAAAGCTCGTTCAATTCGCCCAACAATTTCCCGATGCGATAAGGAGATTCGTAAAAAACGAGGGTTCCTTCCACTGCCGTGAGCGCAACCAATTTATTCTTTCGCTGGCCGGATTTGTGCGGCAAGAAACCGACAAAATGGAATTCGTCCGTAGGCAAGCCGCTGGCGGTGAGCGCGGCCACGAGCGCGCACGGGCCCGCCACGGCTTCGACGCGAAAACCGGCGGCAATGGCCGCCTTGACCACCCGTTCGCCCGGGTCGCTAATACCGGGACTGCCGGCGTCGGTGACGAGCGCGACTTTTTCGCCCCGGCGCAGGCGTTCGATGATCTCCTCGCTGCGCCTGGCTTCGTTGAACTGAAAATAACTTAGAAGGGGCCTGGAGATTTGAAAATGCTTTAACAACTGGCCTGAGCGGCGCGTATCCTCCGCAGCCACCACGTTGCATTCACGCAAGACGCGCAGCGCGCGCAGCGTTATATCTTCCAGATTGCCAATGGGCGTGGCGACGAGGTAAAGCGTGCTGGGGGTCAGTGGCGGCAAAGCGGCATCCATGCCTTGACTAAAGCAAACAATCAGCGTGAAATAAAACCAATTCGCCCAAGAGCTCCCAAAACCTGACCCTATGAATCAATGTTTGCTCGCGATTTACGCCTTCGAAATTGTGAGTGTTTGGGGATTCTGAGTGGATTTGCCGGCATGTGGCGGCAACCGACAGAAATTTCCCCATCGCCTTGCGGAAATGATTAAATTACGATTCAGTTCATCTTAATTTATGAAAAAGCTATTATTGGTTTTGTTTGCCCCGCTGCTTCTCGCCACAAATGCATTTTCGCAAGCCACGAATGCGCCGGTGCGTTTTGCCATCATCGGTCTGCATCATGATCATGCGGCGGGATTTCTGCCACGTCTCGCGGGAAGAACGGATGTGCAATTGGTCGGTATCGTGGAGACAAACCAGGACCTGATCG
Organism: Verrucomicrobiota bacterium; assembly: GCA_050008355.1. GTDB lineage: Bacteria > Verrucomicrobiota > Verrucomicrobiia > Limisphaerales > UBA11358 > UBA11358. The sequence continues at coordinate 2,641 of JBEKMT010000105.1, forward strand.
AGCGCTATTCCAAACGGTTCCACCTTGATCCAGGTCTTTTCTATCCGACACTCGATGCGATGTACGCCAGCACACATCCGCAGGCGGTGGCGACGTTCACCTCCACTTATGAACACGAAGGCGTCGTGGAATTTTGCGCGGCCCACGGGGTGGATGTGATGATGGAGAAACCACTGGCGACGAATATGAAGCAGGCCCGCGCCATTGAAGCTGCCGTGAATAAGAGTGGCATTCAATTAATCGTCAATTATGAGACCAGTTGGTATCCGGGCAATCAGGAAGCATACACGATGGTGCACGACCAGCACCAAATCGGCGACATTCGCCGGATTGTCGTCCATGATGGCCATAGAGGGCCGAAGGAAATCGGTTGCTCCACGAATTTTCTCGCGTGGCTAACAGATCCGGTACTTGACGGCGGCGGCGCGATCAACGATTTCGGCTGCTATGGCGCCGATCTGGCAACATGGTTTTTTGACGGACAGAAGCCAGTTTCCGTATTTGCCACCGCGCAGCAAATCAAGCCAGACATTTACCCGAAAGTCGAAGACGAGGCGACCATTGTCCTGACTTATTCCAAGGCTGAAGTCATTCTTCAACCGTCGTGGAACTGGCCTTTCGACCGCAAGGACATGGAAATTTATGGCCAGACGGGGTATGTAATCGTGCCACATCCGGATTTATTGCGCGTGCGAACCGGCGACATGACGGAGGAACAATCTGTATTGCCACCGGAGATCAGCAGCCCGAACGGGGACCCGATTTCATATTTTTCGGCCGTGGTGCGCGGAGACATCAAACCGACTGGGTTGTCCTCCCTTGGGGTTAATGTGATCGTCGTGGAGATACTGGACGCGGCGCATAAATCTGTCCGGACCGGCAAACGCGTGGACCTCTGATCACGACGCCATGAAATCCGCCGCGGGATTCGCGATCGTTCTAGTCACCGCGCCGGACCTGAAAACGGCGCGCCGGCTGGCAAAAACCGCCTTGCAAGCCAGGTTGGCAGCATGCGCAAACCTGGTTCCAAAAATCGAATCGCATTACTGGTGGCAGGGCAAAATCGAATCCGCTTCAGAGATATTGCTGGTCTTAAAAACGCGCAAAGCAAGACTGGCAGAGTTGGAAAGATTGATCCTGGAACAGCATCCTTATGATACGCCGGAGTTTCTGGTTGTGCCCTTGAAAGCAGGCAACCAGAGTTTTCTCAGCTGGCTCGCGGAAAATTGTCACTAAAATATTTATTTGAACCGTGACGCTGACGGCGTAAAGTCAGAGTGTGAGCACGGTTAACGCCGCCAGTCCAGATACGGTAGTGGAAATGTTGCTGCTGATGCACATGATCGCATTAGGTGTCGGCTTGATGATTTTTGGATGGATGGTTTATTTGCAACGCCATGCCCGGCGAGAGCTTGGCCAATTGACATCCCTGCCAATTTTCGAACCATCCTCGACATCGCCCCAACGCCCGGCGAGCTGGCTGGCCATTCGCTCGGTTTCACCCGAATCAGTCAAGGACGCGCTGGGTTTGAACCGCGCAGCGCCCTGTTCATGGACGGAGGGAATTGCGGGAGGCCACGAATTTTTCATCAGCCCGCGAGTTCACGGTTGGGTGATTGTCACCGGCGTGGGACTGCCCAATCCGTCTGAAAATGTGGACGATTGTTTTATTTTCCTTTCCACTTTGAGCCGAAAGCTTGGCCACGTGCAGTATTTCTATGCGGAAAAGTTTTCCCGGCACCATGCCTGGGCGCGATTGGATGACGGCTGCGTGACGCGAGCGTACGCCTGGGCAGGCGAAACCATCTGGATCCAAGGCATCGAAACATTGCCCGAAATCGAAATCGGCGTGAAAACCTTTGGTTACGGCGAGCAATCGGCAGCCTCCCTTGACGCCGAGACGAATTTTGAAAAAATGCCGCTTCTCGCGGCGCGCTGGAGCCTTGATCCGGCGGAAGTGAAATTAAATTCCATCCGCCAGTCCATCGGTATTGCCGGTGAATCAGCGTGGAGTTAAAACATTTGTATTGCGCCCGGCACGTGTCGGGAGCAGATTCGGCAAAACGAAAGGATCCCAATGTCATTCAGCATTGAACTCGAACTGCAGAAATTCCCCAAGACCGTCCGCCTTAAGGACACCAAAAAGGCGACGTTGCGTCCTTTGCGCGTCGATGATGAGAAGGAGTTTCACGAGTTGTTCCAAGGCATTCCTGAACGCGAACGCATGTTCATCAAGCATCGCGTGCAGGACAAGAAAGTCATCCGCGACTGGTGCAGAAACATCGATGTTGGACGCAACCTGCCGCTGGTTGGATTGATTAACGGGAAGATAGTTGGCGACGCAACCTTACATCAGCAACTGGGCGGCTGGAAACGCCACATCGGACGCGTCAGCGTGCTGGTGCACCCGGAATTTCGCGGACGCGGACTTGCGCGGGCACTAATCACTGAGATTCTCGACATTGCCCGCCGCGCCGGCCTGGAGAAAGTGGAGGCGGAGTTCATCGGTGAACAGGAAGCCGCGGTCAAAATGTTTGCCATGCTCGGCTTCCGCCAACTGACCCGATTGGAAGACTACGTGAAGGACATGCAGGCCATTTCGCACGACTACGTCCTGATGGGGCTCGACTTGAAGACGGATGAAGAATACGCGAGTGCAGCGGGATGAAAAACACCTACTTCCGACTCTTAAAACTGAAACCTCATTTTATCAAAAAAAAGCCCGCTCGATTTGAGCGGGCTTTGAGTTGGCTAAGGCAAAAAGTTTACTTGGTTTCTTCGGGCTTGGATTCTGCTGCCGGGGCGGCGGGTTCAACCGAAGCGATCGGGCTGTAATCAACCCATTCCAGAATGGCGCGCTGGGCGGCATCTCCGATTCGTTGATTCATCCGAATGATGCGGGTATAACCGCCGTTGCGTTCCTTGAAAGCGGGGGCGATTTCCTTGAAAAGGATTTTGGCCGCGTCTTCCTGGTGCAACCGGGCCACCGCGAGGCGGCGGTCATGCTGTGTGCCGCTTTTGCCGAGCGTGACCATTTTTTCAGCCACGGGACGCGCCGCCTTGGCCTTGGCCAAAGTCGTTGTGACCCGTTTATGTTTGATCAAGCTGCAAACAAGGTTAGCCAGCATCGCATTACGATGCTCGGACGTTCGGCCCAGTTTGGCCGTCTTTTTTAAGTGACGCATAACTTCCTTAATTTACCACCGGCTCTTCTTTCGGAGTGGCATCCACGAGACCCGGCTCAAAATTCATTCCGAGCGACAAACCGAGCGCAGTCAATTTGTCTTTGATTTCGTTGAGCGATTTCTTGCCGAAGTTGCGATACTTCAACATTTCCTGTTCACTCTTCAAAGCCAACTGGCCGACGGTCGTAATGTTCGCATTGTTCAGGCAGTTCGCGGCGCGGACGCTCAGCTCGATTTCGTTGACGCTCATGTTGAGCAACTTCTTCATCTTCGCCTTCTCGTCGTCCTGCTTGTCAGCGGCTTCTTCAAATTCAACCGCGTTTTTGTCGTAGCCGACGAACACGTCCAGGTGATGCGCGAGGATCGCGGAGGACTGAGTGAGGGCGTCATCGGGCGTAAGCCGTCCGTCGGTCCAGACTTCCAGGACCAGGCGGTCATAATCCGTGCGGTTGCCGACGCGCGCCGCTTCCACGTTGTAACGCACGCGGGTCACTGGTGAAAAAAGCGAATCAATGGCGACGACGCCGATGGATTGGCCGGGCTTCTTGTTTTCGTCGCTCGGACAGAAACCGCGACCGATCTTGACGGTCAGTTCCATCTCAAATTTCTTCTTTTTGTCGAGCGTGCAAATGTGCTGCTCCGGATTGACAAGTTCCAAATTCTGGTTGACCTGGATGTCAGCGGCAGTGACGGCACCTTCTTTGTTGACGGAGAGCAACAAGGTCTGCTCATCGCGGGTCTGGGCCTTGAATTTGACTTTCTTCAAATTCAAAACGATGTCGGTGACATCCTCAACTACGCCATCAATGGTGGCGAACTCGTGCATCGCGCCGTCGACCTTCAAAGAGGTAATGGCCGCGCCTTCGAGAGAGGACAACAGCACGCGGCGGAGCGAGTTGCCGATGGTATGGCCGTAACCGGTTTCAAACGGGTCGGCGATGAATTTTGCGTAGGTGGGGGTGGCAGAGGCATCATCCTTCTGCAACCGCTTGGGCATTTCAAAACGTCCTAGACGAACTGGCATAATTTCCTTTCAACAATTTTAATCTGGCCTTCCGGGCAATTTTATTCCCGGCCCGGAAAACCCGTGTAATTGTTTTTCTGTGGTTACTGGTTAGCGGGAATAAAATTCGACAACCGCCTGTTCATTGGCGATCGGCTGGATCTCGTCGCGCGTCGGAATGCGCATGACTGTGCCCTTGAACTCTTCCTTGTTCAATGACAGCCAGTCCGGCACGGAGCGGCTGGTGGAGATTTCCAAATTCTTAGTGGCCAACTGGCGCGACACGTTGTTATTTTTGACGCTGATCACGTCGTTGACCTTGAGCGCATAGGACGGAATGCTGACCTTGCGTCCATTCACCGTGACATGGCCGTGTCCGACCAATTGGCGCGCCGCAGCACGGGTATTGCCGAAACCGAGGTGAAAAGCCACGTTGTCCAACCGGGTCTCCAATATTTGCAGCATCGTTTCGCCGGTCACGCCACGCTTGTTCTTGGCTTTTTCATAAACACCGCGAAATTGTTTTTCCATCAACCCGTAGTAGTAACGGAGCTTTTGTTTCTCGATCAAACCAAGACCGTAGTCGGTGGATTTGCGGCGGGATTTCGGGCCATGAACACCCGGGCCGTAATTGCGGCGTTCAAGATACTTCGTCGGGCCAAATATCGGGATACCGAAACGACGGCTGATGCGAACGCGGGGACCTGTATAACGAGCCATAAAATTAGTGATTTAAATTTGCGATTGGGTTTTTACACGCGGCGTTTCTTGCGCGGGCGGCAGCCGTTGTGCGGGACCGGCGTCACATCCTTGATCGAAGAGATTTCCAAGCCAATTGCCTGGAGGGCGCGGATGGCGGATTCACGACCGGAGCCGGGACCCTTGACACGGATTTCGACTTCCTTCATGCCGTGAGCCATCGCCTGACGGGCCGCGTCCTGAGCGACCTGCTGGGCAGCATAGGCTGTGCTCTTGCGCGAACCTTTGAAACCAACCCGGCCAGCGCTAGACCAACCGATGAGGTTGCCCTGCATGTCCGTGATGGTGACTTGTGTATTGTTAAAAGTAGCCAGAATATTGGCAACGCCCACGGCGACATTCTTTGCGTGCTTGGCCTTGACGATTTTCCTGGCGTTGGCGTCTTCACCCAGAAGTTCAGCCGCCGTCGGGGTGGCTACGACCGGGGTTTCCGCCGTTTTGCCCGCCTCAGCAGCTGGTGCAGCCGCGGCAGTTTTCGGGGCCTTATCAGCAGGAGCACCCGCTTCCGCTTTCGCGTCTTTTTTGGGGGCGGGTTTCTTTTTTGTCTCTTCAGCCATAACTTAAATTTTTAGTGGATACCGGTCTTAGCGTTCGGATTGCGTTGCACACCGACAGTTTTGCGCGGGCCTTTGCGGGTACGGGCGTTGGTTTGCGTGCGTTGACCGCGCACCGGCAAGCTACGTTGATGACGAACCCCGCGATAGCACTTGATACCTTGTAACCGTTTGAGGTTCATGCCCAGTTCGCGGCGTAAATCGCCTTCGATGACATACTTACCTTCCTGGATCGCGTGAACGATCTGTGAAAGCTGCGCTTCGGTCAAATCCTTCGCGCGAATCGAACGATCAATGTTCGCGCGTTCGAGGATCTCCAGCGCGTTGACGGGGCCGATGCCGTAAATGTAGCGGAGCGCAATGTCAATGCGCTTGTTCGGCGGAACTTCAACACCAATGATACGTGCCATAAAATTAGATCAACCCTGACGTTGTTTGTGACGTTTATTCGAGCAGATGACGCGGATGACGCCACGACGGCGCACCACTTTGCAATGCTCACACAGTTTTTTGACTGATGCTCTTACTTTCATTTTCTAAATCGGTTTTAATTCACCACAATCCGCCCCACGCTCAAATCGTAAGGCGTCAACTGCAATTTTACCACGTCACCGGACTTGAGCCCGGTAAAATCTTTACGGTCACGGGCCAACACGAACGCCAATAACTGATGGCCGTTCCTCAATTCCGCGCGGAACATGCCGTTCAACAGCACTCCGGTTACGCGGCCTTCAACCTGGAAGGCGTCACCCATGTCAAAATCTCCGGATCACCTTCGGTGATCAAAACCGTATGCTCAAAATGGGCAGAGAGTGAACCATCTTGCGTCACTACTGTCCAGCCGTCTTTTAATATTTTTATCTCCGGACGACCCGCATTTACCATTGGCTCGATCGCTATCGTCATACCTGGTAACAGCTTGTCATTCGACTTGCGGTCCACGAAATTAGGCACTTGCGGCTCTTCGTGCATTGTTCGTCCGACGCCGTGACCCACAAATTCCCGGACGACACTAAACCCATTACCTTCAACGTAATCCTGTACGGCCTTCGAAATATCCGTCACTCGGTTTCCGGCCACTGCAGCGGCAATACCTTTGTGCAGAGACTCTTCCGTGACTTCCATCAGGCGCTGGGCCTGTACCCCGCAACCGCCCACCGCCATTGTACGGGCGTTGTCGCCGATAAAACCCTTGTGAACCACACCGACATCCACACTGATGATGTCGCCGAACTGCAATTCACGTTCACTGGCCATCCCGTGAACGACTTCCTCGTTCACCGAGAGGCACGTATGGCACGGATAATTACGATAACCTAAAAACGCGCTTTTGGCACCGTGCGCCTCGATCCGGGCGGCTGCATATTGATCCACCTGCCGAGTGGTCGCTCCCGGCCGGATGAAGGAAATAATCTCATCCAAAACGCGGGCCGCAATCGCACAGGCCGGACGCATCAACTTCAAATCGGCCTCGGACTTGAGCTTTATACCGGCCACAAAATCTTAGAACCGACCGCGGATTTTGCCCTTCTTCAGGAAGCCATCATAATGGCGCATCATGAGGTGCGATTCAACCTGCCGCATGGTGTCGAGCAGCACACCGACCGCGATCAATATACTCGTGCCACCGAAAAACTGGGAGACGTTCTGATCAATGTTCAACTGTTTCGACAGGATGATCGGAATCGTTGCAATGACGGTCAGGAAAACGGCTCCCGCCAATGTGATGCGGCTCATGGCGCGGTGCAAATAATCGCTGGTGCCCTGCCCCGGACGCACGCCCGGGATATAACCGCCATTTTTCTTCAAATCATCCGCGATCTGGATTTCATTGAATTGGGTCGCCACCCAGAAATAGGAGAAGAACAAAATCATCAATGAATAAACCAGGAGGTACAGCCAGGAACCGTAGTTCATCGCGGTGGCCAGGGCGCGAAAGTTATCCTGCAGAAAGGGAGTTTTGACCACGTTAGCCATCCAGGTGAGGGCCAAGGTTGGGAACATTAAAATCGAGGAGGCAAAAATAATCGGCATGACGCCGGCATAATTCACCTTGAGCGGCATATAATTGGTGCTGCCCTGATACATTTTCTGACCGACCATGCGGCTGGCGTATTGGACTGGAATTTTCCGTTGCGCCTGGGTGATCGCAATGACGCCGGCGATGACCGCCACCAACAGGATGATCAACAACAGACCGGTGCCCATCAAGCTGTGCGTCGGATTTTCACCGCCGAACATTCCCTGCAAAGCCCTCGCCGCAGCGGGCAAGCGGGCGAGAATGTTCGCGGCAATAATCAACGAAACACCGTTACCGATACCCCGCTCCGTGATCTGTTCACCAAGCCACACTAGCAACATTGTGCCAGCCGTCATGAAGACGACGGATTGCACAATGAACCACATATGATTATCAATCAGGACCATTGGCGCCGAACTCTGGGGGTGCAACCAGCCATTGGCGAAATAGACGCCCTGACCGATACAAAGCAAGAGCGTCAGGTAACGCCCGTATTGGATGATTTTGGTGCGGCCATCCTGTTCGCGTGCAAGTTTGCTCAAGCGCGGCCAGACCGCGGTCAACAACTGAATGATAATCGTCGCGCTGATATAAGGCATGATGCTCAACGCGGAGATCGCGCACCGATCGGAAGCACCGCCCGCGAAGGTATTGTACAAGCCGAGCATGCCGCCTGAGCTTTGCGCTTTGGAAAAATTAGCCGCGAGGACATTTCCGTCAATACCGGGAAGACGGACGAATCCAAGCACCTGAGCGACCGCCAGCAAACCAAGCGTAAAAATGATCCGGGACTTCAGCTCCGGAATCTTGAAGCAGTTAACAAAGGTGTTGTAGAAATTGCGAAACATGAATCAAATCGCGCAATCAGGCTTTCGCCGGTTCAGACTTTTTGCGGCTGGCGATTTCCACGGTGCCGCCCTTGGCCTCGATCTTGGTCTTCGCCGAGGCGCTGAACGCGCTGGCGCTGACCGTGAGCTTCTTGGAAAGTTCGCCCGTACCGAGAATCTTGATTCCCGCACCCGGACCATTGGCGAGCCCGACGGAACGCAAGGCTGTTTCGTCGACCCTGGCGCCCTCTTCAAACTGGTTCAAGGATCCCACGTTCACGCCGATGTACCGGATGGCAAACGCCGTATTATTGAAACCGCGCTTGGGGATGCGGCGAATCAGCGGCATCTGGCCGCCTTCAAAACCGATGCGGATAGAACTGCCGGACCGAGCGGTCTGGCCTTTGCCACCGCGACCAGCGGTCTTGCCGTGGCCACTGGATTCACCTTGGCCAAGCCGCTTCGTGCGATGTTTGGCACCTGGACGGGGTTTAAGAGTATGCAATCGCATAAAAATCAAGCTGTTAGATTAGCGGTCGGCGGAGTCGCTGACGGCGGTTCAGGAGTTTTCACCGATTTAATTTGTTTGCCACGGCTTGCGTAAATGGCCTCGCGCGTACGCAGGCTCAGCAGACCTTTCAAGGTGGCCTTCACGACGTTCGCCGCGTTTTTTGAACCCAACGATTTGGTCAAAATATCCTTCACACCGGCAGATTCCAATACGGCACGAACCGTCTTGCCGGCGATGATTCCCGTACCGGGCGAGGCCGGACGGAGCAAAATTTTAGCGCCACCATAAGAGGAATAGACCTCGTGCGGGATCGTGACGTCCTTCAAGGAAACCGAAACCATCTGGTTGCGGGCGAGTTCGCCACCGCGACGAATGGCATCGGCCACTTCCGCCGCCTTGCCCAATGCATAACCCACACGGCCGCGCCGATCACCAACCACCACAAGCGCGCTGAAATTGAAACGGCGTCCACCCTTGACGACTTTGGAAGAGCGGTTGATGAAGACCACCTTTTCCGACAGTTCTTCAGCCGCGCCTTTTTCAAAGGCGTTTTCCGGCGCATCACCCGGGGATTTGCGACGACCGCCGCGACCACGCGGCCCGCGTTGATCGCCACCTTGTCCAACTTTATTAAATTCAGCCACAGTGTTCTTTGGGTTGCTGGTTAAAATTTCAATCCGGTCTCGCGCGCGGCATCCGCCAGCGCCTTGACCTTGCCATGATAACGCTTGCCGCCGCGGTCAAAAACAACTTCCTTGATGCCTTTGTCCAACGCGCTCTTTGCCGCCAGCGCACCGATCTTCTTCGCGCCCTCGACATTCGCCGACAAATTTTTCGCCTCAGTCTTGCTCACGGTCGAGGCTGCCGCCAGGGTTACACCCGCTTCGTCGTCAATGAACTGCACGTGGATGTTTTCGCAACTGAAGCACACGGCCATGCGCGGACGCTCCTTCGTACCGGTTACCTTCTTGCGAATGCGCCAGCGGCGCAACTGCTCCAATTTCTGTTTTTTTTCCGTTTTCATTTCAACGCGCCACGGGTTTGACCGGGGCAAAAATCTAATTGTTATTGAACTGTCTTGCCTTCTTTGCGCTGGACATGCTCGCCGGCATAGCGAACGCCCTTGCCCTTGTAAGGCTCCGGCGGATAGAAACCACGGATTTCCGCGGCGACCTGGCCGACGACTTTCTTGTCCGGGCCTTCAATGGTCAGTTTCGTATTTTCCTCAACCGTCACTTTGATCTGGTCGGGAATATTGTAATTGATCGGGTGCGAATAACCGAGGGTCAGGTTGACCACCTTGCCGGTAACGGCGGCTTTGAAACCGACGCCCTGAATCTCAAGTTTCTTGACGAAACCTTCAGCCACGCCCTTTACCATGTTATTGATGAGCGCACGGCTCAAGCCGTGCAACGCCTTCGCTTGCGCGTCGTCGCCGATGCGGCTCACGACAATATTGCCGCCTTCCACCTTCAGGCTGGTGCGCTTGGGCAATTCCCAATCAAGCTTGCCTTTCGGCCCTTCGACGAGAACTTTCTGCCCTTTGATTTCCACCTTTACTTTGGCGGGAATGGCAATCGGTTGTTTTCCAATTCGCGACATAAAAATATTACCAGATCTGGCAGAGCAATTCGCCGCCAAGGTTTTTCTTGCGCGCCTGCGCATCCGTCAACAGACCTTCTGAGGTCGAGATGATTGCGACGCCAAGGCCGCCGAGCACCCGGGGAATTTCCGTGGCACCGACATACTTGCGCAGGCCGGGCTTGCTAACGCGCTTAAGGCCTTCAATGACGCTCTTCTTGCCCTCATACTTCAAGTGAATCTTGATGGTTTTCCTGGTTTCGCCTTCGACCAGCACTTCGGAAACGTAGCCTTCGCTCTTCAAGATCTTGGCCACGCCCTCTTTGATGCGCGAGTGCGGCAGTTTAATCACCGGCAACAGCGCACGTCCGCCGTTGCGGATGCGGGTCAACATGTCAGAAATCGGATCACTCATATAAAATTACCAGCTTGATTTCGTTACTCCCGGAATCAATCCGTTCAACGCAGCTTCGCGGAACGTCAAACGGGAAACCCCAAACTTGCGCCAATAGCCACGGCGGCGGCCGCTCATTTTGCAGCGGTTGACCAGGCGTGTTGGGCTGGCGTCGCGAGGCAGTTTCGACAGACCGACGTAATCCTTCTTCGCCTTCAATTCAGCGCGGATCGCGGCGTATTTCTTCACCGTTCCCGCCTTGCGCTTGTTGCGCTCCAACCATGATTTCTTGGCCATAAAATTATTTCTCTGAGAAGGGAAAACCCATCATTTTCAACAAATCATGCGCCTGCGTATTCTCACCCGCCGTCGTCACGATCGTGATGTCCATTCCCTGGGTACGTTTAATCTTTTCCAGTTCGATTTCCGGGAAGATCGACTGGTCGCCGACCCCGAAAGTGTAATTGCCACGTCCGTCGAATTTGCGCGGCGACAAACCACGAAAGTCACGAATACGCGGCAGAGCGCTCGAAACGAGACGGTCAAAAAATTCGTACATTGCGTCCTTGCGCAAGGTCACGCGGCAACCAATCGGCTGGTTTTCGCGCAGTTTGAACTGTGCAATCGCCTTGCGCGACTTGCTGATAACCGGCTTGCGGCCAGTGATGAGAGTGAGATCCTTCGCCGCGTCGTCAATGGCACCTTTTTCCAGGGACGCGCTAACGCCCATGTTCACGACGATTTTGACGAACTTCGGGATCTGATGGATGTTTTGATAGTTGTGCTTCTGCTTTAAAGCAGGAACAACTTCTTTCTGATATTTTTCGTAAAGTCTGGATTTCATTTTCTCGGGCCACGGATTTGGCCGTGACAAATTCGTTCAATTCTCTTTATGCGGGCACGACGGCTTCGGCCTTTTTGACGTTGGAAATATGCACCGTTCCCTCGCGTTCAACAATCGCGCCCTGGGGATGCTGCTGGCTCTTGCGAGTATGGCGCTTGAGCATATGCAAACCTTCCACGATCACCCGGGATTTCTTCGGGAACACGGCGATAATCCGCCCGTGCTTGCCCTTGTCCTTACCGGCCAGCACGACGACATCGTCACCCTTTTTAACATGCAATTTTGACATAACTTTCAAATCACTTCCGGCGCAAGCGAAATTATCTTCATGAACTTCTTGTCGCGCAATTCCCGCGCGATGGGACCGAAAATACGCGTGCCTTTCGGGTTCAATTCCTTGTCAATGATCACGCAGGCGTTGCGGTCAAAGCGCAGATAAGAACCGTCGTTGCGGCGAATCGACTGCCGAGTGCGGACGATCACGGCGTCATGCACCTCACCTTTTTTCACAGAGCCATCCGGCGCGGCTTCCTTGATGTGAACCTTGATGATGTCGCCGATGCCGGCATAGGTCTGATTGCGGCCCAACACGCCGATCGCCCATGCGATCTTGGCGCCAGTGTTGTCCGCAACATCCAAACTGGAACGAATTTGCAACATAAAATCTTATTATACCGCCACGGTGTCTTCGGCATTGCGCTCGACAACTTCGACGAGGCGCCAGCGTTTCAACTTCGAGAGCGGACGGGTTTCTTCAATGCGCACGGTATCACCGAGCTTGGCCTCGGTCTTTTCATCATGCGCATAAAACTTTTTGTAAGCGGTGACGATCTTCTTGAACTTCGGGTGCGAGAAACGGCGTTCCACGCGCACCACGATCGTCTTGGCCATCTTGTTCGATACGACTTCGCCGACGCGTTCCTTGCGGTTGCCGCGCGCGGGTAAATTTTTGATTTCTTCAGACATACAAAATTATTTTGCCGCCGTCTTCGTCTTGTTGCGCAATGCGGAGATGCGCGTTTCCACGCGAGCGATATCCTTGCGCAGCGTGCGCAATTGCGTGGATTTTTCCAGTTGTCCGCTTGCCTGCTGCTTGCGCAACTCAAATTTTTCCAATCGCAAGTCACGGCCTTTGGCCGACAACTCCACCAGCGTCAAATCTTTCAGGTCTGCAAATTTCATAACAAATTCTTCAAGCTCCCAGGCGATGCCGTGACACGAATTTCGTCTTGATCGGCATCTTTGTGGCGGCGAGGCGCATGGATTCGCGCGCTTCCGCTTCCGTGACGCCGTCCACTTCAAACAGGATGTTAGCCGGACGAATCACCGCCACCCAACCTTCGAGCGGCGCCTTGCCCTTGCCCATTCGAGTTTCCAGCGGTTTTTTGGTGAACGACTTCTGCGGGAAAACGCGGATCCACATCTTGCCCTTACGCTTCATATTGCGCGTGATCGCCACGCGCGCGGCTTCCAATTGCTTGGAATCCATCCAGCAACGTTCCAACGCCATCAATCCGTATTCACCGAAAGCGACCGTGCTGCCGCGAATCGCGGTGCCTTTGCGGCTGCCGCGGTGCATCTTGCGAAACTTCACTCTTGCCGGTTGCATTGCCATATAAAAATCTTTCTAAAAAAATCGTTACTCAAATGGTGGCTTTGGCTTCACCCGCGGCTTCTTTTTTCTGCGGCTTGTTTTCGCCCTTGCAAATCCAGCACTTGACGCCCAACTTGCCATAGACGGTCAATGCTTCCGCGAAACCGTAATCTATATTTGCCCGCAAGGTGTGCAACGGCACACGACCCCAGTGATACATTTCCGTGCGGGCCAGTTCGGCCCCGCCCAAACGGCCGGCACACCGGATTTTGATGCCTTCCGCACCGAAATCCTTGGCGGTCTGCAGCGCCTTTTTCATCGCGCGACGGAAAGAAACGCGGCGCTCAAGCTGCAACGCAATGTTTTCCGCGACCAGTTGCGCGTCGAGTTCCGGCTGCTTCACTTCGACGATATCAACGTAAACTTCCTTGCCCGTTTTTTTGCTCAATTCTTCCTTGAGCTTGTCAATTTCCGAGCCTTTTCGGCCAATGACCACGCCCGGACGCGCTGTCAAAATGGTCACGCGACAGCGGTTCGTGGCGCGTTCGATCAAAATCCTCGGCACGGAGGCCGTTTCGAGCTTCTTTTTCAGGAACTCGCGAATCTCGCGGTCTTCATTCAGCAAGGTGCCGAATTCCTTCTTGCTGGCATACCATTTGGAGCGCCAGTCTTTGTTGACGGCGACGCGCAGGCCGATTGGATTTGTTTTTTGACCCATATTATTCGTCGGACAAAGTGATTTTGATGTGGCAACGGCGTTTGATGATCGGGCCAGCCGAACCGCGGGCTTTCGGAGTAAAACGCTTCAGGCTCGTCGCAGTACCAGCAACCGCTTCCTTGATACGCAGAGACTCGGGACGAAGTTTGTTGTTGTTCTCCGCGTTGGCGATGGCCGAATGCAACGTCTTGGCCACAAATCGCGCGCCCTTGCGAGGCACGACCGCCAGCACCGCCTCGGCCTGCAAGGCGGGCATGCCTTGGATTTGGCGCACGACTTCGCGCATCTTCTGCGCGGACATCGGGATATTCTTGGTGATTGCGAAAACTTCCATAAATGCTATTTGGCTTCCGCCTTGGCGGTGTGGGCGCCGTGCTTCTTGAACGTGCGCGTCAGTGAAAATTCCCCCAGTTTATGGCCGACCATGTTTTCCGTCACAAACACCGGGTTGAAAACCTTGCCATTGTGGACGGTGAACGTCAGACCCACAAAGTCGGGCGTGATGGTGGAGCGGCGTGACCAGGTCTTGATCGGCGTCTTCTGGCTCGTGCTCTTGGCCTTCTGGATTTTTTCCAGAAGATGCTCTTCTACATACGGACCCTTTTTAATCGATCGTCCCATAAAAATTATTTAGTCTTGATCGGCAACCCATTGCGGCGAACAACGATAAAGCGGTTTGAAGATTTGTATTTCGCGCGTGTTTTTCCGCCTTTGGCGACTTTGCCCCACGGCGACATCAATTGCTGCCAGCCGCCACCACCTTTGGATTTGCCCTGGCCGCCACCATTCGGATGGTCAACCGGGTTGCGAGCCATACCGCGCGTGATGCCGCGGATGCCGCGATGACGCGAACGACCAGCTTTGCCGAGTACAACATTTTCATGCTCCGTATTGCCCACTTGGCCAATGGTCGCGTAGCACTCCTCGCTGATCTTGCGGATTTCGCCGGACGGTAAGCGGATCTGCGCATAACCCTCGTCGCGGGACATCAAAGTTGCCGCGCCGCCTGCTGAACGGACCATCTGGCCGCCACGACCGGGGGTGAGTTCCAAATTATGAATGGCGCTGCTGACCGGAATCGCCTTCAGCGGAAGGGCATTGCCGATTTCAGGGGGAGCCGTGGGACCGCTGGAAATTTTCAATCCGACCTTGATGCCAACCGGGGCGATGATGTAACGTTTTTCGCCGTCAGTATATTGGAGCAAAGCCAAACGGGCCGAACGCAGCGGATCATACTCAATCGCCTCCACAATCGCTTCGATGCCGTGCTTGTTGCGTTTGAAATCAACGATGCGGATTTTCTGCTTGTGGCCGCCGCCGATCCCGCGGGCCGTCACCCGGCCGTAGGCGTTGCGTCCGCCGGTCTTCTTGCGAATTTCGACCAGCGACTTCTCCGGGCTCGTCTTGGTAATATCGCTGAAGTCCGCGATAGTAATATATCGCGTGGACGGCGTCAGCGGTCTAAATGTTTTGACTGGCATAAAAAATCAAAAGTTCTTTATCAGCAACTTTGAAGTTGGCAGGCCATCAATCCTGTCCCTGCTGGGAATCAGTTATCGGTCTGCAAACATGCTGTCCTGGCGACCTTACGGACGACGAGGAGCGCGTAGATTATCAAAGTAACAACCAGACGCAATACTTTTTTTAATCTTTTTTTGGACAATCTTTGTGAACAGGGGTCGAATGGTTTAAACGCTTTGGAATCGCTCGTGGGAGAGTTGGGGGTCAGTTGTG
>JBEKMT010000106.1:0-18244 GCA_050008355.1 Verrucomicrobiota bacterium
GTTGTTAGACGGCGAAGCTGTGCCCATTCAAACCCTTGGGCCGGGCGACTTGCTTGGCTGTTCGTGGTTGTTCCCACCGCACAGCTGGCAGTTCGATGCGCGGGCGATCGCGCCAACCAAGGCTTTTTGTTTCTACGGAACCCATCTGCGCAAATTATGTGAGGAGAACCATGACCTTGGTTACGAACTGATGAAGCGCTTTTCAGAAATTGTGATCAAGCGGATGCAAGCCGTCCGCCGCAGATTGGTGGAGCAAGTCCAACATTAACGCTCTTGCCTGGGTTCCCGCATGGCGAGCACCCAGAAATTTTCAACCCGCCAAAAGACTCAAGCAACTCCGGTTGACTTTCATTCCGGTGCAACCTGGCCGAGTGCTGATCCACCAGTCAGCCCGATCCAATCATAAGGCGCTATACGACTATTGTAGCATGGTAATCGCCATCACTCCGAAGCTGCATCGGTTACACCCTCGTCAGTCACCAGGGTCCAATCCCCGTCCGGGTTATATTCTTTCATTCGCGTGGCGATATGGGAGGTCTTTTCGCCAAAATTCTGCTGATAGACTTTGCCGTCCTGATTGACGATGAACGTCATGACGCCGGATTGGTCCCAATTCTCCGGGTACGCGACCAAAGCAAAACCGCCCGTGAGGTTGCCGTGGCTCAGGTAGTTTAATTTTCCGCCTGGTGCAGCATCGCCCTGACGGGTGAGGATTCGGAAATAATAACCATGAAAAGGTTTCCGACCTGAGCCTTCGCTGTGACCGTATCCCTCGGCAGAAGCTGCGGCGACCAAAGATCCGAAGGGGCTAATCGGTTCATTATTACCCGCCGGCCAGTAAAGGCCGTCTTTTTTGTCGGGAGTGCTCTTGAAATGAAGGGCATAAGTAGTTCCCTGATTTCCTTCCGGGTTCAGTCGGGCGTAGGATTGCTGGGCCGTCACATAGGCGCGGCAAACACCGATGGCATTCAACTCATCTTTTCCGATGTGCCGCGCAATAATCTCCTCCTTGCCCGCTGCCGTGTCGAAATACCATTGGCCGTTGGTTTGGACGAGCGGAATTGGCATCGGCCATTCATTGGTCCCAATATCGAGAGTAATGTTGCCGGAGTCAGCTTTCACCTGGTTGCAGCCCTGAGCCATGGCATCGGCAAAATGTTGCGCGTTGTTTGCGTCCAGCGCGGGGTCGCCGGTCATCAGTTCGTCCACCTGCGGGCCGAAAATTTCGCGGAGGGCGGCTTTGTCCTTGGCCTCGGCAGCGGTCTGCAAGGCTTTGACGGCGTCGTCCGGGGTGGCAAACAGCTTTTGGGTCACGTCCGGGCTGTTGGTCTGGGCATGGGCTGACAGAATACTTCCGGCGCCCGCGAGCCATCCGATCATCAAGAGGATGCGAATTGGTTGAGATATCAATTGGCTTGAAAATTTCATAAGTCGGTTAAATCGTTTATTGTGTCTGTGGATCAACGCCGGCCTCCGTGTCCGCCGCCCCCGCCGTGGGCCACTGCCCTACTGGCATGGCCACGATCGCTGTAAGCGTGCACATCCCGCCCCCGATCATATCCGCCCCCGAAAAGGTAAACATCCGGACCGGGTGCGACCACGTCAACGTCCCCTCCCCCGCCCACGAAACCGACACATCCAGTCACAGTTGCCAAGACCACAGCTCCCAAAACGAAGGGAGCAGTGAAGGCAACAGTCCTGTCCAATAAATACTCCTTTAAGCTGTTCATAGTTGGAACGTAGCCCACTGATGAGCAAAGTCAAATGGGGTGTTATCCTGATGAACAAAGCGGAGATTTTGTCGCCAGCCGGAGGGACGCGCAGCGAACCAGCCAGTCGCGGTCACTACATTTAATCCGCCGTCAGCGGCCCCTGACGGCGCTCAGATGATTCCAACAGGGCACGTCGAAACCGGCGGCTTTTGCAGCTTAGAAAAAAGGACTTGCAAAATTGTGGAAACGGAAGAATTTTGCGACCGGGCCTAGGCTGTTTGCGGGCAGGGATCCAAATGGGAAATACCAGTGAGGATCGAACCGTCGCATGGAGCAATCGCCGACATCTCATCAGAAACTCGCGACTGGAGCATTGGCGCTCCGTCTGGTCGTAATCACCGTGCTGGTCGGTGGCCTCGCCGTGCTGTTCCTGTATGCCGGCGGCTGGCTTTCTCCGCATCAGCTAACGCCGGCACGTTTTGTGGACGGGTTGGAGCAGGTCGGCGGCAAGCACCCCGGTTTTCGGCGCAACCACAGCAAGGGTGTTTGTGTTGCCGGGTATTTTGAGAGTAACGGGAGCGGCGCGGAGTTTTCCAAGGCAAAGGTTTTTCAACAAGGCCGCGTGCCGATCCTCGGCAGGTTTTCCCTGGGCGGTGGAATGCCGGACGCTGCTGATACGGCACAAACGGTCCGCGGTCTCGGAATTTGCTTCCAACTTCCCGGTGCCGACGAATGGCGAACGGCCATGATCAATCTCCCGGTGTTCCCCTTCCGGACCCCGCAGGCGTTTTACGACCAGTTGCTGGCCTCGGCGCCGGATCCCGCCACCGGGAAGCCGGACCCGGAGAAAATGCACGCATTTGTTGACGCGCATCCCGAGTTCGCAGCCGCGGTGAAAATCATCGGCGCGCGCACGATATCCTCCGGCTTCGAGAACAGTGAATTCAACGGTCTCAATGCCTTTCGCTTTACGGATGCGAATGGAAAGGAAACATGGGCCCGCTGGTCGGTGGTTCCCGAGAACCCGGAGGGAACGAACTCCCAGTCTGCGCCGCCAGCGAACAAGAACTATTTGTTCGACTCGCTCATCGCCGCAGTCCACCGCGGACCGTTGAAATGGCGGTTGCTGCTCACGATTGCGGAACCCGGCGACCCGACGGACGACGCCACCCTGCCGTGGCCATCGGACCGCAAAAGTGTGGAGGTCGGGACGGTGGTTGTGGACCACATCGAAAGCGATGACACCAGCCCGGCGCGCGACTTAAACTTCGACCCGCTGATTTTACCTGAAGGCATTTCCCCGTCGGACGATCCGCTCCTGAGCGCTCGTTCCGCTGTTTATTCGCAGTCGTTCACCCGGCGCGAAGGCGAAGAAAAAAGCCCCAGCCCTGTCTCGAGCGAGGAAACAGAGAAATGAGCGCGCCCATTCCACAGACGCAGTTCGTGCTTCGCTCGCGTCTCCTTCATTGGGTGATGGCCGCGATGATATTGGCCATGCTGTTCATTGGAATCGCGATGGTTGCGTCACTAGCGGATTACCATCGGCTCGTGGCGATCCACCGGCCTTTGGGCATCGCCGTTCTCATTTTGGCGATCATCCGGCTGATCAATCGAATGTTCACAACACTGCCCCCATTCCCGCCAACCATGTCTGCAGGTGAACGAAAAATCGCATCACTATCCGAATATTTGTTATATGCGCTCATGATCGCGCAACCGCTGGTTGGCTGGGCAATGCTGTCTGCCGGGCATTATCCGATTGTAATGTTTGGCGCGGTCCACCTGCCGTCAATCCTGCCGGCGAACCCGATGCTTTACGCCTTACTTCGCAAGACCCACAGCATCCTGGCCTTCCTTTTCTTCGCGGCGATTCTGGCGCACATCGGCGCTGTGCTTTTCCATACTTTGATTGTCCGCGATCGAATACTCGACCGGATGGCCGTCTGGCCAACACGCCGGAGCATTGACCAACCGGCCAACACGGGCAAGATTGCTGAAGGGCAAAAGCCGCCGACACCGTAAGCATCACGTCGGTCGATGAAGGTGACTCTGCGGAAGCTGCCAGAAATGCAAATGGACAGGGAAGCGCATGAGAAGAAAGCAGACAGAATCCGGTATCCAGAACTAACGTTCCAAACAACAACATCCGAAATTCAAAATCTTGGCTCGAACCTCTCAGGCCGCCAGAGCATTGTTCACGATGGTCTGGGCCTCGTTGATGATGGTTTGCAAGTGCGAGGCATCACGAAAGCTTTCGGCATAAATTTTATAGATGTTTTCCGTGCCGGAGGGACGGGCAGCGAACCAGCCGGCCGCGGTCACCACTTTTAAACCGCCGATGGCGGCGTGGTTACCCGGTGCGCGGGTCAGCTTGGCGGTGATAGTATCCCCCGCCAATTGGGATTCCTTAACGGCTTCCGGTGACAGCTTGCCCAGTTTCGCCTTTTGCTCCGGGGTCGCGGCCGCGTCGATGCGCGTGTAGTAGGGTGTGCCGAATTCCGCAGTCAAATCGCGGAAATGTTCACCGGGATCTTTCCCGGTGAGGGCGGTGATTTCAGCGGCGAGCAAATCCATGATGGGGCCGTCCTTGTCCGTGGTCCACACAGTGCCATCGCGTCGCAGGAAACTGGCGCCGGCACTTTCTTCACCGCCAAAGCCAAAAGAGCCATCGAACAACCCGGGCGCAAACCACTTGAAACCGACCGGCACTTCGCACAAGCGACGTCCCAATTTATTGACCACACGATCAATCATGCTGCTGCTGACAAGAGTTTTGCCAATGGCCACGGTGGATTTCCACTGCGGACGATGAGTGAGTAAATAGCCGATGGCCACGGCGAGGTAATGGTTCGGGTTCATGAGGCCCGCGGACGGGGTTACGATTCCGTGCCGGTCGGAGTCGGGATCATTCGCAAAGGCGACGCGGAATTGGTCCTTGAGACGGACCAGGCTTGCCATGGCGTACGGGCTGGAACAGTCCATGCGGATTTTTCCGTCATGATCCACGCACATGAACGAGAACGTTGGATCGAGCCGCGGATTTACGACCTTGATGTCGAGGTGGTAAATGGAATTGATTGGTTCCCAATAAGGCAAAGCCGCGCCGCCGAGCGGATCCACACCGAGCTTCAAACCGGCGGCACGGATGGCATCCAGGTCGACGACGTTTCGCAAATCTTCGACGTAGGGCAGAACAAAATCCTCCTGGTGGGTGGAGGCGGCTTTGAGTGCGGCGGCAAACGGCACGCGCTTGACTCCCGAATTATTGCCGCGCAACAGTTCGTTGGCGCGGTCCTGCACCCAGCGGGTCACGTCGGTGTCAGCGGGGCCGCCATTGGTCGGGTTATACTTGAAACCGCCGTCCTGCGGCGGGTTGTGTGATGGGGTGATGACAATGCCATCGGCGAGTCCGCTGGTGCGTCCGCGGTTGTAGACGATGATGGCGCGCGAAATGACGGGTGTGGGTGTCACACCGTCGTCGCGTTGAATGACGGTCTGGACGTCATTGCCGGCGAGAACTTCGAGTGCCGTGCGTTGCGCCGGTGTGGAGAGCGCATGGGTATCCTTGCCCATTTGCAGCGGGCCGTTGATATGCTGACCGCGGCGATAATCGCAGATAGCCTGGGTGATCGCGAGAATGTGGGCCTCGGTAAAAGTGCCGTTGAACGAAGATCCGCGATGCCCGCTGGTGCCGAAACTAACCAATTGATTCGGGTCACTGACGTCGGGCTTACGTTCGTAGTAATCACGTTCCAGCCGGGCCAGGTCCACGAGCAATTCTTGGGGGGCCGGTTTCCCGGCGAGAGGTGAAATTGGCATAACAATGAATTAGATTATATTTTTCTTAATATTAACGAAGTCGGTTTTGCATTCCAGATTTCTTTTGCCGACGGAGAGGAGCGCACTTACGCGCGCCGTTTTGGCCGGCTGAAACCCGGAGAATTTTCCGCCGTTTTCCGTGGACTGCGCAAGGGCAATTATTGGACGGAAACGAAATCGTAGCTGCCGGAGCCGATGTCGATTGCGGCGCGCTCATCGACCATTTTGACTGATTTCACGCCGGGAGCCGCGTCGAGGGCGTGGCTGCTTTCCGTGACGGTTTCAATGCCCCTGGCCGGGATATAGACCGTGGCGGTGGTGTTGGCCGGGATCACCACTTTCAATTCAAATCTGCCGCCAGTCTGGCGCCATTCACTGCTGATGCGCCCGTGGATCGAATCGTAGTGTGCCTTGACCCAATCAATCGGTTTGACGTCGTGATTGCTGCCGGCGGCTGGCGGGGTTGGCCGGACGATGATGTGGTTGTAGGCGACCCCGTCGGTGTCAATGCCAGCCAGGTCAAAGAACATCCATTCGCAAACCGCGCCGAGCGAGTAATGGGCGAAGGAGTTCATGCCGGGATCGTTGAATCCATCCTTCCTGGTGTAACCATTCCAGCGTTCCCAAACCGTGGTCGCCCCCTGCTCCACC
Organism: Verrucomicrobiota bacterium; assembly: GCA_050008355.1. Lineage (GTDB taxonomy): Bacteria > Verrucomicrobiota > Verrucomicrobiia > Limisphaerales > UBA11358 > UBA11358. Next base: position 6,183 of record JBEKMT010000106.1, read on the forward strand.
TCGTAACCCCAGGACGGAAACTTACGGCTTTGGAATAATTTAACCGCGAGATCATTCTGGCCGACGCTGGATAAAACCGGCAGCAATGGGCGAGTGCCCAAAAAGCCGGTGGTGATGCCGGAATTGTCATTGGTGGCGCTGGCGTTGATTTTCCCGGCGAGAATTTCGCCGGCCGTTCGCCGCAAGTTGTCAGGCAACAGGTTCACATACAAGGCCAGCACATAGGCGGTTTCCGTGTCCACGGAAAGGGAACCGTCCGGGTTCACATATTTGGTGTTGAAGGCTTGCTTGATGTCCTCAAATTGCTGCTGATAGGTCGCGGATTCCTGATCCTTGCCGGTGGCGGCAGCCATCTCGGACATCATATGCGAGGTGTAGGCAAAATAAACAGTATCGAGAAAATCCAGGGGAGTTTTGCCGCCGAAGGACAACCAGTCGCCCCAGTCGTTACCCTGGTTGATGCCGAGAAAATCCCGGCTGGTGCGCTTGCGCCAATCCATGAACCTGACCATGGGCTGCCAGCAGTCCTGAACGATCCGGGTGTCGCCATAAATTTTCCAGATGGTCCACGGACAAATCACGCCGGCATCGCTCCAGGCAATGCCATGATCCAAGCCGCCGTCGAACGGGGACGGACAGTAACCGGGAAAAGTGCCGCTAGGACGTTGTGCGTCCATGACAGACTGCAACCACTTAGTATAAAAAGCTGGAACGTCGGCATTGTAGGTGGCCGCGCGAATGTAAGTTTGCGCGTCGCCCATCCAGCCAAAACGCTCGTCGCGCTGCGGACAATCCGTGGGGATGTCCACAAAATTATCGTACTGGGTCCAGCGGATATTCTTGAACAACTGGTTTGGCACCGGATCGGAACAGACAAAATCGCTGGTGGGTGGCGTAGCAGAATGAATCGCGATACCGGTGATGGCGTTCTTCCCGGGTTTGCCCGGATAGCCGGTTACTTCGACATATTGAAAGCCGTGATAAGTAAAGCGCGGCTGGTAAATTTCGACCCCGGAATCGCCGCGCAAAATGTAATAATCCGTGGCGCGGGCTTTGCGGAGGTTTTTCGTCATCAAGGTGCCGTCGGGATAGAGCATCTCGCCGTAACGCAACTGGATTTGGGTGCCGGCCGGACCTTTGACCCTGAGACGGGCGACACCGGAAATGTTTTGCCCCAGATTAAAGATATAAACACCGTTGGTCGGCGAGGTGATGGCGATGGGTTTGATCTGATCGAGCGGGCGCACGGGGACGCCAGGAGACGCTTGCAGCACCGGGGGCCGCTGAAAACCAATGTCCCGGTCAATGCCTTCGACATCGGCCGATTCGGCGTTGGTTCCATCCTGGACTGCGGTATAAAACTTGACCGGCACGCTGCCATTGTCCTGCGCCACAATGGCGGGATCCCAAGCGGAATCATTGAAGCCGGGATCGGCCCAGCCGGACAGTTCGCGCCGGGCATCGTAACGTTCCCCCATCAAAATATCGGCCTGGTCGATCGGGCCATTTCCAGTCACCTTCCAAGTGGGATCCGTGACGATGGTATCACGCGAGCCGTCCGTATACTCGATTTCGAGTTGGGCCATGAATGCCGGAGTTTTTCCGTAAGTATAGCGTCCGATTTTTTCGGTACCCAAACCGACCCAGAGACCGAAACCGATGTAACCGGAATACCAGCCATCGGCGACCCAGGCGCCGACAGCATTGGTGCCGGCGTTGACTAATTTGGTCACGTCGTAAGTCTGGTAATAGGCCCGCTGACGATAATCTGTCCAACCCGGCGCGAATACAGCATCGCCAACGCGGTGGCCGTTGAGGTGCAGTTCATAGATACCCAGAGCGGTGGCGTAAATCGTTGCGCGCTGGATTTGTTTGGGGGCAACAAATTCCTTGCGGTATTGGCGGGCGGCGGGCAGAAACAGCCCGTTGCGATTGGTGTAAACGGGGGTCATGTCGCGATAACTAATGTAACTGGCCTGCCAATCGTTGGAGTTGAGGAGTCCCATGCTCCACCGGGCCGGCGGGCTCCAATCCGATGCCGCACCCGATTGATCCCAGACTTTGACCTTCCAAAAACAAACCTCGCGCGAACTCAGCGGTTTGCCGGCGTACTCAACATTGAAGGTCTGGTCGCTGGCGATTTTGCCGCTGTCCCAAACGTTGCCGAGATTCTGCTGCAGAGACTTTTCATCACTGGCGACCAGGATTTCGTAAGCGGTCTGGTGTTGGTCACGGTCTTTGGACTCCACCTGCCAGGTCAAACGCGGCGGCACAGCGTCAATTCCCAATGGATCAAAATGATATTCGCATTCGAGATTTCCGGGCGCGAGTGCGGCCTGACTTGAAGCGAGGGAGAATTGCCACAAAACCGCCGACAGCAGAGACAAAAAAGATATTTTTGAAGGATTCATTTTATTCAGGTGCCAGCAAAGCTACCTGACTGACATCGTTGCGCAATCGCAGAATTAAACCCGTGCGGCATTTGGGTTCACCCGCTCACACTTCTGTCCCGTCGAGCGGCGAGAATCTCCGCACCCCGCCCACTGGGGCCGAAGATGATGCTGCCGGCGGTGCCAAGCAAGGCGAGTTCGGCAAGTTTGCCGGAATCAAAAGTATCCCCGTGGGCGCCCGTTTGAGGATCCGGGATGCAATGAAAGCGACCGCCATCTTTGAGCACCATGCGGTAATCCGCCTTGATATAATCGTCCGCAGGCAGGGCGAGACGGCCTTCATTGACATTGGTGGCTTCAAGGTCGCCCAGCCAGGTCTTGTAATTGATGTGGCCGTCCCGTTCGGAATAGCCACTGGGCCGCGGTGCAACCGGGTTGCCGGCAATGACCAGTCGCACGGGCACAAGCGGCGCGAGGAGGTCGGCGGTCTCTTCGGCAAAGTAACGTTCATTACTGGCGTCCACACAGAGGCGGCGGGCACCGCCGCCCTGGGGACGGTTGCGGATGAGCCGGATAAGTTGCCTGAGACGGTCGCGAGCGATTTGCGGTTTGCGTTCTTTCCAAACGAGTTTCAGCCGGTCGTAGCGATCGATGCCGATTTTTTCGCGCACTGTCACGCTCGAAGGGTTGCTGATCTGGGCGGTGGTGGTGGCAACGTCGAGACCAATGCCGACCGCACCCCCACGCAGAGCGGCACGGAGCAGGTTCAGGGCGTACGTGAAGTCGGCTTCGTTCTGCACATAGACAAAATTGCATAGGGGAACCCCCGCATGAACCTCCGCGCCGCGGCGTTGGGCCGTCACCATGGCGACGATGTCCAGCGCGCTTGCCCCTCCGGGCTTGTGATTAAGCGCGTAGCTGGTATCCCAGCCGCCCCGAATTTGAGGGAAAGTCTGGCATTGTGAGTACGTCATGGGCCGGCCTTTGTCGTCGTAGAGCAAGTGCCCGGCTGCGTAGGCATCTTTGAGCGCGACACGGTGGATGAGCATGCCGGTTTGGCCCCGATAAAGGTGTCCTTCCGGGTCCGCGGGGAATTGTTCCTCCTCGGAGGCGGCGTTGGTGGTGCGAGGCAGGGTCATCTCGAACCACGGATGATTGTCGCCGAGGGAGAGATTGCAGAAAAAAAGGAGCCGCCGGTCCGGCGTGTCCCGCATCATGGCGTCCGCGGAGTTGATCAGGTCCCGCGCCATGTTGACCGGCATATATCCAAATTCGTCAAACCCCACCAACGCGCGGTAACTGCGAAATGTCTGCACGCTCGGGGCCAGGATCAATTCACGCGAATATTGGGTCTTATTGAAATAGAGTCGCAACTCCATCGCCCGCGCCCGGTACAGCTCGGTGAATTCCTTTTCGGTGAGTCGGGTCTGGTATTCCTTGCCGGTAGCGGCATTGGCAACCTTGAAATTCAGGCCATTTTCCGCCGCGTTGGTCTCAAAGCTGGTGCGGACGGCCGCAGCTTCGGCGGCCAGCATTTCCGCATGTTCCAACGCGGAGAGCGTCATGCCGATGGATTCCTTGCCAAGGGCGAGCGAGGCTGAACAGTTGATCACCGTGCGTCCGGGTTCCGCGGCCATCTCCTGAAAATAAATATTGCCGGCGGTTGTGGACTTGCGACACCGTCGCGCCCAGTAATAACCGACAATGCGGTTATGCTTTTGAATGCCCAGGGCCACGGCCTGATAAGGGCGTTGATTGCGTTTCATGGTATTTATACAGCAACTTGATTCTAGATTCTCGCCCGCACTTTTATTCCGGAATGACCAACCTACCGGAGGCCAGCAAATCCTCCGCCTCCTGGAACGCAGCTTTCCGCATAGCGGCAATTTTTTCGGTATTGTCGAAGTCGGGTACTTCGCAGGCTGTTTGTTTTGGTTCGCCGGAGTCCATCTCCAATTGTTTAAGTGCGAGTTCGTGCGTCATCACCGTGCGGGCCAACCTGTCCATCAATTTAATAGATTCGTTGGTAATCTTTCCGCCGGTGGCGAGTTGGAAGATCAAGAAGCGAAGCAGCGTTGTCACAGTGGCCAGGTCGGGCGGAGGGTTGTTGGCCAAAAACTCCTGCAGGGCGCCGGAGCGTTCCTTCGACGCGTTCATTTCATACCATTGATTTTCCATTTTGTTGAGGTGCTGGCGATGGCGAAAAAACTCCTTGAGCCTGGCAACCGAACATTCCTCGTCCTGCTGCCGCAGCCAGCGAGTCATTTCAGAAAATGATTTCAGGCTTTCTCTCATAGCGGTCAGTTTAACTTCGTGAATTCTGAGATAACGGTTGCGATTGCTGGCAATGATATTTCGGTGGGTTTTGTATTTGGGTGCGTTCATGTTTTTGGGAAGTGATGAGTGGTGAGTGGTAAGTGATGAGTTGCCCGATGGGCGAGGCTCGGGACCAAGTTTTTCCCCGCCCTGTTCGCGGATGTGGGTTGTGCGATTCCAGTTGTGAGTTTTTAGAACGCCCCTTCAGGGCTTTGGATTCTTGCGGTTTGGATACCCAGGGCGTTTGCCCCGGGCTAGAGTTAGGTCGCACCGCTGGCGCTGGAATAGAGGTCGTGATTTGGGTTCGTTTTTTCGTTTTGCACAATTTGTTGCTGCCCGCATTACCGAGGCCTCGCGCGCCAGGCCTCTTTCGCCGGTCCCAGGGAGCACGGAGACACGCCGATCAGACAACACGACAGGACGGCGCATTGGTACCACCCGATGAGCGGGACCGCCAGGCGATCGAGACCAAGTTGCTCTCCGCCGAGTTCGCAGATTTGGATTTTGGGATTCCAGTTGTGACTATTTAGGGCATCCCTTCAGGGTTTTGGATTTTTGTGGTTTGGATACCCAGGGCGGTTGCCCCGGGCTGGAGTTGGGTCGCAGCGTTGGCGCTGGAATAGAGGTCGTGATTTGGGTTCGTTTTTTCGTTTTGCATGTTTTGCGAATCCTCGGTCGCCAGGGTTTCCTCCATCGACGGCCTTCTGGAGAACGGGACGGATGACGGGTCGGAGCGTTTACCGTTTCCGGATCAGGGTTTAGGGATGGCGATTGGGTTCGTTTTTTCGTTTGCGGGCTTTCTGCGCTGAAGGAGTCAATATTGACTTGGTCTTTCATGGCCACTGACCTTAGCAGCATTGGAGAGCAAGAAAACGGGACGGTCACGTATTGAGCTAGAATCTTGACATAGAAACTAGAATTTAGGAGGCTGCATTTGCTGTATTAGCGAGATTACTTGAATTCACCCTCTTTAGCTGGAGCTTCCACCTTTGCACGTCTGGTTCCGCCTCTGGCGGAACCCGGACACGGAAGCTTGTTTAAAGACCCCAAATGATAGAACCAGATGGGTGACTGAGCGAATCCCCTTGTGCAGGAAGGATTCGAAATCAGCGAAGAAGATACTGGATCGAATTGATTGAAGGTTATGCGCCGTTTGCATGGCAAGCCCAAGAAAGGAAAATCGGGAACGGACAATTTTTATTTATTGACTGTGCGCCCTAACAGGCGGCCCATCTACGATATTTTTACACGGCGGACCAAATCTTTTGTGCGCTTAAAAGATTTCAGCGGGACCAGCAGCGACTGAACGACGGAGCGGGATTAATACGCTTGTACGCGAAAGTAGCCAGCCGGGGCGTTGGTCGTCGGAACGGTTATTTTCTGCATGGCACCATTCCCGAGGGAGGTAAGATTGCTCAAAGTCGTCCAGCTGCCAGAGGCCAAATCAGTGGAGAATTGGATTGTGTTTGTGTGGCCTCCCAGAGATTGAAACTGAAATGCGATGTTCGTGGATGACGATACGGTGTTGCCAAGTACTATTGAAGGCCCTGGTTGATATATGATGTTAGCCACGCCAATAAAGCCAGCGGTCGAGTATTGCCATTGAACCCGATAAATGTTGGTGGTGGTTTCGCCAAGGCCAAGAAAGACTGGACTCCCGTACTCGTACACAGTTACGGAAGCAGAATCCAAAACATTCGAATTCTGGTCGTACACGGTCTCCGTAATCGTATTTTTCCCTGAATCAAGAGGGAAAGGATATCCTCCGACAGCTTGCACAGGCGGGTTAAAACTGATTTGCGGAACCGAGTATCCGGCCGGGCCGGAAACGTTTTCCAACGCCAATGGGGCCAGACCGGCTTCAATAAAATTAATCGGGGCTTCCCCGCCATAGTCGTTTGGGTAGGAAGTAAACGTTAGACCGGGAATACTTGGAAGCGACGAATCGTCCCAGTTGTAAAAAAGGGCGGGCGCCAAAGAGGAAAAGTATGACGAGGACCATTGATCCGCGATCGCATCGGTAACAGCAAGCGTCCAGGCGAGGAGAATTAAGGTCCACAACGGAGAGGACTGGCCGCGCCACGCTTTACCATGGTAGTTAGTTCTGAGGTCCATCAGTGAATAGTTCGTGCTTGGTATCTCGAAAGAACTTGATTGTCAAGGTCAAGGAGGAACGCCCCGCTTGCCGCCTTACCTTTTCGGGCCTCAACACCACAGAAACGCCGAGTGTCGGTGAACGGAGTGGCCAACAGTGAGACAGTGACGGTTAGTTAACGCAAGGAGTGTTCAAATGGCCACGGAACACCGCGATTTTCCAAGCATTGAATCATTGGGCGATGTCCGATTCCGACCCGTCTCGTCTCTGGTCTGCCCGACAGACAAAAAAGAGCCGGCATTCCGCGCGGGTCTTCCGGCAATGGATTTATTCGGTAACACTGTTGAAGACTGGCCACAAACTCCCGGCAACCGCCGTCATTCGGTTGCCGCTGCCCTGGCGCCGCGAAGCCGGCGGGCCGCGACAGGTCCAGCTTGTTTCGAATCAGCTACTCTTTTATGTTGCGGCCATGGAAGCTTATGATCATCCCACATTTCAAATGGCCTGCCGTCAGTTCGACCAGGTTGCCGACCACCTGCAATTGCCCGAATCCGAGCGCCCGCGCCTGAAGTTCCCCAAGCGAGCCATGATAGTGTCACTGCCGATCACGCAAGAGGATGGCACCATGAAAGTATATAGCGGTTATCGTGTTCAGCATCATTTGACCCTGGGCCCGACGAAAGGCGGATTGCGATATCACCCCGAGGTCACGCTGGGAGAAGTTGCGGCATTGTCCATGTGGATGAGCTGGAAATGCGCGCTCGCCGGACTCCCGTACGGTGGCGCCAAAGGCGGGATTGCGTGCGACCCGCACCGGATGTCGCCGCATGAAGTGGAGCGGCTGACCCGCCGTTACACGCAGGAAATGATCCCGTTCATCGGCCCGCGAGTGGATATCATGGCGCCGGACATGGGCACGGATGAGCAGGTGATGGCATGGATCATGGATACGTACTCGATGCACCTGGGCTATTCCGAGCCCAGCATTGTCACGGGCAAGCCGGTTTCGCTGGGCGGTTCACTGGGCCGGCGCGAAGCCACGGGGCGTGGCGTGGCCTATCTGGTGGCGCGGGCGGCCGACACCATCGGCCTGGATTTGAAAGGTGCCACCGTGGCCGTCCAGGGCTTCGGCAATGTTGGATCGATTGCCGCGCAAACCCTCGAAGATTATGGAGCAAAAATCATTGCGATCAGCGATGTCTCCGGCGGCGTGGTCAATCCGCGCGGATTGAATCTGCGAAAACTGGCGCAGCATGTCGCGGAGCAGCGCATGGTAAGCGGCTATGCTGAAGGCGAGCCCGTTTCCAATGAAGAAGTGCTGTTGACGCCCTGTGATATTCTGGTGCCGGCAGCGCTCGAACGGCAGATCACGGAGAAAAACGCCGCAGGCATCCAGTGCCGCATTCTAGCGGAGGCGGCCAATGGGCCAACCACGCCGGAGGCGGACGCAATTCTGGCGCAACGCGATGACCTCTTTATTTTGCCGGATATTTTATGCAACGCGGGCGGCGTCATCGTGTCTTACTTTGAATGGGTGCAGGATTTGCAAAGCTTTTTCTGGAGCGAGACGGAAGTGATGCAAAAGCTTTACCAGATCCTAGACCAGGCCTATAACCGCATCGTGAAAGGCGCCCGTGACCAGAAAATTTCCATGCGCATGGCAGCATTGGCGGCCGGCATCCAGCGTGTGCGCGAGGCCAAAAGGATTCGCGGATTATTTCCGTGATGATTGACGCATCAGGTTTTGAGACCACGGCAAGCCGTTAACCCGGTCCCCTAATCCAGGGTTTGCAGGAAACCGGATTCCATCCGGTGGTAATCATCCCATTCATCATTGCCAACCCGCTGGCTGTTTTGGGGCGGCCAGGTCACCACATTGACGACCTTTGGCACTTTCCATTTCCAGTGTTCAACGTGGCCGTCGGCAAATGAAAGGTTACAGCCCTGACCGTGCCGGTTTGCGGGCATATCCCACCAAGTCCCATATTCATTCGATCCGGCCACGGGAATGCCGAACTGCGTGTCGAGGATGGTGTTCTCATTCTCGTCAAGGAACACGAGCAGCGCTTCCGGCGCCGGATTGCGGATGGTCGTCAATTTGCGGTAATGCGGAAAGTATTGCGCGGCCTCACCGGCATAATTCAGGCCGTTGATGGACTGACTCATATTGTAACTGCGGAGGCGGAGTTGGGGAAGCGGGTTGCCGCCGGGGATTTCGAGGGTGGACTGGTCGGCGGGACAGTGGTAAATCGGCACCGAATTATTGTACTGATAGAGCAACCCGTTTCGTATGCCATCGGGACGGGCATCGAAGGGGGCGAGGTTGGTGCACCAGGAAGGTCCCACGTCGCCCGCGAAGGGCTGGCCGGTGCCTGCGTCATAGACAAAATTGTTGGGTGGTAAAAAATCGTTGTTGTCACCGGTGTAAAGGTGAAAGCACAGCTGGAGTTGCGTAACGTCATTCAAACAGGCGATCGTCTGCGCCCGGATTTTGGACTGGCTTAACACGGGCAGCAACAACGCCGCCAGAATCGCGATGATGCCGATAACCACCAACAGTTCAATCAGGGTAAAAGCGCGATTGCGGGTTTGTTTGCCGGAAAAATTCATCGAATCGGCGTCATTTGACATTTCCCAATTGGTTTCCAGCCCACGACACGCGCGGGCCCCTTTTGTGATTCTCTTTCGGTTCCACCGGTATGCAAGAACTTTATTCCACTCCGCTCCGGTTATTCTCCGGCACCGATCTGTTTAAATGGCGTGTTTGGTTGAGTTCCAAGAATTCTGCAAAAGGGATGAGGTCAAGGCAGCCAGCAGGTGCGAAATATAAACGGAAGAAGCGAGGCGATGGGGGCAATTGCTTCCGAAATCACGGAGGTCCATTCTTCAGCGGCGCTGCAGGAAAAGGAGCGGGCGGTCTCATCGGCGTAAGCGCAGCCAAAATGGACTTTTGCACAGTCGGGTTGACGAGATTTCCCAAGTGACCGCCCCGCTTAAATACCGTCAACTGTTTCGGACCGAAGGTATCCCGAAGCCACGTCAGGTCATCGTCTGTGAGCAGGAAATCGTTTTCGTTGACGATGACACGGATGTCGGGGTTGGCGCGCAGGCCGGAATTATAAGTCCGCAAGTCGCCAGCTTTTTGCAAGGTTTCCGCGGTGTCCGAGGCCAAACCGTGATGCTGATAGTACGGGATGACAAATTTTTGAAAATAATCCTGAAAGGAATATTGAAGGATCTCCTGGTATATCGGGTAGCGTCGCCAATCGTCGATCCGGTGCTGCAGGACGCCCTGATTATTCCGCCGTTGGCTGCTGTAGATCATGTCCCGCAGGTCGAGCCGGAAGGTAAGTCCGATGAGGAATTTGGATTCGATGGCGCTGAAAGGCAGGGACGTTCTAGGAGTGAGATTGCCCCGGCTCAAAGCGGCCACTTTCAAAAACGTGTTTTCCAGATCATTACTGCGTTCGGAGACCGGCCATTCCAACGGCGCGCGATAAAATTCGTCAAGTTTGGATATTCCCTGGGCGATGCGAACAGGTGTGTTGATGGCAACGTAACGGTCAAAATGAAGCAGATGGTTGGTCGGGGCCGTGGCCGCGATATACAAAGTCTCAAACGCGCCCATGGAATAACCGAGCAACGCCTTGTTGCCCAGGCGGCGCGGATACAACTCATGCAAATGGTGGTCAATATCTGTCAGTGCGACGTGGAGGTCGTGACCGTCCGCCGGCAGATATGCCGGTAAGTCGACGGTCGAAGCGTGTTCCATGAACTCAGAGTTAAACGGGCTGCTGATGACAACGGCGGAGAAGCCATTTTTGTATACCAACTCAGCCAGCGCAATGGATGCTTCGGCCAACCGATGACTGCCCAGTCCGGAAACGATATAAACCACGTTCGCCGATCCGGGTTGCAGCCAATAGGTAAATTTTAATTTTTTGCCCGTAGCGGGAATCAGCACGGAGCGGGTCTGGCCATGGCTGGGGAATTCCGGGTCTTTGAAGGTGAAGAAAACAGATTCCAACGTTTCCAGAGAAGCCGGGTCCTGGGTGCCTTTCACTTGAAAATCCGCCACCCGAATGGCGCGGGCAAACGTCCAGGCATATTGGATTTCGGAATACGGATCGGCCTCCGCCTGGCTGAAACGCACGTATTCACCGACCGTATCCGAGAGGTTATTATACGTGGCGAAGATGCTAAAATAGGAGTAGGGACCGAGATAAGTGAACGGCCGACTCCAATTGAAATCGTAGGGCATGATATAAATCAACGGGTTGGCCGCGGTGTCGGCGGCCAGCCCGACGGTATCGCGATCATTGCTCGGTCCAAAAAACGGCAGCATGATAAAAAAGTCCGGGTGCCAGCCCCATTTACCAAACGTCTGGCCAAAATCCGCGTCGGATTTGGGAATGTTCAGTTTGGTTGCGGCATCCCAGAACCCGACAACACCGATGGTGGTGTTACAAACAAACCGACAGGTTTCATCACGCGCGCCAGCCCATTTTCCCTGAAGCAGATTATTGATCAATCTTCCCGGATAGAGCAGGTTTTTGCCAAAATTGCCGATGCCGGTGCGAACCGGTTTAACGACGACAAACCGATAAACGCGGCTGGTTGGCCTGACGACGTCCGTCATGACCGCCTTGTTAAAGTCCCACATCGCGCGATTGAACGGTTCGATAGGATCGGGAACGGATTTCGGAAGAACGACCTTTTCCGGCGCCGGAGAATTCAGAACGCCAATATTGGTTCCCTGGGCGCGCGCAAAAAGGGGAAAGCCCAACACAGAAAGCGCAAGTGCCAAGATGTGGAGGCCAGGGCGAGGTTTGATTTTGCTCATGTGAATCGGTTTTGAACTGCAAGGTATAAAACTATGCCGACCTACCGTTGAAGCTCGCGTGAACGAGACAGCACAAGATTCAGCATAGAGAATGCCATTACATTCTCCATGAACATCGGCATCACCCAAGCGTTTTATCCCCCCTGCCCTCTGCATGAATCATTGCACCGCTGGATCGAACCAGAGTTCGGTGGTCAGGCTCAATTCCCGAGCCGCACGGAAAGCGAGGTTCCGAGCTTTACAGCAGCGAAGGCAGGAAGCCAGAACGTATCACTTTGTGAATACCAATATAATCGGGGAGCGAATGGCCACTAACCACAAGCTGCCTGCAAGTTGCCATTAGCGCCAGCCTCCAAATCGAAACGATTGCGGCGCGAGTCGTTCTAATTCAAGGAGATCAATGGACTTGCGGAACTTT
>JBEKMT010000107.1:0-18149 GCA_050008355.1 Verrucomicrobiota bacterium
GTCCTGGCTCGGCGGCGTCGATGACTTGCACCAAATAATCGGCATTCGGAAATTGTGCATCCAGGGTTTCGGTTTCAATTCTTGAGCTCCAAAACTTGTGCATTTGCAGCATTTGATCAAGCTCCTGCTGCTCATCCCAATAAGCTTGCTCCAATGGGGTTGGGTTGATTGAGATTTTATTGCCGATTTTTAATTGCTCACGCATTGAAATCAATTTGATCTTCGCGTTTGCGATCCTGGTCTCTTCCAACTCATACTGCTTCGCCAACGGATCAACGGCTACCTGCTTCAATGCGGCGGCTTGTGTCCTCTCACGATAATCCCTGTATGAATCGGCCATGGCGTTGGCAATTTGTGCCGCTTCAATGGGATCATCATCGTATACTGTGAGAGCGACAATCTTGGTATTGCGAACCGGCGTCAACAGCATGTTGTTCTTGAGAATCAACATGGTTTCAGCGGTTTTGAGGGTCGCACCATTATTGAACTTCTTTCCCCATTTCTCGTTTAAATTCAAGTTGGCGATCACGCTGCTCAGAACAACCTCTGACTGCATGATCTCGAAAGTCGTCTGGATGAAATAAGGGTCGAAACCTGGAGCACCGGCAGTCGGTGAACCGCCCCGGCGAGGAAAACATCTCATATCTTGTTCAACCTTGAAACGCACTGTGCTGGCGTAACTGGGCGACAAAAGATATGTGATGGCAATGCTCGTGCTCAAGGTCAGCAAAAACACGACCGTTGCGACCGTAAAAAATACGGTCACCGGTGGTGGCCACCTGCATAAGGCGGCGATTTTATCAGACTTGGCTTTTCGGGGGTTGAGGTTTGACATTCGCTCGATAAACGAACTTCTAGCCAGATCCGGCAGTACCCGCAGCCACAGTTTAACCAAGCCCCAGTGTCGCGATTCATTCCACGCGTCACGACTCTGGTCACGAAATAATTGCCCCATCGCCGCCCCGTAAGCGTCTCGGTGTGCTTTGGGGTAAACGAAAAGTAAACAAAAGAAAACCCTTTGCGAAATCGCCAGCATCCGATCGTTGGAATCGGGGTTCATGCAGTCTCGCCAATCAGGTTTTTCCTGCGCGCGATATTGACAATGGCCACATAACGCCTTGTCTCCGCCCGAGCCACTTCCTCGCCAACCCCGGTCAACCGGTAATACCGTCGGCGCTCGTCATCCAAGGTCGGGTCCGGCCGTTCATGCGATTCCTCAATTAACTGCGCCTCCAGCAGACGTTTCACGGTGCCGTATAAAGTTCCCGGCCCCATTTTAATCCGGCCATCCGTGCTTGCTGCCACTTCCTGCATTATGGCGTAACCGTGTCGCTCGCCACCCGCGAGTGCCAGTAATACGTGAAATACCGCCGGTGTAAGCGGTAGCATGTTTTCCGGATCTACTTTACGGTTTACCATTTTGGTGGATATATCTGTGATGGATATATTACACATGAAGATTATTTCTGTCAAGTAGTGGGTAAAATGGCCGCCGGAAGATCTTAATCGTCGTCGTCCACAGCTTTCACAGCCCAATCGGGATACGGCTTCTGCACCCCCATGGTGGCGCGCCAAAGAATGTGGTTGAATAAATCCTCCGGACACTGGTCCTCTTTGGCAAGCGGCAGTCTGGCTGACACAATGGCGTCCTTGCGGAGTTGCACATTGGCGATTTTTTTGGGCGGCGGATTCATCTCATCCAGTGGTACCCTATTCGTCACGGCCTCAAATGCAGTGAACTCTGGCGTGTTTGTGAAACAATCAAACATCGGCGTTGCCGTCGCATCCATCTGGTTCATTGGCGGCAGCCCGAGCATCAGTTCCATCGTGCGGATCATGCTGGTCTGGTTGTATTGCGTGTGAACAGCCGCGCCGCGCCGGGTATAGGCGCTCGCAATGTAAGCGGTCGTCCGAAAACCACTGACATGGTCCCAGCCGGCCTGCGGATCGTCTTCCACCGCAAAGATGCAGGTATTCGTCCAAAATTTGCTGTGACTGACGGCGTCAAAAATCTGCCCCATGGCCAGGTCATTGTCAGCCACCTGCGCGCGGGGAGTGGGTGATCCATACTTCGTTCCGCTGGTATGATCATTGGGCAGCCACATGACTACCAAGTTTGGAAAATGGCCCGTGTGTTCAAAACCTTTCAATTCCTTAATGAATTGTGAAGCACGATATACATCCGGCACATCCAGATCCCAGCTGGCTGTATTCGAAACCATGAAGGGGCGCAGTGAAGCGACATCGGGTTCGCAGGAATAGGTAATAGCATTCGATCCGCCAATAAAATCGCAGTAGCAATCAAGAAAACCCGGCTCACCTTGGTGATTACGATTCTTCCACGCCTTGTGGGTCGTGGTGAATTCACCATAATCACGCACAGTTTTGCCATGTGCCAGCGCATTATCCCAAACAAAACCGGCAGGCGAATACGCCAGCGCATCGCGTCCGGCGTCACCGAATCCTCCCGAGGGATAACTGCGCGGAAAGCCTGCAAACTGGCGCTCCATGTAGTCTGTCGCTATCGCCGTGTCCGCCCATTGATGGCCGTCCGCACTCAATACCCCGCAACAATACATATTGTCGAGCAACACAAAATCATGGACGAGCTTGTGTTCATTCGGCGTCACCCGTTCGCCAAAAGTGCAAATGCTGGCGTCGCCGTCGCCGGCCTTCACGTCGCCCAACAGCTGGTCGTATGTACGGTTTTCCTTGATGATATAAATGACATGCTGGAACACGCTCGGCTCACCGGAACGTTCGGGAACTGGCCGCGGAGCTTCCGCTTCACGGGGTGGCAATTTTGCTTGCGCCAGCAAGGGATACCTCAAATCGGCTAACGCTGTCCTGGTGTATTTCGCCAGTTCTCGAGCCGAGGGGACGGTGACCAGTGAAAGCGTGTTGTAATACTGAAATACACTGAAATGCGACTGTCCATTGGCCATGCCCTTGATGTTCGCAACGTAGATTTGGTTTCGGTTGGCGTCAAACGCGATCGCACCGGGAAACCAGCCGACGGGAATCAAACCCAGCAATTTTGAATCGCCCGGCTTGAAATCGAAAACAGCCACGGCGTTTTGCGTACCATTGCAAACAAATAGTTTCTTGCCCGATTGGCTGAACGCCAATGCGTTCGGTTGCGCACCAAACGGATCACCCGGCGTCTGCCGCGCAAATAGCGTCTCCACAACCTTATCCGTGCGAGTATCAACAATGCTTAACGTGTCGCTCCCATCGTTGGCGGCGACGAGAAATCTTCCGTCCGGCGACAGTGCCAGCGCGCAGGTATGCAATCCGGTGACAATTTCCGTTTGGTTGGTGCTGTTGAGGTCAATCAACGAGATTGATCCCTCATTCGCTATATAACGAACCGGATCCACGCGCACAAGCGTGCCACGTCCCGCTGGACCGGTTACGCTGTCCGCATCCGGTCGACGGCCGCCCCAATTGCTGACATAAATCTTGTTGCCATCATCCAATATGCCGTACGGGGCGACGCCGACATCCCAGATTCGCAGAACTTTGCCCGTGACCGCATCCATCTCGGCAACGCGGTTGGATAGGTTTAAGGCAACGTAAATCCTGCGACCATCCGGCGATACCGCGATGCCGGCGGGGATTTCCGTTTTCCGTTCGGGTGCATTGGCGGGTGGCAAGGGAAAGGCATTCACCGGCGAGACCTGTTTATCTTTGGCCACATCAAAGACCTTGATATCTCCATTAACATTTGACAGATAAATGCGCGAGCCGTCCGGCGAAAAAGTCAGACCCGTAAAACTAAGCTGCGCGTTCTCGTCCGGGTTCAGAATACCCTCCGCAACCGGAGCCGACTCCCGGGCTCTGTCCGACGGGAAGGGCACGCGCTGTAAAATCTTTCCTGTTTGGGCCCCGATAACCAGCAATACCGGCCCATTCCCCGCCGTCACCATCAGGTTGTCATCAGGGCTCAAAGCCAGCGCGTTCGGTCGTATCCCCGGAAGAGTAACCTGCCAGCCGGCAGGCGTGAGCACCTGATTCACCGGGGTGACATACTTATCTTGAATAAACCCGCTGGTGGAACCTACACGGTCAGTCGTGGCGTCAAAGTCAACGCCGCAAAGTTGATTTGCGGGATTGAAACCAGCGGCAATGGCAATAATCGTTGCAAAGCGGAAACAAAACTTCGCATTCATCTTGATAATGGAACCAGACGCCAACTATGACCGAACGCGTTACAGGTAAATTCACCCCACGGACGGATCCAGGCGCTTGTCGGGCAGAAGATATTTGCGGATGTAGTCGAAAACGGCATTTTCCAGCGACGTCACCGGGGCGGAATAGCCAGCACCACGCAGCCGCAGGAGGTTCGCCTGGGTGAAGTACTGATACTTGTCCCGAATCGTCTCCGGCATCTCGATGAATTTGACACTGGACTTTTTCTTCAATGCCACAAAGACCGCGTTTGCTAGATCGATCCATGAACGCGCGCCGCCGCTACCGATGTTGAAAAGCCCGTTGGCTTTTGGCGTGGCGGCTAGATGCAAAGTCATGGCCACACAATCCTTGACGTAAAGAAAATCACGCTTCTGCTCGCCGTCTTTGTATTCCTTGCGGTAGCTCTTGAACAACCGGATCACCCCTTCGTGTTGCACTTGCGCAAAACTTTTGTGCACGAGCGAACGCATGTCTCCCTTGTGATCCTCGTTGGGACCGAAAACGTTAAAATACTTCAAACCGACAATTTTATTTAAATATCCCGCGCGTTTGGCGTGCAAATCAAAAAGATGCTTGGAATAACCGTACATATTCAACGGGCGCAACGAGTCCAGAATCAATTCGTTGTCATCCATCCCCGCCGAACCGTCTCCGTAAGTTGCCGCGGACGAGGCATAAACAAATCGCACTTTGTTCGCCAACGACCAGACGGCGAGGTCTTTGGTAAACTCGAAATTATTGCGGATGAGGTAGGTTGCGTCTTTTTCTGTCGTGGCCGAACACGCCCCCATGTGCAACACCAGGTCAAATTTACCAAGAACGCCGCTCTGTAAACGCGGCAAAAGCGCATCGGCTTCCACGTAATCCGCGAAGCGCAAGGGGGTAAGGTTGCGCCACTTCTCGTTCGTGCCGAGAATGTCACATACTACAATGTTCTCGCAGCCATGCCGGTTAAGTCCCCAGACCAGCGCACTTCCAATAAAACCCGCGCCGCCCGTGACGAGTACGCGGGAGCCGGAAAAATCATTCGGTTTCATTTTACCACCCGAGTACGTGCGCAAAAATGAGCGGGGCCACAATTGTCGCGTCTGATTCAATGATGTACTTGGGCGTTTTCACCCCAAGCTTGCCCCAGGTGATTTTTTCATTTGGTACCGCGCCGGAATAGCTTCCGTAACTTGTGGTCGAATCGCTGATCTGGCAGAAATAACCCCAAAGCGGTACGCTGGTGCGTTCGAGGTCCTGATGCAGCATCGGCACAACACAAATCGGGAAATCGCCGGAGATCCCCCCGCCAATCTGGAACATCCCCAATGAACTCTTCTTTGTCGTCCGCGTGTAAAAATCCGCCAGCCACGTCATGTATTCGATGCCCGTACGGACGGTATGGACGTTTTTCACGTCCCCGCGGATAACGGCGGCGGCATACATGTTGCCCAGCGTCGCGTCCTCCCAACCGGGAACGACGATGGGCAGGTTCTTTTTGGCAGCCGCGAGCATCCATGAATCATTCGGGTCAATCTGGTAATACTTTTCGTATTTACCGCTTAACAAAACTTTGTAAAAAAATTCATGCGGAAAATAGTGCTCACCCTTCTTGTCGGCATCCGTCCAGACTTTCAGCATCGCCTTTTCCATGCGGCGCATGGCTTCGCCTTCAGGAATGCACGTGTCCGTCACCCGGTTCATGTGGCGCCGGAGCAGAGCTTCCTCGTCCGCAGCCGAAAGCATCCGGTAATTCGGAACGCGCTCGTAGTAATCATGCGCCACGAGGTTGAATACGTCTTCCTCCAGGTTGGCACCGGTGCAAGTGATCAAATGAACCTTGTCTCGGCGGATCATTTCGGCCAGCGACAGGCCCAGTTCGGCAGTGCTCATTGCGCCCCCGAGCGTGATCATCATCCGTCCGCCCCGGTCGAGATGCGCTACATAGCCCTTTGCGGCATCCACCAGCGACGCAGCGTTGAAATGGCGATAGTGATGCTGAATGAATCGCGAAACCGGTCCGCCGGAAATTTTTGTCTGTTTTTTCTTGGCCATAAATATTTGGAAAAAATTTGTCCTGTCAACGATACGGATGTTCCGGCGATTGCCAATCCAAAATTGTGGAATTCAACCGTATCGCAAGTGAATTTCATTCAGAATCCAGCCGCAATGCCAGCCTCGCCAGATGGGCCGGTGACCAGCAAAGTCACTCGACCGTCACAAGATTTGGTCGTACCAGCGAAAGTCCGCCTTTGAGATTTTTGGCGAATTGCGCGCGGATGAGAATGTTATTCGTGCAAGACACGTTGTTGACCCGAAAAGCCGCCCCGCCACAATTGGTCGCTGTCAGATTGGTAAATGCGTTGTCAGCGCAAACCGCTTCCGACGCCTGATGGATGTGTTCCGCCATGAACACCCCGAAATGGTGGCTGTTGTGGATCGTCACATTGTAAAATTGGTTGTCCCGGCTCGCGCGCATAAATACGCCCAAGTCGTTCGCGACGAGCACAGCGTTGCTGATCACGTTGTCATCAAAGGCGAGGTCCAGCGAGATGCCGGCACCAGGATTGTCGTGCAAATATAAATCCGTGAACAGGGAACGCTGAGTCTGATAACACGCCAAGCCGTCGAATTGGTTGTCGAATGCCGCCAAATGGCGCACGGTCAACCGCCTCACATCATGCGTCGTGACCAGCCCGCCCGAACGGCAGCAGGTGCAAGTCACGTTTTCCACCACCGAATCGCTCACGCGCTGCACCGTGATGCCATTGTTTCGGATCTGCGAGCCTTCACCGGAAAGCTGCCAGCGCTCACGCGTTTGCTGTCGCCGGTTTCCGTCAATTAACAGACCAGCCACGCGTAAACCTCTCACATTATGCTTCGGGTGATTCACCGGTTCACCCAATATAATCACCGGACAATTTGCACTCGCGGCCAGTCTCAAAATGGTGTCATCGCCCGCGCCACGCAATGTCTGGTAATCCCTCCGCAGGACGATCGGCTGTGTGACCACTGATTCCCCCGCCGGCAAATCAACCTCACCACCGGTATAAGGCAGACTGTCCAGCGCACTCTGAATTGCTGTACTGGTGGCATTGGGCGGCAGCATTAGCACGACCTGCTGGGGTGTTATTGGAATCGCTCGCGATGAAGTGGCAAAAACTGGATTTGAGACCATCAATAAAACCAGAAATAAAGCGACTTCTGCCACCCTACTCAAAACACCATTCTGATTGAAGTTCGTTTTCATAACCTTAAACCGTTGCGGTTATTCAATCTCTACAACCCAATATCGTCTCTTTTTTCAAAACGTCCAGTAAATATTTTAATTTCATGTATTACTTTAAAAAACGAACTAATGACCCCGCGAGTCGTCGGTTGGTAAAAAAACCTCCCCAAAACGTAAACTTGATCACTAATTAACGCCCCTCAGGAATTCTTTGCTTTGCTTTCCTTCACCGCTATCCTCGCAGCGTTTCTTATGCCGCAATCGACAATCGTCAATAATCCTGCCAAACCCGGCTACTGGATGCCCGCTGAATGGGAAAAACACGAGGCTACCTGGCTTGGTTGGCCGCATAACGCCAGCGATTGGCCCGGTAAATTTGAGGTTATTCCCTGGGTTTATGGTGAAATGGCCCGCAAAATCTCCACCGGTGAAAGGATCTTTCTGATCGTCCGGAATAAGTCAGACGCGAATTTCGCCCGACGCATCTTTAAGCATGTCGGCGTGGATCTGCGCAAAATAAATTTTGTCACCCACCCCACCAACCGCGGCTGGACCCGCGACACAGGTCCGATTTTCGTCAAGCGCCAAAACCAAAGTGCCATCGTCCACTTTCATTTCAACGGTTGGGCGAAGTACGATAACTGGCAAAAGGACACCAAGGTCCCGCAAACCGCTGCAAAACTGCTCGGCAAAAAACTTATCCATGCTCAA
This sequence comes from Verrucomicrobiota bacterium, assembly GCA_050008355.1. GTDB lineage: Bacteria > Verrucomicrobiota > Verrucomicrobiia > Limisphaerales > UBA11358 > UBA11358. The sequence continues at coordinate 8,120 of JBEKMT010000107.1, forward strand.
TGCGACGGTAAACCGTTCGTGATTGAGGGCGGCGGCATTGAATTGAACGGCCGCGGCACGTTGATTTCCACCGAGGAATGCTACCTCGACCCCGTAATCCAGGTGCGCAATCCCGGTCTGGGAAAAAATGAAATCGAAACCACACTGAAGAATTATCTCGGCGTCACGAATATTTTGTGGCTCGCCAGGGGCCCGAAAGGTGATGACACCCATGGCCACATTGACGACATCTGTCGCTTCGTCAACTCCAGGACGCTCGTACTCGTCCGCGAAAATAATTCACGTGACGAAAACTATAAACCGCTAGCGGAAAACTGGGAACGCATCAAAGATTTCCGGCTCGAAGATGGCGCCAAACCCGAGGTCGTCGAATTACCCATGCCTTCCCCGCTCTATTTTGACGGAACTCGCCTGCCGGCGAGCTACGCCAATTTTTACATCTGCAATGCCGCCGTGATCGTGCCAACCTTCAACGACCCGAACGATCGCGTCGCCCTTGGCATTTTGGGTGAATTGTTCAGGGACCGCCCTGTGGTAGGCATTCATGCAGTTGATCTGGTGTGGGGGTTTGGCTCCCTGCATTGCCTGACACAGCAACAACCGGAGTAAATCAATGCTGCGTTCAGCATTCGCCTAAGCAACCTTCTGACTTGGCCGCGCAAAGGAATGCCTCCAACACTTGCAAACGGGGCACAGCCAATTGCCGTGCGGCGGGCAAACGGAGCTGTCCGGGTAAAGTTTCCAGGTTTCGGCGTAAAACCCGTAAGGCATCGGGAAAAACTCGAAATCGGGTGTCCCGCCCCACTTTGCTCACGGTGCGCAATATGCCGACCGCGCCCAGTTGTTCCAGGATATCCGCGTCACGAATAATAATTCCTTCCATCGTGGTTGGGTTGCCGGACGGTTGATGAACTCGAATCACTTCAATGACGGCGGGTATTTTGTCTTCCGGGAATCCAAATTGTTTGAGGAGCAACGGTACTTGTTCGATCGCGTACGCGATCATGTCCCAATTCGCCAGCGCATTCAATTCTTCGGGCCGATGCCCGATGAATACCCCCAGGTCATGCATCCACGCTGCGGCAAAAACCACGTCCTCATCATAAACCTGTCCGGTCCCGACTTCTCTGGTCAGCGCATAAAGGCGCTCTTGATGACTGAATTTGTCCACGGGCTTCGCCTGCTCGCGGATGCAATCCACGATGGCAGCGCGAAAGTCTGTCGATTTCACACGAACTATCAACGGGCTTGAAATTCCTGGACCGCTTTCACACAGCGGCTGCAAATCGTCGGGTGCTTGGCATTCTGGCCAATATCCGCTTCCCAATGCCAGCAGCGCTCACACTTGGTCCGCCCGTGTTTGCCCGCTGGTTCAGCTCGCAATTGTGCGTCGGGAGCAATATCAAAGACCACTTCGGAAACATTACACAATTCCCGCAATTCAGACTTCTCTGATTCTGCCAATTCAAATTGAGTTCCGGTTGAAGGCGGAAAGAACAGGATCGCATCAAGAGATTTCCCAATGATTTTTGATTGGCGGGCCTTTTCCAGCTCGGGTAACGCCCGACCCCGTAGCTCAAACAGCCCTTTCCATATTGCGTTCTCCTTTTCGAAAAACTCAAAATGTCGTGATTGCCAATTCTGTTCATGAACCGATGTGTCATTGGCTCCCGGCACAAATTCCCACGCTTCATCCGCTGTGAAAGTCAGAATCGGCGCCAGCATCTGGCACAGTCCGGTGACCAGACGCTGCAAAGCGGTCTGCGTTGAGCGGCGGCGATCCGAATTTGCCGGATCAGTGTAAAGCCGGTCTTTGATGGCGTCATGATAAGTCGCCGACAGTTCCACCGCGATAAACTGACTGACCTTTTGGTAAACGACATGGAATTCACATTGGTCGAAGGCCGCGATGACTTCGCGCTCGAGCCTTGCAAATTCACCCAGTATCCAGCGGTCAAGCCCAGTCAATTTGTCGTCCGGCACGGAATGTTTTGCCGGGTCAAAATCGTACAAATTTGAAATCTGATAGCGTAGCGCGTTGCGAATCGCACGGTAGGTCTCCCCCACCTTATTGACTCGTTCCTCGCTCACCACGATGTCACTGCGAAAATCCTGAGACGCCACCCATAATCGCACCACATCTGCACCCCATTTCTTGACGTAAGCCTCGGCAGTCTGGGGCTTTTCATAGCCGCCTTGCTTGCTTTTGGAAATCTTTTCGCGATCGGCATCCACCATAAAACCATGCGTGAGCACTGTTTTGAACGGTGCCGCGCCATTGCCCGCCAGTGACAGCAGCAGCGAGGATTGAAACCACCCCCGATGCTGGTCGCTGCCTTCGAGATACATGTCGGCCTGAAACGGCTTGTCTTTCCCGCGAATTTCTTCGCGCCGGGCGATAACCGCTCGCGATGACGAACCGGAATCAATCCACACATCGAGGGTATCGCCGGATTTGGTGACAGCCTCAGCACCAGACCAATCTTTCGGTTTCACGAGGGACCAGAGTTCGGCTGCCGGTTTCTCGAACCAGATGTTCGACCCGTGCTTCTCGATTAAATCCGCCACGTTGCGAACAATGTGTGCGCTGAGCATCGCGTTCCCCTCCCCGTCATAAAAAGCCGGGATGGGCACGCCCCAGGCGCGCTGACGGCTGATGCACCAGTCCGGGCGCGATTGGACCGCGCCCTTGATGCGGTTCACACCCCAATCCGGGATCCATTTAACCTCATCAATTTCGCGAAGTGCCCGCTCGCGAAACTGGTCATGGTCGATCTTGATGAACCACTGGTCCATCGCCCGGAAAATGATCGGAGTCTTGCTCCGCCAGCAGTGCGGATAGCTGTGATGATAGTTCTCTTGATGCAACAAGGCATGGCGAACCCGGAGCTCGTGCAGCACGATCTCATTCGCCTCACTCTTGCCATGCTTCTCCAGGATCGATTTGCCCAGGAATTCGACCGGCATCTGCTGTTCTACCGGCAAATCGCCGGTGTGCGCGAACGCGCCGTCGTCGTTCACCGGTGAATAGATCGGCAGGCCGACGGACAAACCAAGCTGATAGTCCTCCAACCCGTGTCCCGGCGCGATGTGAACGAATCCCGTGCCCGTGTCGCTCATGACGAAATCGGCGGCGAAGGCTTTGCCCGTACGCGCCGGAATGAACGGATGTTGATATTGGATCGTCGCCAGCTGTTCGGTCGGGAACGGCGTTTCCGTGTGGTTCTTCCAGCCGCTCTTTTCCGCGACAACGGGCAATAATGCGCGAAAGAGGATGTAGCTCTCGTCTCCCACCGCCACTTTGACGTATTGAAGATCTTTGTTATAGGCGACGGCAAGATTCGCCGGCAAAGTCCACGGGGTAGTCGTCCAGATCACGATAAACGTCTTCGACTGGCCGACCACGGGAAATTTCACAAATACGCTCTGACTTACGTGATCATTGTACTCAACCTCGGCTTCAGCCAGGGCCGTGCGACACGGAATACTCCAGTAAACAGGCTTCTTCCCGCGATAAACAAATCCCTTTTCCACGATGTCCGCAAACAGGCGCAATTCATCAGCCTCATATTCCTTGTCCAGCGTAAGATACGGATTTTCCCAATCGCCGAAAACACCCAGGCGTTTGAATTGAACGCGTTGCAACTCAATGTACTTGCGTGCATATGCGTCACATGCTTTACGGATAGTCGCCGGATCGGCGGCAGCATCCCCGGACTTACGCATTTCCTGCGAAACTTTGAATTCGATCGGCAGACCATGGCAGTCCCAACCGGGAATATACGGGGCGCTTTTGCCGCGCAAAGTCTTGTACTTGATGATGATATCTTTGAGGATTTTGTTCAGCGCCGTGCCGATATGCACATCGCCGTTCGCAAAGGGCGGTCCGTCGTGCAGGACGAATTTTTCTGCGGCAGCACGCAACCTCTGGATTCTCCGGTAAAGCTGCAAGGCTTCCCACTTCTTCAAACGCTCCGGTTCGCGCGTAACCAGATCAGCCTTCATGGCAAAATCTGTGCGCGGGAGATTCAATGTATCTTTATATTCCATCGCAAAACCTTAGGAGCGCAGACGGTAACAGCGGGGTAAAAACGTGTCAACGAAGGGTCTCAGTGAAGGCAACCACCGACCAACGCTCAATCCGGTGCCTCCGGAAAAGAAAAAACCGGGCCAGTCAGCCAGAGGATGGCCGAAAGACCCGGGGAATTCAGAATGAGCACAACGTAGGATTACGGAGAACTCGCGCTCTGGTCTGCACTCAAGACCGAGCCGAAATTTTAAAAAATTCAAAGATCAAGTTGCCAGCCAATCACCGTCTGCCTGTCTGCTGTTCGTGCTGCAACTGCCTACATTAAATCATGACTTCTTATCATTGTCAACGCGTAAAAGAAAGTATTAGAAATACTTCTCGCCACTTCCAAGTCCATTAGTTCACAAGTATACCTAACTTCCCTCATCATGAGACCACGTTACCATCAAAAAGTTCAGCTTTTAACAAAGAATTTATCGTGCCAAATAAACACCTCCCGATGCACTTTGTTGCTCTTGAGCCGAAATTCACCCTGTTCTTGAGCTTTTTACCACCGTCCTGTGTCAAACCCGTGACAATAAAAACGCATGTGAGCAACTTGTGAATAAGAGTTAATATGTTGTCCTCGAATTTTGCTAGGCGATGACATAAAAACTGTGTCGCTATTCAGATTGATTTTCCATGGACTGGACAATTTTGCGAAGAACCGACGAATTGATAATTTTAACAGCCTTAAGCCGTTTAAAATAAGTAATTTAGTGGTTTGTTTAGGTTTTTGAGCTCGTATTGAGAATAAAACTTTTACGTTTTGACTTGAATAACGCGTCAACGCACGGTTGACTGGCAGTCGGCTCCTGAATAAACGTGGTCTGACTGGCAAAGTGAATAAAACACATAAAAACTGGGCATTGACGGCATAACATGCAGATTTCCGCAGAAAAAATTTGGACAACGGCGCAGGAGCATCTCCGCGTCAAGCTGAGCCGGGACACTTTCAATATGTGGTTTGCTCCGTTGCGCGCTTGCGCCATGGATGGACACCATCTCACAGTTGAAACGCCCAATGAATTTTCAGAGGTCTGGCTCAAGGACAATTATTTGGGCCTCATGCAGGATGCCGTCGCTGTGGCCGCCGGCTGCAAGCTGCAGGTGAAATTCAAAGTGACCAACGCCGCTCCTTCAGCAGCTTCTGCTGCCGCTCAAACGGCCACTCCGGCCCCAGCCAAAGCCAAGGCGTCTGAGCCGACCGCTGAACGTGCGAGCATTAATGGCGATCTGCACTTCAATCCCAAGAACACTTTTGATACCTTTGTCGTTGGCGCTAACAATAATTTCTCCTACGCGGCCGCCAAAGCCGTGGCCGAGGCGCCAGGCAAATCCTACAACCCCTTGTTTCTCTATGGCGGTGTGGGTTTGGGCAAGACCCATTTGCTGCATGCGATCGGCCAGCACGTGTCCGGCAGCCGGAAGGGCGCGCGCGTCGCTTATGTTTCATCCGAAAAATTCACTAACGAATACATCGACGGCATCCAGAACAACCAACTCGCCAAATTCCGTAAGAAATACCGCCAGACGGACGTGCTGTTGATCGACGACATCCAATTTCTCGCAGGTAAGGAACGCATTCAGGAGGAATTCTTTCATACTTTCAATGCTCTGCACGAAGCTCATAAGCAAATCGTTCTTACTTGCGACCGGCCGGCCAGCGAAATTCAGGGACTCGAAAATCGACTGGTTTCACGATTTGAATGGGGTTTGGTTACCGACTTGCAGCCGCCGGACATTGAAATGCGACTGGCTATTCTGAATAAAAAGGCCCAGCTCATGGGCGTCGCGTTGCCGGAAGATGTCATCAATTTTCTCGCCACCCGCATCCGCACCAATATCCGCCGACTTGAAGGCGCACTCATCCGGGTTGCTTCCTATGCCTCATTGACCGGCAAAAAGTTGACCATTGAAGTTGTTGAGGGATTGCTGCGCGAAATTCTGCACGAAGAAGGCCGTCAGACTATCAGCATTGAAGTCATCCAGAAAAAAGTGGCGGAACATTTTGATATCCGCCTCGCCGACATGACCAGTAAACGCCGGCCCGAAAACATCGCTTTTCCACGCCAGATTGCCATGTACCTGTCCCGGCAAATGACCGAGAGCTCGCTCAACACCATCGGAGAAGCTTACGGCGGACGTGACCACGGCACAGTTTTGCACGCTTGCCGCCTCGTGAAAGACCGCATGGAAGTGGATGCCAATGTCCGCCAGGTCGTCAGCTATTTGGAAAAGCAGTTAATGCGATGACCGGGTTACTTTTGGAATTGAACTCGGGCTCATTCGATCGTGGTGAGTTTGTTTTCTTTTTCATTCCGCCAAGATCCTCCTGACGAACAAGCGATTCCGCACTCGACACCCGTCCTCCGGCTTTCGACAATTCAGGCATGCCAGTCATCGAAGTCAGCGGCTTGACTAAAGCTTTTCGCACCTATAAAAAGCAGCCTGGATTTACAGGCGCGGTCAAGGGTCTATTACGCCGGCAATATGAGCAAACCCTTGCCGTCAATGACGTCAGCTTCACTATTGAACCGGGCGAATTCGTCGGTTTTCTCGGGCCCAACGGCGCCGGTAAAACCACGACCTTGAAAATGCTCGCCGGATTGCTGTATCCAACCGCCGGCGCAGCCAAAGTTCTCGGCTTCACCCCATGGGAACGTGATGATGGTTATCGCCGCCAGTTCGCGCTGGTGCTCGGCCAGAAAAATCAACTGTGGTGGGATTTGCCTGCGCGCGAATCTCTCGAGTTGAACGCCAAAATCTATGGCATCCCCCGTGACCGATTCGAACGCACCGTCGGCGAATTGACGGAATTGCTTGCTGTCAAAGAAAAGTTGAATGTCAACGTGCGGGAACTTTCACTCGGTGAGCGCATGAAAATGGAGCTCATCGCCTCCTTGCTTCATCAGCCAAAGGTCTTGTTCCTTGACGAACCGACCATCGGCCTCGATGTCGTTTCGCAGAAAACTGTCCGTGAATTTTTGCGCCGGCATAATTCTGAACAAAAAACCACGATCCTGCTCACGAGCCACTACATGGCAGACATTCAGCAGCTTTGTCAGCGGGTCATAATTATTGATCACGGCAAACTGTTTTTCGACGGTAAGTTGAGCGAAATTGTGGATCGCTTTGCCGACTTCAAATTCGTCACTCTGCAGTGCGAAAAAACCAGTGAAGTCCCGGCCGAAAATCTGGCGCGCTACGGTGAAGTCGTGGAACAGACCGCCAGCGCCATTACCTTGAAAGTCAAACGCGACCGGGTGATTGCGACCTGCAAAGCTTTGCTCGACGAATTGCCCGTGAGCGACATCGACATTCAAGAAGTGCCGATTGAAGACGTGATCAGGCAAATCTTCGCACGTTAACCACCAAGGCCGCTCGCCGCGGCAGATTCTAATCGCAGGGGACGGTTCGCGTAGCGGCCCAGTCGCGGATTTCCTGCACCTTTTCCGACATCACCACGGACAATGGGCGCGTCTGCTGAATTTCGGTCAGTAGATCTTCCTGTGTCAACACTTCGCGTTTGGCGTGTGCCGTGTACATCGCAGAAACAATCGCCTGCTCAATCTCTGAACCCGAGAAACCCTTCGTCGCTTCCACAATTGCCGCCAGATCAAATTCCGCCGGGTCCAGCGAACGCTTGCGAAAATGAATCAGCAGGATATCGCGACGGTTTTCTGGTGACGGTAAATCCACGAAGAAGATTTCGTCAAATCGTCCCTTGCGCACAAGTTCGGGCGGCAGCCTCATGATGTCATTGGCCGTGGCGACTACAAAAACCGGCTTCTTGCGTTCAGACATCCACGTAAGAAATGTACCCAAAATGCGGCGGGAGAGGCCGTCGTCGTCGTTTTGGACCGCCACACCCTTCTCAATTTCGTCCATCCACAAAACGCAAGGCGACATGACCTCGGCTGTTTCAAACGCCTTACGCAGGTTGCGCTCCGTTTCTCCGTAGTACTTGTTGTAGAGCACGCCAAAGTCCAGACGCAGCAGCGGGGCATGAAAAATCGCGGCCGCAGCCTTCGCCACCAGGCTTTTGCCGCAACCTTGCACGCCCAGCAAAAGCACCCCGCGCGGCGGGTCAAGTTTCGCATCGTTTTCTTCGAGAAAAAATTCCTTGCGGACTTCCAGCCACTGGCGCAGTCGTTTCATCCCGCCGATCTCGGAAAACTTTGTCGTATCGTATTCAAACGACAGAATACCATCGCGACCAAGCAATTCGTACTTCGCCCGCATCACCTCCGGCAATTCCGATTCAGAAATCACACCGTCGTCGTTGATGGCTTTGAGCGCGAGGCGGCGCACATCCGTCGCGGAAAGACCAACCAGATTGCGCACGAGCAAATCGATCACCTTGTTTGTGGTCTGCACGTCTCGTTGGCCGTGTTCCGCGCCCCACTCACCGGCAACATCGAAAACAATGCCGCGCACTTCCTCAGCCGAGGGTAACGGAACCCGGAATTGCGCCGTGAACGGCAGGAGTTCTTCCGGCATTTTCAGCGCAAAACCAACCAGCATCACCGTGATGTATTTCTTCGGACAGTTCAGCGCAATGTCCTTGAGATGCCGTACATGAACAGGGTCCTGCAAGTACGGATGAAAATCCAGCAGCACAAATAACGCGTTGGAGGCAAAATTTTTGATATAGGTCAAAACCTCATATGACTTTTCCACCGTCTGCAACGGCTGATCAGCCGGGTCAAGCGCTTGCAAGCCTTCGGTAACGCTCCAACGAAATGCCTTGAGCTGTTGGCGTTGTGCGATCTGCCGGGCCATGCGAACTATCTGCGGTTCCTCGTTGCTTTCCATCACAATCAAAGGGGTGCGCGACCGGACCACTGCCTCCAAATCGCGAATTGGACTTTCAGTAAAGAACGCTCCCGGGGATGAATAATGACTGGACGGAAAATTCATTAGCGCCCTAAAGCTCGCCCAATTACGATTTGGTTCAAGAAAAAAATCTGGAATCCAGCGGTCAAAGCCGCTAAAAGCTGACATGGACGTCTTTCTTGAAGCGGCGGTTGCAGAGGCAAAAAAAGGATTTGCTGCCGGCGGCATACCCATTGGCTCCGTGCTTGTGCTCAATGGCAAAATCATCGGCCGCGGCCATAACCAGCGCGTCCAACTCGGCAGTGTGATCCACCATGCGGAAATGAATTGCCTCGAGAACGCCGGTCGGCTGAAGGCTTCGGTTTATCACCAGTGTACTTTATATTCGACGCTTTCACCCTGTCCCATGTGCAGCGGGGCAGCCTTACTCTACAAGATTCCGCGAATTATCGTTGGTGAAAACCTCACCTTTCAAGGGCCCGAAGCTTATGTGCGCTCCCAGGGTGTCACGGTGGAAATCTTGAACGATCCCGCGTGTGTTCAGCTGATGAAAGATTTTATCGCCGCTCACCCGGGACTCTGGAACGAAGACATCGGCGTTTGACTCTGTCCACCGGCTGAAGAAACAAAAAGCCCGGAGAATTTTCTCCGGGCTTTGATTTGAAAGACTGGCGGCTACCTACTCTCGCGGAAGCTATACAACCACTACCATCGGCCATGCAGTGTTTGACGGCCGTGTTCGGGATGGGAACGGGTCGGACCACTGCGGTAATGCCACCAAATTGTGCGGCACGCTGTTGACGTGCCAAATTTATAAAGATCATGTCCGGACTGCACGGCCATTCTCTGAAAACTACATATAGCAGATTATCAGGACTACAATCCGCGAGTTGAAAATTCTTACTCCATTAAAGGAATAAGCAATCAAGCCGCACGACCGATTAGTATCAGTCAACTGAACACTTCGCAGTGCTTGCATTCCTGACCTATCAAACGGGTAGTCTGCCCGTGGTCTTTAGGGAGCTTGCGCTCCGGGAAACATTATCTTGGGAGGAGCTTGGCACTTAGATGCTTTCAGCGCTTATCTCTTCCGCACATGGCTACGCAGCGATGCCCCTGACG
>JBEKMT010000108.1:0-18047 GCA_050008355.1 Verrucomicrobiota bacterium
ATGAAAAAGCGGGGATGCCGCCATTTGCGCAGAATGAGCCAGATGCACACGGCTTCCAGGAGGATCGCCAGCACCACCGGCACTGAGACCGTCGGCGGGAGCAGTCCCGGCCCCACCATTTCGGGGGCGATGGGATCCGCCGACACGCAAACGACCGAAAACAACCAGACCACCGCCCAACCCCAGCCAGGCCGACGGCGAGATCGCAATTCGCGGCTCATGCTTTAGGACGTTGAATCTTCCACCAAGAAATGAAAAGCCAAAATAATGAGAAAAATCTCGTCAAGCATGGTCAAAAATAGCAAACGTTGAACGTCAACCGGCTCAGAAACCCGTTCACATCCGGACCCATGAAGACGCGTCTTTTCATCCTGGCCTTTGCCGTGGCCCTCGGCGCTCTCGAGCAGGCACAGGCACTGGCGGGCACAGCCGAGGAGGTGACCAATACCATCCAAGCCCTGCGAGAGCAGGGTTTTAAAACTGAACTCAAGGATTTCAATTTCTCCCTCCCGCCGGAGATACAAGCCCGCGCGAACGCGTTGATGGCAACCGCGCCGGGCCGCAATTCCCGGCCGTTCCTGGATCATCCGGACCTCATGACCGTCGCCGGCAACGACCGCGCGCTGGTGGTCTGGAACCAGGACACGGTGAAACGGCTGGAACCGCACTGGCCGGACAACGAACTACTGATGGGCTGGGACGAATTTCGCACGAACATTGATGACCAGCAGCCCGAGATCGCCGCGGCATGTGCGGCGGTGATGTCCGGCCCCATCGCCTTCCAACTTGACGCCTCGCGCGGGAACGCCATGTTGCTGCCGCATCTGTCCGTGCTAAAACATCTCACTGAAACGCTTGATGACCAGCTGATGCTGGCCCTGCATGACGGCGACCGCGACGCGGCCTGGACCAATCTGCTGGTGGCCACGCGTCTGGTCACCGCCTGGAACCCCGAGCCGGCGGAGATCTCTCAGCTCGTCCGGTTTGCGAATGCCAAACTGGTGTTCGGCGCCACCTGGCAGGCCCTGCAAGCCAACGGCTGGCCGGATGGGCAGCTTGCCCGGCTCCAGCAGGAATGGGAGTCGGCCAGTTTTTTCACCAACCTGTCCGATGACTTCGCCTTCAAATGCGCGAGCGACCTGATGGAGATCAACCATGACGCACTACGGGCGCAACTCCCCAGCACCCAGGCGGCGGTGGAAAACCGTCCATCATTCGATGATTTTATCCGGCAAGCTTTGAGTGACCCTTACAGTTCGTGGGCGGAGCTGAACAACCGCTGGCGCCGGGAGGAATATGCCAAAGGCGGCATGTATGAGGATCAAATTGAACTCCTGCTGTTCTGCCACGACCGCGAAGTGGAGGTGCGAAACGCGGTGAAGGCGCCCACGTGGCTGCAGATGCGCGCGCTGCCCGGCGTAACCAATGAGCCGGATTTCCAGCTGCCTTATCCGGGGTCGCGGCTGCAGATGCTGCTGAACCAGCGGCGGATGCGCCAGCGATTTGAGAGGCAAGATTCCAGTTTGCTGGGCCGGGCGGCCGAAGCAGAAGCGGAACGGAGAATTCTCGTCACCGCCATCGCGCTCGAACGCTATCGCGCGGCGCAGGGCAGTTATCCGCCAGCACTTGACGCGCTGGAGCCGGTTTTTCTCGGCGCGGTTCCCGTGGACTTCATGGATGGCGAGCCGCTGCGTTACCGGCTGGCGGATGACGGCCATTTCCTGTTGTATTCCGTGGGACTGGACGGCGTGGACAACGGCGGCAAGATGCCGGTGCCGCGCGAGCGCCCGGACCCGGGCTGGATCAACGGAGCGACGACGGAACCACAGTCGGACATCGTGTGGCCGCTGCCGGCATCCTCGACCGAAGTGACGGCGGAGCGTGAACGAGAGTTGGCCGACCAAAAGAAGCAGTTGGACGCGGCAGCGGAACGCGGCAGAGTCGCCGCCGAGGAAGCAGAGACCAACCGGCAGGAAGCCATTAAACGGTTGATGGCCTTGAAACCGCCGTTCAACACCAGCGACCCGGACATAGAGGGCAAACACCTGAGCCGGGTGATCCAGAATTCGCAGGCAGCCAGGACCAAAAAGGTTTCGCTGGATGAATTGCTGACCCTTCAACAGGTCGGCTCCGGCGACGAGGTCACCTATGAAGTCCCCGTCAGTTACGATGCCGTGAAGAAAATCGGTGAGCTGCGCCTGCGGGTAGATGACGGAATGGGCGAGGAACTGGAGGAATGTGACCGCGCGACCAACGGCGATTGTCTGCTGGTTTGGAACACCACTTACGAACCGCCCGGCCAGCACGTGGTGCAGGCGGAATTGCTGGGCGGCGGCTTTCTCGATGACGGGCAGGAACTGGACATCAAGGGGCCGGTGACGCCCTTCCTTTCCACTAATCTGCTCCAGTTCTTTGAAGGGTCATCCATGTTCACCGACAAAGGCGCCACGCTGTACGCCAAAATACCCGAATTGCGCGGGACCTATTCCATCGAACTGCAAACGCCGGGCAAAAAGCACCTGATCACTTTCAAGGGCACGACCACCAACGGCATCATTGACGTGGAATGGAACCTGATGGATGACCGCGGCAACAAATTTACGAATGATTCGTTCAATTCTGTATTTAACGTGACCCTGCCGGATTCCGGTCGCTCGCAAACCGTCGGCGGACCGTGATGAAATTCGGAAGGGTGACTCAGACAATGGCAATCGGCCCGCTCCGCAGGTTACGACGTGGAGAGTCGTTCGCCCGCCCCATTCATCCTCCGAGCCCGCTGGAAACCATGGCGTTGGCGTGCTATGATGGTCCGTGAAAGATAAAGCCAAACATCCGTCACTAGGATCGGTGGTCGCGGTGACGACGGGCATCGTCCTGATTTATCAATTGAGCTTTCTGTTGGGCGTGCCGGACGTAGTGATACTTGGCCTGGCATTCACCGCCATGCTGGCAACGGTTTGGATGGTTATCCGGATTCTGAAAGATCCTTATGCAACGGACAAAACCTTCGATGACTATTTTTACCAGGATCGTGAAGATTTACGGCGCAATGGGAAAGAAGAAAGCCAGCCTTTGCCTTAAAAACCGCAGCGGCGATCATTTTGAAGACGCGCCCCAATTCTCGCGCAGGCCGCGCGCGCGGAGATTGAGGGCAGCCGCGTTTACGAAGTGAACATGAGCGTGGACACAAAAGGCGAGAACGCTTATGTCACCGGCTTAAAAGGCGTACAACGCATCGTGCTTTGAGATACCACGCTGAAGAGCCTCGATGAGGACGAACTGGTTTTTATCCTGGGCCACGAGATGGGGCATCATGTGCTCAGCCACGTCATCAAACTGATTGCATTTGAATGCATCCTGATCATGATCTCATGCTACGCGTCGTATCGGCTCGCCGGTCCTGTCACTGCGCGATTTAAGAATACCTGGGGATTCGATGTTCCTTGGGATTTCGCCGCGGTGCCGTTCGGAATCCTCGCGGTGTGGACTTTTTCACTGGCAGCCATGCCGATCGACATGGCTTTTAGCCATCATGTGGAACATGAGGCCGACCGGTTTGGACTAGAGCTGACCCATAATAATCGCGCGGCGGCCTCGGCCTTTGTAAAATTGCTGCAAGACAATCCTGGCAGCCCCCGACCCGGACCCATTTTCCGATTCTGATTAGGTCAAACTTCCTAAACGGCGTAATTTCAGGCTGGGTTCGCCGAGCGCACGGGAGGCGGACAAATCCACTTCGAATTCGGCGACCCAGTCGTTGTTCTCCTCGGGATCGACGAGCATTTGTTGAACGCGCCAGGTTTTTTTGTCCTCGGAAGGCGTGACGTAGGTGTGGCGGACATTGCGGGCGTCGGGGTCCAGGCAGATATATTTGTGGTCGGCGTGGTAGGCAGCGAGGGAATCGGCCAGACGATTCGGGGTCCAGGGCTGGCCGTCTGAATCGTCGGGGGAGGCCAGGTTGGCGAGGGCGCTTTCGAAATTCCCGATGACAAGGCCGCGGAGGAAGGCGAAGATCTGCTGGCGGATGGCGGCATTGAAAGCTTTGGTGTCCCGGGTGATATCGCGGTCGGCTTCCCCGGCGCCGGGCGGGCGGACTTCCCTGGTTTCGGCCCGCTGATAATCAGGGTCGCGCAACTTTTCCCATTCGTCGAGGAGGCTGGAGTCGATCTGGCGGATCATGGTGCCGAGATAGAGTTCCATTTCCTGAACGGTTTCGTTCTTGGCGGAGTCCGGCACGCTTTGGGAGAGGACCTTGAATACGCGGTTCAGGTAGCGCAGCAAGACGCCCTCGGCGCGTTGCAGTTCGTAATCGCGGATGTAGTCGGAGAAGGAGCGGAAGGATTCGAACATTTCGCGGGCGATGGATTTGAGGCGGATGTTCTCCTGGCCGACCCAAGGATGCAGGTTGGCGAAGGCGTTGAACGTGGAATAGACGAACTCGCGGTTGGGTTTGGGGTGTTCGAGCTTTTCGAGTTCCTCCATGCGCTGGTCGTATTCGATACCTTCCATTTTCATCTCGGCCATTTTCTGGTCCTTCACGCGGTCGAGTTGTTTGCGCAGGATAATATCGGGGTCCTCGACGATGGACTCGACGAGAGTGAGCAAGATGAGCGCGTAGTCCGGCGCCTGGGGATCCATGAGGGGAATGGTGTGGTGCAGGTACAGCGAGAGCGCCTGATCCATGGAAAAATCCTCCTGCAATTCGACGTTCACGCGGAGATAGGAGCCATCGGCGGTCTTGGGGATGAACTCGATGATTTTGCGCTCGACGAGGGAGCGGAATAATTGCCAGGCGCGTTTGAGATGCGCGGGCTTTTGCCGGGGTGACTCGTGGCAATCATGGATGAGGCGCTGCATGGCGCGGCAGCCATCGCCGGGACGACTGAGGACATTCAGGAGCATGCCGTGCGAGACCTGGAAGCGGGAAACGAGGCGTTCCGGCGGGGCGGCGATCAGGCGCACGTAGGTGTTCCTGTCCCAGTTCACGAAATTCTTTTCGGGCGGCTGGCGCTTGACGGTCTTTTTGCCATCGCGGGCGGATTTTTCCGAGAGTTTTAGATTTTCAATGACGTGTTCGGGGGCCTGGGCCACGACCCAGCCGAGGTCGTCAAAGCCTTTGCGTCCGGCGCGTCCGCTGATCTGGTGGAAATCGCGGGCGGAGAGGATGACGGTCTTCTGGCCATCGAACTTGCACAGGCGGGTGAAGAGGACGGTGCGGATGGGAACATTGACGCCGACGCCGAGGGTGTCGGTGCCGCAGATGACCTTGAGCAGACCTTTTTGCGCGAGTTGCTCGACGAGCACGCGGTATTTGGGGAGCAACCCGGCGTGATGGAGGCCAATACCGTGGCGCAGCCATTTTTTGATTTCTGGGCCGTAGGGGCTGCTGAACCTGAAACCTTCCAGGGCGGCGGCGAGGGCGGCTTTTTCCTCGCGAGTGCAGACGTTGATGCTGGTGAAATCCTGGGCGCTTTGCGCGGCCTCGAGCTGGGT
The DNA here is from genome assembly GCA_050008355.1 of Verrucomicrobiota bacterium. Classification (GTDB taxonomy): domain Bacteria; phylum Verrucomicrobiota; class Verrucomicrobiia; order Limisphaerales; family UBA11358; genus UBA11358. The sequence goes on from JBEKMT010000108.1 coordinate 5,494, forward strand.
GAAGTGGACGACGTACACGGGGGCGCGTCCGCTGGAAGCAAGTGTTTCCAGGGTTTTGGCGAGGGGCAGTTCCGAATACTCGTGTTTCAGGGGCACGGGACGATCCGTGGAAGTAACGGTGGCGGTAGGCCGGCCGGTGAGACGGGAGAGTTCGGTCTCAAAAAATGAGGTGTCACCCATGGTGGCGGACATGAGGAGAAAACGGGTCTGCGGCAAGGTGAGGAGCGGTATCTGCCAGGCGACACCGCGATCGCGGTCGGCGTAATAATGGAATTCGTCCATGACGACGTCCCTGACATTGGCCGACGTGCCCTCGTGCAAGGCGATGTTGGCGAGGATTTCGGCGGTGCAACAGAGGATGGGAGCGTCGTGATTGACGGTGGCGTCCCCGGTGCTGAGGCCGACGCGATCGGGACCGAAATCGCGACAGAGGGCCATGAACTTCTCGTTGACCAGGGCCTTGATGGGGCAGGTGTAGATGGAGCGGCGGCCCTGGGCGAAGGCCTGGAAATGCAGGGCGGTGGCGACGAGCGATTTGCCGGAGCCAGTGGGGGTGTTCAGGATGACGTTTTTGTCCTCGAACAGTTCCAGAATGGCGGATTCCTGGGCGGGGTAGAGCTGGAGCTGGCGGCTTTCGGTGTATTCGAGAAAGCGTCCGAGCAAGGCGTCGTTGCCGGTGGACTGGTCCACGGGCAGGAAATCATGGAGGTGCCTGGACACGATGGATGGCTAGAGAGTTTGGCGGAGCGACAGTTTCACGCCGGAGATGAGAAACGCTAGTGCGGGTTTGGGCAAACAAATTCGGAATATCAACCATGGAGGCACGGAGGTGGAGCATGAAATTGAACAGGAGAGATGACATTACAAAATTCAATTTGCGTTCGCAATCGTTGCGACGCATAGTTTTGAAGACATGAGCGACCGCGAACTGGTTCTTGATGCCGTCCAAGAGATGCCCGAGACGGCTTCGCTTCACGAGATTGTGGATGAGTTGCTTTTGCGAGACGAAGTCAAAAAGCGCCTGGCAAAAAGTGAGCGTGGTGAACCCGGCGTTCTTCATGAGGACGTGTTCAAAATGCTCGACTCATGGATTACAAAGTAATCTGGGACGACGAAGCCATCAAAGAATCGGGGCAGATCGTCAGCTCCATTGACCAGATCAATCCGGTAGCGACCCGAAAAAATGGCGAATCAATTTTAGGGAAGGTCAAACTGCCTGGCGCGTTTCCGCAACTGGGAAAGAGACTTCGAAACTTGAGACGCGAAGACGTTCGAGAGTTTACCTTTGCTCCCTTCCGCATTATTTATTACGTCAAAGACAATGAAAGTAGCGTGAGAATTTTGAAAATCTGGCATGGGGCGCGGCGGGAGCCGGAAATAAAATGAAGCACTACAAAGCCATTGCGGCGATGTCGTTGAACCGGGTGATTGGTGCGGGGAACAAAATTCCCTGGCATCTGCCAGAGGATTTCAAGTGGTTCAAAGAAACCACGATGGGGAACGTGATGGTGGTGGGACGCAAGACCTTTGAAAGCCTGGGGCGTCCCCTGCCCAACCGCAAAAATCTGGTGCTAACGCGCCACCCGCAAAGCCTCATCAAGAACCATCCGGAAATATTCGGGCAGTATCACGAATGGCGCGGCGGACAGCATCTCAAACGGGCTTATCAATTTCATTTTTCCAAGCTTGGCGAGAAACCGGAGACGGAGATTTTTATTTTCAAGTCACTCGACACCCTGGATCCGGCGGAGTTTCCCAATGATATTTTCATCTGCGGCGGCGCGCAGATTTATGAGCAAGCCCTCCCGCGTTGTTCCGATCTTTACCTTACCCTGGTGAAACGCGAGATCGAAGGCGGCGATGCTTTCTTTCCAGCGTTCGAGGACAAATTTGAATTAAAAGCCGAATTGCGGGACGAACCGGCCTTCAAGATTCTGCACTACCGGCACAAGTCGCTGCGGTGAATCATTCGCGACAGCGAGAATCTGATCGTAGCCACGACGTCTCCTCCCTTGAAATAAAAAACCGGCGGACCGTTTCCGGTCCACCGGTTGTTGTGATTTGATTTCGTTTGGAAATTAATCCGTTTTGACCGCTTCGTCGGCAGCGTCAAAGGCGTGTTGCAACGCCACGAGGTCTTCACCGGGCTTGAGCGCATCGAGGATTTTCTGTTCTTCCTTGATCTGCTCGTCAGTGTAGCTGGCGGCCTTGATGGACAGGCCGATACGGCGTTCGCCCTTGTCAATTTTCACCACGCGCGCCGAGACGTCCTGTCCGGCCTTGAGCACGTTCTTGATTTTTTCCACGCGTTCTTCGCTGATCTGCGAGATATGAACGAGGCCGTCGATATCGTGTTGCAGGCCGACAAACGCGCCGAAGCTGGCGAGCTTGGTGACCTTGCCGGTGACGAGATCGCCGACTTTGTAGAGCTTCTCGATATTGTCCCAGGGATCAATTTCGAGCTGTTTGATGCCGAGCGCGATGCGCTGGTTCGGGCGGTCCACTTCGAGCACGGTCGCTTCGACTACATCGCCTTTTTTCATCACTTCGCTAGGATGATTGATCTTGCGGGTCCAGGACATATCGGAGACGTGGATCATGCCGTCAATGCCTTCTTCCAATTCGACAAACGCGCCGTAGCTGGTGAGGTTGCGAACCTGGCCTTTGACCTTCTGTCCAACGGCGTACTTCGCCGAGGCGCTGTCCCAAGGATTGGATTCGAGCTGGCGGACACCGAGGGAGATTTTCTGTTCCTCGCGGTTGATGCCGAGGACGACGGCTTCGATTTCCTGGTCTTGTTTGAGAACGTCGCCGGGTTTGGCGATGCGCTTGGTCCAGGACAATTCGGTGACGTGGACGAGACCTTCGACGCCGGGTTCGAGCTGCACAAAAGCGCCGTAGGGCACGAGGCTGACGACCTTGCCCTTGACCTTCTGGCCGACGGGGAATTTCGCTTCGATATTGTCCCAAGGGTTCGTCATCTTCTGCTTGAGGCCGAGGCTGACGCGTTCCTTTTCCTTGTTCACGTCCAGCACGACAACGTCGAGTTCCTGGCCGACTTTCAAAATTTCCGAAGGATGGGCGAGACGGCCCCAGCTCATATCGGTGATGTGGAGCAAACCGTCCAGGCCGTTCAAATCAATGAACGCGCCGAAATCGGTGATGTTCTTAACCGTGCCCTTGCGAATGTCGCCCGGGGTCATTTCCGCGAGCAGCTTGCTGCGCTTCTCATTACGCTCGGCTTCGATCAATTCGCGGCGGGACAGAACAATGTTCTGCCGTTCCTGGTTGATTTTAACGACCTTGAATTCGTAAGTGTTGCCGACAAAACTCGCGAGATTTTTGGGGGTGATGACGTCGATCTGGGACGACGGCAGGAAAGCCTCAACGCCGACGTTGACGACCAGGCCGCCCTTGACCACGGATTTGACCTTGCCGGAAATGATGCCGCCCTCGTTGCAGATGGTGAGGATCTTGTCCCAGTTCTTTTTGAACTCGGCTTTTTCGTGGGAGAGCACGACGGTGCCATCTTTGTTCTCCAGTTTTTCGATGAGGACATCGATCTCGTCGCCGACTTTGATGGACTTGAGATCGATAAATTCGTTGCCGGGGATGACTCCCTCGCTTTTGTAGCCGATGTCCACCAAGACTTCTTTGGGACGGACTTCGATGACGGTGCCTTTGACGATTTCGCCTGCTGCGACGAGCTTGTTGCTCTGCTTCAGGGCTTCTTCCATTGTAAGCATAATTTAACTGTAATGATGTACTAGCGGGAGGCTCGTTCGTCCGCAAGAATTGCGGCGGACTTGAAGACTCCATTGCCTAACTACCAAACGCTGCAAATGGCAACGGAGGTTAAAGGTTAGGTTGTTGGTTAACGGTTTTTTCTCAGCCTAATTGAACATCCACACACGCGGCGTTCAGGCAGAATGGAGCATAGTGGAATCGCTCGGAATGGCAAGAACTAAAGTTTTTCAAAAAGCTGGTGTCTGGATAGCCCGGCACACTGCATAATGCATATAAAGCACTTATTCAGATTAGTTTGTGTGAATTAACACGGTTTGGCGTGTGCTTGGATCCATACAGCAGAAAGACAGCGATGTGGTGCTGCGGAGTTGGGCGATGAAGGGTGAAAAAGCGGGGGCAAAGGTTTGATGGGGTGAAGGCAACAGCGACTCCGCATTGCATAATTTACAAAAAACTAATAATTAATGACTTGTGAATAATAATTTATTCCTTCCAAGGCTAGCCGGATTTTCACCCGGCCAGGGCTGCGGTTTGATTTTCAAACTCCCGCCAAAATGGGAATTTGATTTGGCATGATCATCAAAGGACCGCGCTCACTTCCAAAACGGGCAACGGACGAAGCGGCCGGGTTCGACCTCGAGCAGATCGGGGATTTTATTGGAACATTCCGGTTTGGCGATGGGGCAGCGGGGGGCGAAGCGGCAGCCGGGGGGGAAATTGCCAATGCGCGGGACGTTGCCGGGAATGGCGGAAAGACGGGTGGCCCCGCCGCGGAGTTTTGGAATCGAATTCATCAAGGCCTGAGTGTACGGATGCAAAGGCCGTCGTAGCAGGTCGCGCGCAGGAGCCAATTCCACTATCTGCCCGCCATACATCACGGCCACGCGTTCGGCGATGTCGCCGACAACGGCCAGATTGTGCGTGATCAGGAGAATCGCCATGCCGAGCCGTCTTTTGAGGTCGCGCAACAAATCGAGGATCTGGGCCTGGATGGTGACGTCAAGGGCGGTGGTCGGTTCGTCAGCGACGAGCAGTTTGGGTTCACTGGCCAGCGCCATGGCGATCATGACGCGCTGTTGCATGCCGCCGGACATTTCAAACGGATAATTTCGGATGCGCGATTCCGGTGCCGGAATGCCGACGAGTTTGAGCAGCCGAATGACTTCCTCCGTCGTAGCCCTTTCGGGACGGTGTAATTTCAGCGATTCCTTGATCTGGTTGCCGACGCGGAAAACAGGATTCAGGGCCGCGCCGGGGTCCTGGAAAATGTAGCTAACCACGCCGCCACGGATTTGCTGCAGTTCACGGACCGACATCTTCAAGGTGTCCTGGCCGTTCAACAAAATTTCCCCGCCGACATAATTAGCGGGCGGCACCGGCACGAGACGAGCGATGGATTGCGCGGTGACACTTTTGCCGCAACCACTTTCACCCACAAGGCAGACCGTCTCGCCAGCTTTAATGGTGAGGGAGATGCCATCCACGGCCCGCGCGGCGTCGGCGCCCTTGCCGAAGTCGAGTTTCAAATCTTTGATTTCCAGTAGAGTCATTTTGGGAAAGGAGTCAGAATCCAAAAATTTTCGGCCACGGCACCCGTGAAATCGCCCCGGCCGGATTCCAAACTATGGATCCAGATTCAATTTTCATATCATATTTTGGTGTCCGCGGCGTCTCTTAACCCATCGCCCAGAAAGTTAAAAGCCAGAACGGTGACGAAAATAGCCGCCCCGGGCGCCAGCAGCCACGGATAATTTCGCATGTAATCAATGTTTTGGGCGGCGTTGAGCATGAGGCCCCAACTGGCGCTCGGTTCCTGGATGCCGACGCCGAGGTAGCTGAGGTCCACTTCGCCCAGAATGTAATAGGGCACGCTCAAAGTCGCGGCGACAATAACGTATGAAAACGTGTTTGGCAAAATATGGCGAATGATGATCCTCAGATGCGACTGGCCGAGGGAGCGGGCGGCGAAAACGAATTGCCGTTCATTGAGCGACAGCGTCATTCCACGGATCACGCGCGCCATGCCGGCCCAACGGATGAAACTGTAAATAATGATGATCATGCCATAAATCTGGGCGGAGCTGATGTCCGAGGGGAAAGTCCGGCGGAGGGCGATGATCAGATAGAGGGTGGGGATGGACATGATCAATTCGCACCAGCGCATGATTATGTTATCGGTCAGGCCGCCAAAATAGCCGGAAATGCCGCCGATGAGCATGCCCAGGGTGAAAGAGATCAGGATGCCAACGATGCCGATGGAGAGCGAAATCTGGGAGCCGTAGAGCAAGCGGGAGAAGACATCTCGGCCAAACTGGTCGGTGCCCAAAAGATAAACGGGGTAATCGTCCCGGCCGGTGCCAAACAGGTGAATTGAACACGGGATGAAACCGAGAAAATTATAGGAGTCGCCTTGGACGAAAAAATGGAGCGGCCGGGTGTCGTTTGGGACCTCCTGATAAACGAAGTCGCCGGGCAACTGCCGGTAGCGCGGGACGACAATGTGGAATCCGGAAACTTTCGGCCAGACGGGCGGATGGAAGTAATTGCCGTTCCCCACATGATTAAAATGATACGGCGAAATGAATCCGGCAAAAATGGCGAAGGCATAGAGAAAAATCAAAATGGAGCCACCGAACATCGCGATCTTCCGGTGCCTCAGTTTCTGCCAGAAAATCTGCCAGGGCGAGAGATGAACCTTTGATTCGGCATCGGCGGCAGGATTGGGCGCGGCGGATTCCATTTTTATTTGAGCCGGATTCGGGGATCACTCCACGCGAGGAGGAGATCGGCGACAAAGTTACCGACGACGAGAAGCACCGTGGCCATGACAACGCAGTCGACGACGACGTAGGAATCTTTCTGGAAAAAGGCCTCCATGGTGAGCCGTCCGAGGCCCGGCCAGGCCATGATGTTTTCGACGATGAAGGCGCCGCTCAACAGCGCGGCCAGGGAGTATCCAAAAATGGTGAGGAGCGGATTGATGGCGTTGCGCAAGGCGTGTTTATAGACAACCCAGCCTTCGCCAAGACCGCGGGAACGCGCGGCGGTGACGTATTCGGCACGCAAGGTATCGAGCAGATTGGAGCGCATCTGGCGCATAATGCCGGCAAGGTCGGAGGCAGCGAGGACGATGGCGGGCAAGATGAGATGGTGCGTGTAATCTCCTAACTGTTGCAGCGGCGTCAGCAGGTCATGAATGGGGCTGGTGGCGCCGCCAACGGGAAACCAGCCGGTGGCCGCAGCGAACCATAGCGCGAGGAGCGCCAGTAGAATATCGGGAATAGACAAACCGACGAAGGCGATCAGGGAGCAGGCGTGATCGACCCATGAATTTCTTTTGACGGCCGCCCAGATGCCCAACGGGATGGCAACGGCCCAGGCGATGATCAGGGCAGCGAAAGAGAGCAAAAATGTGTTCCACAAGCGGGCGATAATGAGCGACGTGGCAGGAATTTTATAGGCCATGGAATAACCGAAGTCGCCGCTCAAGACACTCTTGACCCAGAAGATGTATTGAATGTACCAGGGTTTATCGAGGTGGAAGTGCGCCCGGAGTTTGGTGATGGTTTCGGCAGAAATCTGCGGGTTTTGCGAGAGAGCGGTGAAGTAATCTCCGGGAGCAAGCGACATGAGGAGAAAGGTCAGCAGTGACACGCCCACCAGGAGCGGAATCATGTGCAACAGTCGTTTCAGAACAAACGTCAACATCTCTATGGCGCAGGCAAAATGACAAAAAAGATTGCGGTACGCGACAAAAAATTCAATTTTGAACGTTGAAAAGGGTTGTTTTTCGAAACTTAAATGAGACGCATGAAAAAAGCATTTGCCGGGGCGGCCGTTATTTTTACCGCCACTCTTTTCGGTTTGACCGGCTGCGGAAATAACTCCGCGAGTACTTCAGCGGAAAATTCAGTAACGAACGCGCCTCTGCCTGATCCGCCCGTTGTCGTGAATTGCGTGCCGGGCATTCCCGGAGGAAGATTCGTGGTGGGTGAAATGGGCGACCCGAAGACCTTCAATCCCATAACGGCCAATGAAACCTCTTCGCTGGATATCACCCGATTCATGTTTTGGTATCTGTTGAATTACGATGTGCCCTCGCAGACGGTGAAGCCGGCACTGGCGGTAGCGTGGACGAATTCGCCCGATGGCAAAACCTGGACGATTACGCTGCGCAAGAATTTGCGCTGGAGCGACGGCGAGCCATTGACGGCGGACGACGTGGTATTCACCTGGAACGACCTGATTTACAATCCGAAAATTGACAACGTCATGCGCGACCCGTTCGTGATCAAAGGCCGGAAGTTCACCGTGACGAAAGTGGACGATTTGACCGTGCAAGTCGTCACACCGGAAATTTACGCCCCGTTTCTGCCGGAATTTGGAACCAGCGTGCCGATCATGCCGAAACACATATTGGCCAAGTCCGTTGCGGACGGAACGTTCACTTCGACTTACGGCGTGAACTCCGATCCATCGCAAATCGTCGGGAGCGGCCCCTATCGGTTAAAGGAATTCAAACCGGCGCAATATACTTTGCTGGAGCGAAATCCGTATTTTCTGGAGGTGGACCAGAAAGGCCAACGCCTGCCATATTTTGACGATGTAGTGTTCACCGTGGTGCCGGACATGAACGCTCTGTCGCTGCGTTTTTTGAGCGGCGAGAGTGACGTGGACGACTTTGTGTATCCTTATGAGTATGACGAATTCAAAAAGGAATCGGCGGACCGAAAATTCGATTTGCTCGAACCAGGCGCGGGCCTGGAGATGAGCTTTTTCTGGTTCAATGAAAACACGAACGTGGATGCCGTGGGCAAACCGATTGTTGATCCAATAAAATTGAAATGGTTCCGGAACACAAAATTCCGGCAGGCGGTTTCCTACGCGATCAATCGCGACGCCATCATCCAATCCATTTTCTCCGGACGAGCGGTCCCGGCTTATGGCTTTACGACGGTGGGCAACAAGAAATGGTTCAATCCGAACATTCAAAAATATCCGTACGACCCGGCCAAATCGCTTGAATTGTTGAAGGAAATCGGGATTGAAAAAAGAAACGGAGATGATTTTCTGACCGATGCCGACGGTAATAAAATCGAGTTTGTGCTGAACACCAACACCGGGAACGGCTCACGTGAAAAAGCGGCGGTGTTTATTCAATCCGATCTGCAAAAAATCGGCATCAAGGTGATTTTTCAACCGATTGAATTCAACACGCTCATCTCGAAAATTGACAACACTTACGATTACGATTGCATCCTGCTGGGACTGGCGCCGGGCACGGTGGCCGATCCCTCGGACGACATGAACACGCTAATTTCAAGCGGTTTCACACACGAGTGGTTTCCCCGCGAAAAGACGCCTTCGACGGATTGGGAAGCGCGGATCGATGATTTGATGGACCGGCAAATGCAAGAGCAAGATTATGATAAACGCAAAAAGCTTTATGACGAGGTGCAGACGATCATGGCGGAACAACAACCATTGATTCCCACGGTCACGCCAATGTATTACGCGGCCATCCGTTCGGATGTCGGCAATGTCCGCCCCACGCCGTTGAACGGGTATCGAGCCACCTGGAATCTTGAGGAACTTTATTTCAAGAAGTGAGTAGTTTCACGGCACGCCGAAGATACTTTGCAATATGGCCAAAGTTCCGAAAACGGCGCTGAACAACACCGAGCGGACCAGGGGGATTTGCAGCACCAGGATAACGGCGATGAAACCAAAGCGGGCGAAATTCATATAAGCTTCCCAGGTCATGCCGGTCGCAATGCGGAGAATGTGCGAACCGTCCAGCGGCGGGATGGGGATGAGGTTGAAAAAGCAGAGCAACAGGCTCAAGGTGGCTGCCTGCACACAGTATGCCGCGAGGTCAAGCGAATGAATAAACAACCCAGCCCGCGCTGCCGCGACGAGCAGGACCGCCAGGATCAGGTTAATCCCCGGTCCGGCCATGGTGACTAGAACATCATCGACGTTTTTATTTCGTAGATTGTAAGGATTGACCGGTACTGGTTTGGCCCAGCCAATCATGAAGCGACCAAAACCATTCGGCAGAAAAATCATCAGCAAAGGCAGCAGCACCGTGCCGATGGGGTCAATGTGGACGAGCGGATTCAGCGAGACCCGGCCCTGCAGGCGCGCGGTGTCGTCACCACACTTCCACGCGGTCCACGCGTGGCCGAATTCGTGGAAGGTCAGCAGCGCCACGAGCATCAGGTACTGAAGCAAACCGTCGGCAATATCCATTTCCGCCAGCTTAACTTTGGCGAGGACACGAGTCGAGAGCATCTGAACATCGTTTTCCGGAGGGGGAGCAACCCGGCGCCGCCCAGAACGATTGACGGAGAAAGGATGTAAGGAGGGCCGGAGGTGGAAAAGTTACCGCTCATAAAGCGTTTGAAATCAACCTAGATATCTACGGATTCTGGCCTGGCGGCGACTGGCAGAGCCGCGTCTGGAGCGCAACCATTGTGAATTTCCTTTGGCGCGAGGACAAAAACGCTTTAACATTTGCACCGCACAAGCATCAACACTTTTAAAGCGCAAACAAATTTAGAATTTATGTCATTGCTCGCAGGAAAAACCGGGATTGTCTTCGGCGTCGCCAACAAGCGCTCCATTGCGTGGGCCATTGCCCAGGCGTGGTATGCGGCGGGCGCTAAACTCGCCTTCACGTACCAGGGCGAACGCCTGAAAGACAATGTCGAGGAACTGGCCGGAACGTTTGGCGCGGACACGCTGATTCTGCCCTGTGACGTCACACGCGACGAGGACATTGCGACCGTTTTTAAGGCGGTCAGTGAGAAATTTGGCAAGCTGAACCTGCTCCTGCACTCCGTCGCCTTCGCCCCGAAGGACGCGCTGGAAGGTGAATTTGTGAACACGAGCCGCGAAGCCTTCCGGGTGGCGCACGACGTGAGCTCGTATTCACTGGTCGCCCTGGCACGCGCCGCCGCCCCATTGATGCCGGATGGGGGCAGCATGGTGGCGATGAGCTACTACGGTGCGGAAAAAGTGGTGCCGCATTACAATGTCATGGGAGTTGCGAAAGCGTCGCTGGAAGCCAGCACGCGTTATCTGGCGTATGATTTGGGCCCGAAAAAAATCCGGGTGAATTGCATCAGCGCCGGCCCGGTGAACACACTAGCCGCGCGCGGCATCGCCGGATTCACGGAAATGCTCAAACATTACGAAGCGCATGCGCCGCTGAAGCGGAATGTGACGCCCGATGAACTTGGTGCGACCGGCACCTTCCTCGCCAGCGACGGGGCAGCGGCCATCACCGGCCAGGTGATTTACGTTGATGCGGGTTATCAAATCATGGGGATGTGACTCGGCGGGCAGCGCCGGGCAGTCTAATTTGTTTGGTGGCCGGTGATATCTGCGGACACGGAGCAAGAACTGAGGCCGAAGCAAAGTTGATTTTGCGATCGCCTTCACCCCTACCCCCTACCCCGGGAAAAGCAGCAACGCTCACTGTTGTGGAGGAAATATCTGCGGTTGCTCTTTAAACAGGGCTGCCACCGTTCGACGTCTTCAAAGACAAGACTGAATTGTTGGAAATCTTCCAGACACTTCGTGCCTGAAGCTCAGCTTAAAACGCTTTCCCATTGGCAGGACCCGAAGGTTGACGGTTTTGGAAACTATCGCCGGGTCGATTTAAGGCCGAGTTTTCGACGGCGAAGATAAACTGATGCGGTCGAACAACCGAGGCGGCGGGCGACTTCAGCATCAGAGAATCGGCCCAGCAACTGGTCGTCTTTTGATGTCCAGTGAAGATAAACGGAGTGAGGCATGGGAATGTTTTTTTCCTGCCGCCGGGAACGTATGCTCAGGAGCGAGCGGCCAAGCCGACGCGACAGTTCCAAATCCGGCATTGTTCCGAGCAATGCTTCCTCCCCGGGTGTCCAAGGTTTGCGGTGGGGATTGGAATAGGCGACACCCAGTTTCCACCGCCGTCGTCGCACAGTCAGAAGCGTCAGACCGAGTTTTCCGGCGATTTCTGAATCCGGTATTTTTCCCAGCATCCGATCTTCCGCGGGCGTCCACGAATGCACCCGGGCAAAAATATGGCCCAGGCCCATCGACGTGCGTTGTGCGCGGACGGCTGAGGGAGAGCGGTTGATCAAGCGGGCGATTTCGCGGTCGGGTTTTGAGCCCACGAGCTTCAATTCGCGTCCGGTCCAGGGTCGCTGGTAGGGGGTGGGGGTGGGGATGCCGGCTTTGCGCCGACGGGTGGCAACAGCGTATTCCGAGCGGCCAACTTTTTTTGCCACTTCGGCGTCCGGCAACCGGCCGAGCCATTTTAATTCGGCGTCGTTCCACGGTTTCAACCAGGGTGCCAACGAAGGAATCCCCAGTTTCACCCGCTTGGTTTTTACCGAGCAAAGAGTTCGCTTCAACAATTTGGCGACTTCGTCGTCGGGAATTTTCCCCAGGAGTTTCTGCTCGTCCAGGGTCCAGTAGTCCAATGCTTTGCCGCCAGATCGGCGACGTTTCAAGCGCGCGCCGCCCGGAAGGCGCCCCAGTATTCGCGTCAGCTCGCGATCCGATTTATTCTCGAGATAACGACGGATGGCGAGGTGTAATGACAGCGATTCTTGCCGCGGCATAAATCATCCGGTTGAAACTCAGCCATTATCTTTTTAAATGGCAATCATCTGCGCAAGAATTATCGGCGAGCAATCCGACGGTATGTCGGAGTGCTCCAGGTATCGGAACGTGGTGCTGGTTGCCAGGCGGGTGATGTTGGCGATCGAGAAGCGTTCGGAAACAAATCAACTTTTTGAATCATTATCCGG
>JBEKMT010000109.1:0-30112 GCA_050008355.1 Verrucomicrobiota bacterium
AAACTCGCGGACGCTTTCGGGCTTTGAATCGACCGCCAATTTTGCAACTACTTCTGTCGAAGTTATTTTTTTAAGGATTTCTGTAAGTGATGGCTCAAATTCATTAACCTCCTTGGCCTTGGCCAGGCGCTCGGCTATGTTCTCATCCAAAAGTGCGTCATCCGAACGGCGAAACATAATAGCAATGGCGGTTCGAGTATTGATGTAACCCGCAAGGAAACCCGCGAATGTGAAAAAGACTAAGACCGATACTGCTATTGCCAATCCGCAATCATTTCCAAGGCAATCGGCCAACGGTTGGGCAATTGATTTAAGCCTTCCCGGCAACCCACGAAGTTCTATCAGTCCTAAACCAACAATGATTTTCGTAAGCCAATCAGAAACTTCGATCAGATTATTATTGACCTCAGGTTGAAATTTCGCAGGTTTTCCTGTTCCGTCCCCTTGTCCTTCGCTTATTTGCTGGCCAGCGTTCATTTGGCGCATCCTAGGTATGCCAAAAAGAAGCCCGACGAATGCCCCCACTGAAAGACAAGCCAAGGCCCAAAGGCAAACGGTTGCAATGTGCATTAACGACTGGGCAAATAGCTGTCCATCTTGCGGAACGAATACCGTCTCTAAGTCTGAATGTATTCCATATCCAAAGTGTGCCTCCAACCGTCGCCACCGCAACCCAAACAAATCGCCAAACCTGCGGCAAATCTGCAAACAGAATGCCACAGGCTACTCCAACCAGAGTGAAAATCCCGCCGCCTGACAAGAGAATGTATGCCGCCGTTCTGATACTCGATGGAAGCTTGGGTCTTGGCTTCCGAGCGTGCCTAATGAGCCAAGGCACGATGAAAAACTGCATCACGACGAAAAAGCCAAACGAGTATGGGTCGAATTTGATGCTCATATCGTCAAGTCGCCTAACGTTCCAAAGCTGAACCACGGCCACTGGCAGCCAACTCAGCAATGAAACAATGACAAACCAATCTCATATCTCGTTCCAAAACTCAAGGAGCAGTGGCCGTTGGCTCCAGCGCGTTGTTAGGCGGCTGAATGCTCCAACACGATAGATAATGCAAAGCATACGATAGCCACTGCGAATGCACAAAAATGAATCTTCTTTATGAGCTTCAATGTGTCGGTAAGCTTAAAAAGCTCGCTGTCTTGGACGTAAGAACCAGGGCTGCTCACAAAATTCTTAACCGTCAGTGAAGTCTGTATGGAATTGCCGAACGGAACGGGGCGTCCTAGCGAAACCCAAACGTCTGGATGTTTTGACTTGAGAAGGTTTGTGATTCTCGACGAATAAATATAGCTTGATGCGAAGGTGCAAACCATCGTCGCAAATCCTAAAACCCATCCAAAAGCTAAAAGCTCTTTCATAACGCTCGAAGCCGCCTAACGTTCCAAAGCTGAGCCACCGCCACGGGCAGCGACATCAGCAATGAAACAATGGCGAACTAATCTCATATCTCGCCCCAAAACTCAAGGGGTAGTGGCTGTTGGCTCCAGCGCGGTGTTAGGCAGCATGGGCTTGGTCTGGAATATCTGCGTGAAATATTCGCCGAAACCAGACGACCAAGCCGACAAACACCGAGAGCATGACCGCGTCAAAAACAAAATGAACTGCCAGCGAAAGTAACGGCGCTGGTCGAATGGTAACGGTCGCGCCGGGTGACGTCAGCGGGTGCGCTTCTGACAAGCCGACCTGCTGCAGCCTGGCAACAAACTCTTGATGCGATAATCCCGGATTAAGGACAACGGCGACTGCGTTGGGCGGAAACGGGACGGGTGCAGTTCTGACAAAGTGTCTGAATACGTGCGGATAAAGGGCTGTACCCGACGCGACAATAAGGTAGGCAAGAATGTATGGAATGAGTTTTTTCATGGTTTGGGATTTGGTTGTGCGCTCAATGCTGCCTAACGATCCAAAGCTGAGCCACGCCGACGGGCGAGTGGCTCCGCTGGCTCGATAATCGTTGTATAACTCAAACCGTCCATAAACTCAAGGGGCAGTCGGCGTTGGCTCCAGCGCGGTGTTAGGTATCATATCAAGGCTCAAGAACAATATGTCGAATATTCGCAATATACCTCATCACCCAACCAGCAAAGAAGAATGGAGTCAGCGAAAGAAAAAGACCGACGACTGCAAATAGACGATACCTCTCTCTCCACAAAGCAATGATACCGAGAACAAGCACCAGAATAAATGCCGCCAACGAAAACAGTGCAGAATGAAAAGACTCTCCCAAAAGTCGAACGCCAGAACCGGAAGGAAGATAAAACAGTGGATAGGCCAGAATGGCTGCCGCCAACAGATTGCCTACCACAGCGACCGTGACTGTCGCCACCGTCCACCACGGATATGTTTTTTGTGGCGTGTCCATGACACCTAACGAGCTGAGCCACCGCCGACTCGCGACGTGAACCGCGACAGCGGAACGGCCAGCGCCAACGGCGGTTGGCTCCGGCGAATTAGGCGGCTTTGGCGTCTGCTTCCTCATAATAACGAATGGAATCCGGCCTGACGTAAATACGCTCACCGCTCTCTCGCTGCAAGATAACAAGCTCACAAAGTGGAAATGGAAGAAACCGATTGCCAACGTCCGGCGGAGCAGAGATGCCAAGAATCTGAACTCGCTCAAATCTCTGGCCGTGGCTCAAGAAAACATGGTAGCGACGACCCGGCTCAAACTGCTGCTTCAAGGTCGGCAACAAATCTGCGCTGGCTCGCTTCAACCGGCGCGCATCGCGCTTGGAAGTAACGATGCCCCAAAAAATCAGCACTATGAATGCTGAAAGTATGATGACCCAAAGCTCTTGTGTCATTGACATAAAATGTGCGTAGCCGCCTAACGAAAAAAGCTGAGCCACGCCGCCAAACGTGTCAACCGCGAACGCGGAACCGAAAGCGTAATCGGCGTCGGCTCCGGCGAATTAGGCCACTGTGGTATGCTCTTACTCATCCCTCGTTTTTCCCTCTCCTGCTTCTCTTTCGATTGCTTCCTTCATGGCTTTATCCAACCGACGTTTCAAACATTTGGTTTGCAACCCAAACACGCCCCATATCAACAAAATCAAAATAAGCAGGCCAACAGAAAATAGCACTCTTATGTTCTTAAGTGAGAAGAAATGTGGGTCTATCAGGTAATCGAAACCCACAATCAACGCTGGAATTAAAATGTATGCAAGAACACCCGCCTGCTTTTTTTTCGGCCTGGTCGCACAGGACTCCAACGGATTCTCGTCAAGCGCACATACGGAATACTCATCCGAATACTCCTTGCCACAGTATGGGCATCGTTTCATAAGTGGCCTAACGAAAAAAGCTGAGCCACCGCCGACTCGCGACGTGAACCGCGATAGCGGAACTACCAGCGCCAACGGCGGTTAGATGCCATGATGGGTTGAACGCGGCACTTTTCAGTGCCACGCTGGGAACGTAGTTCAAACAATCGATCATCACATCTATGAAAGAATACATCCTCAAACCCATCACGACACCCGCAACCGTAACGCTGACGCCGAACCCTGACAAGCCTGCAATGTTGAAGATCATTCCGCCGCGCCAGCCACTACCCACGGCCGTTATTGACCCCGCCAAACCCCTGCTCAAGCTCGGGCTCGACGTCCACCTCGAATTCATCATGGCCGTGGCCCAGAAAGACCACGCCAATCCGCACGCCCCCCGCAAATTCACCCGTGGACTACTCCTCGTCCAAGTCAAAAAGTGGGTCGCCGAAGGTTGCCAAGTCGTCTGTGTCCAGGAAAGTTGCGGCTTCGGTTTCGTGCTCCACCGCGAACTCCTGGCCGCCGGCGCTCAAAGTTTTCTGATCACCCCCATCGCCCTCAACGGCAAGCGCAAGACCGACAAGCTCGATGCCCGCGCCCTCTGCCTGCGTCTCTCCCGCTGGCTGGACGGCAACCGCGAGGAACTCGCCCCCATCCGCATTCCTTCCCAAGCCGAGCAACGCCAGCGCGAAGGCACCCGGCGCCGGAAGTTTCTGGCCGGCGCCATCCGCAGTCTGGCCAATCGCGGTCACGCCCAGGTCTCCGAGTATTGTCATGCCCAATTGCCGCACCGTTGGTGGGGCCCACGCAACTGGACCAAACTCGCCACCCTCGATCCGTGGGTGCTGGGCGTGCTGGCCAAGCTGCGCGCCTTGATCGTGGAGATCGAGGCCCAACTGGCCGAACTCCAAACCGAATTGCTCGCCCGCGTCAAAGATCAGGTCACCCCCAAGGGCCTGGGCGACCTGACCCTGGTGACCTTGGACGGCGAGATTTGCGACTGGCATCGTTTTAGCAACCGTAAACAAGTGGGTAGTTATACCGGTTGTTGTCCCGGCGAACACAGTTCCGGGAATAAACGCCGCGTGGGCGGCATTGACCGCATGGGCAACGGCCGTGTGCGCGCCTTGCTCGTCGAGGCCGTGTGGCGCTTCCTGCAATGGCAGCCCAACTGGAAAGCGGCGGTGAAAATGAAAACCAAACTGGAGGCGGGCACCGCCATGAAGAAAAAGACCGTGATCGCTTTGGCCCGGCAACTGGCCGTGGATCTTTGGCGCTGGCGCACCGGCCGCTGCACGCTGGAAGAACTCGGCTGGGTGCCGGCTTAACCTGTAACCCTTGATTTGATTTTGTCTCCTTCCCGAGAACCGAGCGTGAGCGAATTTGCGACCGGGCGGTTCCTGCCCGCAGCCGGAGCTGGTAGGCGTAAGCCTTGCCCGTCGGTTAGAAGGGGCGGAACCCCCGGTCGCCGCAGTCACACAAGTATGACACCATGGGCGTTGGGCCTCGTCCCAACTGTCCGGATAGGAGCTGGTGCGTGGCACCTTGGCCAGGCATGCGTTCAAGCGGCGACACCGGTCGTTCATACTCACGCAACGAACTAAGGGAAAAACACCGCCACCACGGCGGGGAAAGGAATTACTTGGAAGAGGAATGAGTGACCCCAGCCGGGAATCGGCCGGAAGCAATTACAGGTTAGTTGGCCCCATCGCTTCGCGCACGCCTCCGCTCCACTCCGTTGCGCGCCGCGTGACGATTACCTGGCTCAAAAAATCTTACTCGAATAACTCACTTCCAATTGACAACCCTCATAGGGGCTCTGGCGACTTAATACTCCACATTTTCAATCAAAGAAATGGTAAGGTTTCATGGCTTGCCGCCAACAAATTACAACCAATGCAAAAATAACTGCTCCTGACAAATTTATGACTACCCAGTCTAAAACGTCAACGCCGAACGTAGCGTCATGACTAACTCCAACTTCACCATTTCCAACCGAGAGATCATAGTGACACATCCAGCCTCTGAGTTCAGCTAGGGTGCATCCGCACCATGAGACTGCTTTGACACTGGCGCGGTAAAACGCTCAATCCGTTTGAGCGTCAATACTGCCGGGTTTTGCATCAACGTCTGGGCGTCTTGATTGCTAACAATGGCCTGATGCTCCTCCAGGCTTTGGCTGGCGTTCCAGTTATGCCAACTGACCCAGTAGGCGATGGCGGGATAATCTTTTTGCAGCCGGGCGGCGTAAAGTGTGGTCTTGAAGGTTCCCGTCAGGCTGGTTTGACCGCTAATGGTCGGGCCAAACTCAGCCATGCCGAGCGGTTTACCAAAGGCACGATAGGTTTCGTAGTCTTTAATATCCAGCGCGTCGTTGTAGGCGGTGCCAGCGACGATGTCCACCAGCCCATCCCCCGGGTAAGACCAACCGACAGGTTTGATGCTGGTTTGTTCCAAAATATTGGCTGGGCCTGCGTTGGGAGAGTATACCCAGAGCAGGTTGTGCAACCCTTTGACGTCTTTGAAATAGTAGAACATATCGGCCCACAGCGCAACATACGGGCCAGGGTCGTTGGCGTAGCTGGCATTGCCCCACCAGAACCAGTTGCCGTTCATCTCTTGCATGGGCCGCCACAGCACCACCACGCCAGCCTTCTGCAAGTTGAGCAGAGCCGCGGCCACCCGGTCGAGTTTACGCCGCCAGACGGGGTAAATGCTGGATTTGGGATCGATTAACTGGCGCAGGTCGACATTTTTCAGGTTGCTATTCATGTTTCGGGTATCGGTCCAGCTTCCGGGGTGATTGGTAATATCCATTTCATCGTTGAGCCACGGGTTAAGCGGCGACCAGTTAATCGTCACTAATCCACCTTTTTTCCAATACTGAATGATGATTTGATTTGCTGCCAGAAGCTCATCGGCGCTGTAGATGCGCTCCTGCTCATAATCCAACCCAATCATCCCCGGAAGCTCTCCCGTTTGTTGTTGCAGTGCCCCAACGAGCGCAGCATACCCTATTGTGCCGCTCTCGTCCAAAATCTGGCTGCCATGCCCGGTATTCTGCCCGACAATAACGCCCGGCTTTGTATCGTTGGATAACGCGGCCAGGTATGCCAACACGGTGCGGGCTTCTTTGCTGGCAGCAGAATCCGCAGGTGTAGATTGGGCCGGACGTGCTTGCGGCGCTGCACATGCAGAAATCAAAAAGACAAGAACAAAAAACAACAATTGCATACGTTTCATGATGAGTTTTCCTTCGGGTGCGTTCCTGATAGTTTCAATGCTCATATTTGATCTGGGGTCTCGGCCTGTGCATCTTAACAGGCATTCGCGCTTCAGGCCGGCCTGGGAATCTACAGGCGGATTTAGCCAGCGGCTTCGGGTGGCTTGGGGAAACGGCAGCAGGGCAGGAGGCTGCGTGCAGAGGCCGTTGGTGCAACCGGCAAATGGCGATGCAAGTAATGCGAGTGCGACTAGTGATGGTCGAGTCAAACAGTTAAATTTGAATTGCTCGCTTCCTGTTCGCTTCCACGAGCGGCCTGAATAGGGGTATTGGGAGTCCCAATTTTTCATTCTGTTGCCGATTAGTTTTTCCCCGGCACATTTATCCGATCTTTGCCATTGACCGAAATGAGCCGCCTCTTCAGCCATTCCCGCGATGGCTCGTCATAAAACCGCAGACACCCATACGCCAGTGCCAGGCTTCCAAAGAATACGAGCAGGGCATAGGGATACGTTTGGGTCAACGAAAGCCTTCGGTCCTGCACATACGCCGTGTATATGTAAATCAGCGAGTAGTGAGTGATATAGATGGGGTAGGAGATCCGGCCCAGGAAATCACAAATTCCCGCCGAATACTTGCCGCCTAAAGTTCCACCCGCACCCAAGGCGACGATCAGCGGAAATATCAGAATGATGCACAACGACTCATACAGTCCATTCATCCAGTAATGCGCTTCACCCCCAAATCGCGGCAGGGCCAGCACGACAACGATCAGCCCGCTGCACAACCAGAAAGCGTGCGGCACGCGAATGATTTTGCCCAGGCGAAACAGCAGCAATCCACCGAAAAATGGAAACATCAACCGAACAAATCCGATGTGCAAGTTTTGCCCGTCCACCGACCAGCCGCCGGCAAAATCTCCGACAGGGCTCGTCAATCCGAGGTGGATGACTGCTGCCGCCGCCAGCAGCACCAGCCCAGCCAGCAATTTTTTGGAAAAGTGCCGCACCACCACGGCATACAGCAAGTTGGCGAGGTACTCGAAGAATAGTGACCACGCCGGCCCGTTCAACGGATACATTTCCTGCCAGCCGCGAATGTCCATCGAAGGCAGGAGAGGCACCATCGTAAAGCCCACCAACATCACGAGCAACATTTTCCAAACGGGCGTGCTCGCGATCACCGGAAACATTCCGCCCTGCGCAAAGTAAAATGCCAGCGCCCCGATGATCGACCCCATTATGACCATCGGATGCAGTCGAATGAGACGGCGCGTAAAAAATCCTCGCAGGCCCATCCGGCCCCAGCGATCATCATACGCATAACCGACGACAAATCCGGAAAGCAGGAAAAAGAAGTCGACCGCAAGGTAGCCGTGATTGATCATCTGGCTCACCGGACTCGCGGCATGCGCCTCAAGAATGTGAAACGCAACCACCATCAGTGCGGCCACGCCGCGTAACCCGTCTAAGATTTCGTAGCGCGGTTTGGATTGAAGGCCGCTGGAATTCTCATTCATATTAATCTGGAAGCATCGGATTCTGGTTTATTGGATCTTGCATGGCGACATCTGGTCATTTGCATTCGGACTCAGCTTGGTGAATGTCGGCCCGATGGAATTTCTAAAACAATGCCGGCTGGAGCGCGCCGCCGGGCAATTGCGGGAATCAGCAGGACGTCCCATCACCGAGATAGGCTTCGCGAATGGATTCAATTCCGGTCAATATTTCGCTACCCGCTTCCGCCACCGTTTCAAAATGCCGCCGAGCGAGTTTGTGCAGTTTCAACTCGGCAAAAAGGATTTTAAGCGGTAAAGGACTGTCAGACCGCCGGCACGAGGCGTTTCTAGCAATCTTCACCGCCGGCCGCGTGGCCAGTGCCGCTTTCAAGCTTTCCAGAGCCGCCTTGCGTTCCGCCCCGGCCAGCATGAGGCGCGGCGCGCGCACCCGCTCTGGCTTATCCTGGTTTCCTGTTGCACGAGTTTGATGAGCTGCACAAATTTCGGAACCGTGGCCATGCGCAACAGGGGCAGGAACCGGCGGTACGGGTGTGCGGGCCTCATCGTGATTTAAGCGGGGTGTCAATAGCATATTGCATTACTCATACTCTGCGGACGCACGTAAAATCAATGGACTTTCCGGGAAAAAAATTGACTTTTTTGGTCAGTGAAATCCAAGGGGGCTCTGGAATAAACGAGGGTTCGATTCCCTTCGCCCGCTCCAATTTCGCAATCGCCAATAGATTCGAGTCATTGGCGATTTTTCAATTTCCTAGGAAGCTAAAGTGAGAATAAATGCATTAGCTTTAACTATTTTTTCTCCGTAGAGTCTTGGTGCTTCAAGGCCGTTAACAAACGTGTCAGCCGTCACTCAAAACCAGCCCCTCTGAGTTGCTTTATTCATACCTGGTTTCTTGATGCAAGCAAGGGCTTTTCAGTTTCTTCAAATCTACTTGCGCAGCCGCTTCAACAAACGTTGCGAGCATGGCACCATCCTGCTGACCACCCATCAGCACTGCGCGTGATGTTGTCATTAGGCTTCAATGCGTTGCTTTGTTTAAAGCTCGTGATTCACAATCTCTGGCACGTCCTTCGCGTTAGCAGCCACAATCTTTCCTTGACGGTCAATAACGTATGCTGTGGGAATCCCATCAACGTGGTATCTGCTCCCCCAAGCATTTGAGGCCTAACCAGCGCGGAGTGCTGCGGAAGGCTTAGTCGGAGCACAAATTTGCAGTCTGCCGCTTCCGACCGCCTTGGCAAACCTACTGAGGTTTTGGAGCCGTGTTCGCTTTTTCTGATCCTCGGAGCGCTGCCCTCACCTGGGAGGGGGTCGTCCCTTCCCACGTTCGGAAAGCTCGATAGAAAGAATTCGAATCCTCGTAGCCGAGCAGAAATGCCACTTCCTTGACATCCATCTCCGGCCGGTTGAGGTACTCGTGCGCCAGTTCCTGCCGCGCCTCAAGAAGCAACTGCCGGAAAGTTGCGCCGTCATCGATTATTCGCCGCTGCAAAGTCCGCTCGCTCAGCCCGAGTTCGTGCGCCACTGCCGATATCTCCGGCCGGCTTCCCGCGAGCAGGCGCTTGAGAATCCATTTCACCTGCTCACTGATCGAACTCTGCGCACGACGCTCTTCAAGCGCGCGTTCGAGTTGCGGATCCAGCATGTCAAGCAACTCGGCATTGTAGGTAAGGAATGGTCGGTCGAGATCGGTCGCATGCAGGACGAGTGCATTCCGTCTCGCTCCGAACGTGATCGGCCCCTTGAAATACGCTGTGTGGAACCCGGTCGCCTCCGCGCAGCGCTTCAGCTCGACTCTTTTCGCCGTCAAAAAGTGCCCTGTGCCGCGACGACCAAGTTCAATAAACGAGGCCAAGGCGGCGTCGGTTAGCAGGGGCGGCGTTTCTTCCTGCGCGTGGAGCCAAACAGGCTCGATCACACACTCGTCCTTGGTCACCTTGATTTTCAGTTCCTCGGGCGCACAGAGTTGTTTGAAGCGAGCAAGGCGGGTGAGGGCGTCTCGGTAGTCACGGGCGTAGTAGGCCGCCATGGTTGATGGTGGCCGATTGCCAACGTCGATCTGCGTCGCGATCTTTAGGCCCGCAGCCGGATCAGCGGAGAGCTCGCCCACGGCACGCCAGAGTGCGAAGAACTGCGCCGTCGTGACGAGGTTTTTCTTGCCGTCGTAAACCGTCAGGGGCAGCCGGGCTTGGCGCAGGACCGCTGCTGGCGTAAGTCCGATCTTAGCGAGCCCTATCCAAAAAGCGTTCGCGGCTTTGAAACGGTCTGGCACGTTGACGGTCATTATTTTTCTCTCTTCGGGTTAGCCGATTATCGCCTTGGGTTCCAGGTACTCCTGCAGCCCGAAGATCCCGCCTTCCCGACCGATCCCCGACTGTTTGAACCCGCCGAAGGGAGCAAATGGATCGTGACTTATTGTGTTGATCAGGACGCGGCCGGCGGCGAGTTTTCGCGCCACTCGGTAGGCCCTTTCCGGGTGCGCCGAGCTGACGTAAGCGATCAGGCCGAATTCGGTATCATTGGCGACTTCAATGGCCTCGGCTTCCGTCCTGTACGTCAGTATCGACAAGACCGGTCCGAAGATTTCTTCCTTCGCGATACGCATGCCGCGGGTGACGTTGGCGAACACGGTGGGCTTGATGAAATTTCCACCATCAAGTCCTTGGGGATGACCTTCCCCGCCGATCACGAGCTCCGCACCTTCCTCGACACCAGACTTGATGTACTCCTGCACGCGTTTGTACTGCTTTGTGCTGGCCAACGGGCCGAGAGTGACGTCCTTATCCCTCGGATCGCCTATTTTGATTTTTTCGACGGCCGCCTTGGCCAATCGCTTCACTTCGTCGAGTCGGTCTTCCGGCACGATCAGACGCGAAGCCGCAATGCAGGTCTGCCCGTTATTCAGATAGCAGGCGTTGATGGCCATCGGGATCGCCGTGGAGAAATCGGCGTCGTCCAGGATGATGTTAGGCGACTTGCCCCCGAGCTCCAGCGTCAAGCGCTTCATGGTGTCCAGAGCGTTCTTGGCGACCAGTTTTCCGATCTGCGTCGAACCTGTGAAAGCGATTTTCTGAATGTCCGGACTTTTCGTTAACTCCGTCCCGACGACCTCGCCGAGGCCCGTCACGACATTGATGACGCCAGGAGGCAGCCCGGCCTCATGAAAGGCATCCATCAACACTTCCGTCTGCATTGCGCTCATTTCGCTGGGCTTGATGACGACCGTGCATCCGGCAGCGATTGCCGGTGCAACCTTGATCGCGATTGAGCCGGCGCTCGAATTCCATGGCGTAAATATGCCCACCACGCCGGCCGGTTCCATCACTACCTTGGATGTGCCGACAGTTTTCTCAAGGTCGAAATCCTCAAGGACCTTCTTGAAGTGCAGGAAAATGTTCGCTGCGAGGTTGTTGGAGCCCTTCGCACGATCTTGCGGTGCGCCGTATTCCACGACCGTCGCCTCAACGAGTTGATCCATTCGCGTGGCCACCGCCTCGTGCAACCGCTGCAAGCAATCCAGCCGGTATTCTTTGCTGCTCTGCGAAAAGGTGTTGAAGGCCTCTTTCGCAGCACCGATGGCTTTTCGGGTGTCGATTTCGTCTGCCATGGTGACCATGCCGATAACCCTGTTGTCGGTCGGATTCACCAGTTCGACGACCTGGGTTCCATGGGGAGTGACGAACTGGCCATTGATGTAGGCGCGATTAAAGGCTCTTACTGGAGTTGCCGTTTCATTTGTTTTCATTTGTGTCACCTTTCATTGGGTTTCGGTTTTACCAAGGTCGCTGTGTCCTTCGGGACCCCGGCTGACAATTTCAATATTGCTCAAAAGCTGGTTGGCGTAACTAGCAAAAGACGCCAATGCTCTTGCAGAACATGCCAAACGGTTTATTACTGAGCTACCGCTCCTAGTGTTGTCTAACAGTTGTGCCTTTCACGCGGGGATAATTTGAACTCGCATCAACGCTAATTTGCCTTCATCGAAGCGACGATGAAGTCAATGAACGCTCGCAGTTTGAGTGGCATATTCCGACGTGAAGCATGATAGAGATGCAACGGGAACAGTTCGTCGCTCCAGTCTGGGAACAGGTTTATTAGCCTGCGGCCTTTCAATATATGATTCAGATCGAGATCGAACACCTGGGCAACGCCGCCTCCGACAATACAGGCTTCCAAATGCGTCAATGCGTCATTCACAACGAGCTGCCCTTTGACTTGAACCGTGGTGCGTTGCTTGCCGCGATGAAATTCCCATGGAAAGGGCTGACCTGTGGCGGAGTCGCGGAAAAGTAAACATTCGTGATTCTTTGTTTGCAGTTCCTGGGGAGTGGCTGGTTTTCCCCTCCGCTTGACATAGGATGGAGAGGCGCAGGTCAAAACACGAACCTGCAATAAACGGCGAATTATCAAGCCAGACGGTTCCGGTTCTCCGAATCGAATGGCGGCGTCAAATCCTTCAGCCACCAAGTCGCCAAGGCGGTCACGTACCACCAGTTCCATTTTTAGCGCGGGATGCGCCGCCAGAAAGTCCCCAATGCGCGGAGCTAAAAATAAGCGGGCAAATGTGGGATCAACGTTCACCCTCAACAATCCGCGAACTATTCCTGAAGCATTTTGTACTCCCCCGGCCACCTCCTCCAATTGGGATAGCAGCGGCAACGCTTCATTGCAGAACAAATTCCCGTCTTCGGTCAGCCGCACCATTTTTGAAGTGCGCTCAAAAATGCGGATGCCCAAACGCTCTTCCAGTCGCTGAATGGCACGACTGACACCGGATTGCGTCATGCCGAGAGCTTCGCCAGCGCGCACGAAACTTTTGGATTCGATGACCGCCGCCAGCACAGGCAGGCCGGATAAGAAACGTGGGTCTGAAATCATCAGAGAATGACTATACGTCATTCCAAGAATGATAACAATGCGTTTTTGAAATCATTGGTTTCGTGTCATGATGCAGACATGAAAACAAATACATATAAAGTAGCATTGATAACGGGCGGCAATCGCGGGCTGGGACTGGAAACAGCACGCGAACTTGGCCGCCAAGGCATTCACCTAATTCTCGGCGTACGTGACCTCAAAAAGGGCAAAACGGCGCTCTCAGAATTGAAAAAGGAGAGTATTAAGGCAGAGGCTATCCGGCTCGACGTTGCCGACCTGTCCACCCATGCAGACGCCTACTCCCATATCGAGAAATACTATGGGAAACTGGACATTCTCGTGAACAACGCGGGTGTTTGGAGGGAAAGCGCCACATCGAGCAGTTACGTGCCCGGCAGCAATCCCACTAGCACCTTGCCACTGGAAACTCTGCGGGAGACGTTTGAAACGAATTTCTTCGGGACGGTGGCTTTGACGCAATGTCTCCTGCCGCTCATCCATAGGGCTCCGGCCGGCCGCATTGTGAATGTTTCCAGCATTTTGGGTTCACTGACGCTGCATTCAGATCCGGCTTCTCCGATTTATTCGCACAAAGTCTTTGCCTACGACGCGTCGAAGACTGCGCTCAATGCTTTCACCGTTCATCTCGCACATGAACTGCGCGACACGCCAATCAAAGTGAATTCGGCTCATCCGGGCTGGGTGAAAACCGAGATGGGTGGCGAAGGTGCGGATTTGGATATTTCCGAAGGCGGAAAAACCAGCGCGTTGCTCGCCACGCTTCCGGCGGAGGGTCCGACGGGCGGATACTTCCACATGGGACAACCGTTACCCTGGTAACCAAACATCAAAGGAAAGAGCATATGAAAATATCATACATCAGCATCGGTATTCTTTTGTTGGCATCATTCGTTAAACCGTTGTACGGGGCCGACACGCAGGAACGTCCTGCAAAGGATTTGAGCTTGGCGAATGATCAGATTCATTGGCCAAAGGGATTAAATCCGAAGGAAGCGGATGTTTTCCTCCACAATGAAATTTGGATCAATGCACGCGCGAATGTCATCTGGTCAAATCTCGTCAATGCCTCCGACTGGCCTGCATGGTATTCCAATTCCTCCGACATGCAGATCGGCAGTCCGGATGGGAAAACGCTACGGGCCGACACGACATTTACCTGGAAGACTTTTGGTTTTCCGGTTCACAGCAAAATAAATGAGTTTGTTCCTGGCAGCCGGATCGGATGGGGCGGTTACGGCCCAGGAATCATGGCTTACCACACCTGGCTCATTGTCCCGAAAGATGGCGGATGTCAGGTGATCACAGAAGAAGCTCAAGTCGGACCTTCGGCCATAAAATTCAATATCGAACAGCCCACGGCCATGCACGATGGCCACAACTGGTGGCTTACTGCTCTCAAATATCGTTCCGAACATTCAACAACTAAATAAACCCAAACCAAGAAAGGAAGTATCGTATGACAACTCAAAATAATACAACAAAGAATGGCCGCACTCTCTTCAAGGGCGGCACCGTCCTAACCATGGACTCGGCTGTGCCCAATCTGCAAACGGGCGACGTGCTGATCGAAGGCGACCGGATCGCCCAGGTCGGTAAAAACCTTCAGCCGGAGGGAGCCCAAATAATTGACGCTGCCGGGAGCATCGTTATGCCGGGTCTCATTGACGCCCACCATCATATGTGGCTCGGCGTCATGCGCCGCATGATGCCCGACGTTGATGACTTGTTTGTCTATATCGACGTCGTTGCCGAAAAATTGGGCGCTCACTACCGCCCGTCCGACATGCATATCAGCACGAAACTCACGGCGGTCGCGTCACTCGACGCCGGTATCACCACTATCATTGATGCTTGCCACTCGTCACGTTCACCGGAGCATACGGACGCGGCGCTCAAGGCGCTCGACGACTCCGGCATTCGTGCGCTTCACATGGTCGGCGCGGCGATGGACAAAAAAGCGTCCACCGCACATTTGCCTGCGGACCTTGGGCGTCTTGCTTCCAATTGGAACAAGGACGGCAGCTTGGTGCGGGTCGGCTTGTTCGGGCAGCTCAACCTCGACTGGTGGAAGGTAGCACGCAGTCTCGACATGCGTATTCTGACTGAGTTCATCGGCGATCTCGCCAAACTCGGGCCGGACTTCGCCAAAAAGGGAGTGCTGGGGTCACACAACATTTTTAATCATTGCACCCGCGTTCCACAGGAGACTTGGAAGCTGCTTGCGGATGCAGGCGTCAACATTACCGTCAACCCGCGCTCGGATGCCCTGTTCGGATTCGACGATGAGAGCTTCGCCTATCAGCAGGCGATCGACCATGGCCTGAAGCCGGCGCTCGGCATTGACCTCGACACCGCCTTCGGTAGCGATTTGTTCGGTGAAATGCATGCTCTGTTCGGGCAGCAACGCTCGGCCATGCGTTACCGTCGCTTTCGCGGGGAGGCGAATGTTCCTCCCCCGATCTCGGTGGAAGCCGTGCTCGAAGCCGCGACGGTAAACGGCGCTCGCGCCGCCGGTCTCGAAAGCTCAATCGGCACGATGACTCCGGGCAAGCAGGCAGACATAATTATGGTCCGCACCAATGGCGTAGGAGTATTCCCCATTGCTAACGCCACCGGCACCATCGTTCAGGCTGTGGAACGTGCCGACGTCGACACCGTGATGGTTGCGGGCGTGCTTCGCAAGCGCGCCGGTAAACTGGTTGGTGTCGATACCGCCAAACTTCATGCGGAGGTGAACGCATCGCGCGACTATCTGATTGAGGCAAGCGGCTATCGTCCAGAACTCTTCAAAGCGTCAGTTGCGAAGACGGAAGCCTAATCCAATAGGCGACGCCCATTATTGGGCGTCGCCCCCCATCCCTCAACCAACTAAATGGAGCTATTTTATGTCAAATCTCAATAACATTACTGAAGGTCAAGCGGAAGTCCGCCCGGTTCATCTGTCCCGACCCGCACCGGGGATCATCGCTGCGCTATTCTGCGGCTACCTGGCCGTTGGACTGCCGCTGCCTGTCATTCCATTGTTCATTCACGACAAGCTCGGTTTCAGCAATCTGATTGTCGGCCTGGTGATCGGCATCCAATTCCTTGCGACGGTGCTCACACGCGGCTATGCAGGCCATTTGACTGATCACTTCGGCGGGAAGCGTTCGGCTCTTCAAGGTGCGGTCGTCTGCGCTATTGGAGGATTGCTCTATCTCGCTTCGGCCATGTCTGGTTTTTCGCCAACGGCGAGCCTTGCCATCATTGTCGCAGGTCGTCTTGTAGCGGGCTTCGGCGAGAGCCAACTCGTGACCGGCTTCGTTTCCTGGTCAGTTGCATCAGTTGGACCCCAGCGTGCCGGAATGTCAATGTCCTGGACCGGGATTGCCATGTTCGCGGCCCTGGCGATTGGCGCACCGATTGGTATGGTGCTTTATCAGAGTTACGGTCTTCAAGCGGCCATGATCTCCTGCATCGTCGCTCCGCTTGTTGCGGCGGTCATCGCCTTCCGAGAAATCTCTTATACTTCCCCATCGGGCCAGCGTCTGCCTTTCTACAGTGTGATTGGTCAAATCTGGCGCGAAGGTCTGGGCTTGATGCTGCAAGGCGTTGGCCTGTCTGGTCTCACCGCGTTCGCGTCGCTCTATTTTGCGGCACGGAATTGGAACCATGCAGGTCTTGTTATGACGGCATTTGGGATCGGCTTCATTTTTGTCCGCGTGGTCTTCGGGTCTCTGCCCGACAAGATGAGCGGCTATCACGTCGCACTCTGGTCGCTGGTCATCGAGGCAATCGGACAAACCATGCTTTGGTTGGCTCCCTTTGAGATCGTTGCGTTTGTCGGCGCGCTTGTTACCGGCCTCGGTTGCGCGCTTGTCTTCCCTGCGCTGGGAGTCGAGGCTCTGAAGCGAGTATTGCCCGCCAATCGTGGCAGCGCAATGGGCGCGTTCGTCGCTTTCTTAGACATAGCCTACGGCATCTCGGGTCCAGCCGCTGGGGCCATCGCCGGGCAGTTCGGCTACGCCGCCGTCTACCTGTTCGGCGCCTTTTGCGCGCTGATCGGCGCGGCTCTCGTAGCCAGAACCCGCAGTTCTCAACCCTAACCATCAACCCAAAGAGGAATCATATGTCACGGATTTTCATTTCAGGCTCATCTACTGGACTTGGCCTCATGGCCGCTACTAAACTTGTCGAACAAGGTCATCAAGTTGTCCTGCATGCCCGCAACGCCGACCGAGCTGAAGATGCGCGCCGAGAACTGCCCAAAGCTGAGGCAATCGTGATTGGCGATGTCGAGACCATCGCCGGGGCAAAGGATATCGCCGCCCAGGTGAATATGCTGGGTCACTTCGATGCCGTAATTCACAATGCGGCAGTTGGCTATCGTGAGGGATATCGCATCACCGCAGACGGCCTGCCGCATGTCTTCGCGATTAACACCCTGTCGGCCTACATTATGACTGCGCTGATCGTCCGCCCAAAACGGCTCGTCTATCTCAGTTCCGGTTTGCATCATCAAGCAGACGCCAATCTTGACGACATCCTCTGGCAGAAGCGGCGCTGGAACGGCTCACAGGCTTACGCCGAGAGCAAGCTCCACGATGCGATGCTCGCGTTCGCAATCGCGCGACGCTGGTCGGACGTTCTATCAAACTCGCTGGAACCTGGCTGGGTACCGACGAAAATGGGTGGCCCGAGTGCGCCCGACGATATAGACAAGGCGCACCTGACTCAGGCTTGGCTTGCCGCCAGCCAAGACCCGAAGGCATCCGTCACAGGCAAATATTTCTATCACCTGAAACAGATGACACCCAACCCGCAGGCCAACAATATGGCTTTGCAGGACCGCCTCATCGCAATCTGCTCGGAAATCTCTGGGGTGGCGCTGTCGGCCTAATCAAGTCCAATACTTCGGGGCTATCTGGAAAATGCAGCCGCTTCTCTGCTCGCGCATGAGCGGTACGGCACGGCTGACGTTAGGCATAGTAATTGGCTTGGGTTTCCGGGGCTGACGGTCCCGTTATTGGTCACGCTTCCGCTAATGGTGCCGGAGCCGGCGAGCGTGCCCCCTTCGATTTGGAGCTGGAGACTGTTTGCGAGAGCCGGCGAGCGTGCCCCCTTCGATTTGGAGCTGGAGACTGTTTGCGATGCTGCCTCAATTGAGCATCATCGATCCAGTCATTTGGGCTTCCAGGGCGCTCAGCGAGAGCGTACCTGAATTCACCGAGACGTTGCCGGAGTTAATGAAGTTATCGGCGATGGTGGCGGGATTGGGCCCCGCGGAGATATTGAGCACGCCGGCATTATCGAACGTGGCACCTCCGCTATAACCAATGCCAGTGACGACACCATTGGCCGTTAGATCGATCATCGCACCCGGTGCATTGGTGATCAGCGATCCCGCCCCGTCGAAGACGGGGGGTGTTGGTCCAGACCAGTGTGCCGGTATTGATCAACAGGCCCCCATCAAGAAAGTCCTGGTTCAGGACGCCCAAGGTCCCGCCGCCAAACTGCACAGGGCCAAGCGAGCGGATTGAATAGGAACAAACAAAGGAAATGAATCCACCGCCGAGTCGCCGAGGCACTGAGGTTATTTAGGGTAATTCTGTTAATTCTGTCGAAAGACCACTCCCGCCTATGCTGGCGATGGCGCCGCAAACTCCCCTCATCCCCCTGCAAAATGTGTTCGCCCTCCATATATACTTTCGTTTGGCTAATTACCAATTGTGGCTGGGCCGTTGGCTGCCCGGATGGTCATTGGTTTTGCGATGGTCATGGTTTCCGGACTGGAGCCGGCAGTTCTGATCCAAATGTTGCCATTGGGCGAAACCTTGGAGACGCCCTGGGCCAAGGTGCTGAACGGGGCATCGTAACTTCCATTTTGGGTGCTGCCGGAGTAGTTGAAGTCAACCCAGATGGCCCCGGTGTAAGGCATCAGGGCATTGATCAAGTTGGTCCCGTTCGGCGTTCCCCAGCCGGTGGCTAGATCATAGCCGATCACGGACTTGTTGACCAAAGGTGGATTATTAAAACCGTTCGGATTGTTGAGACTTACGCCATTTGTGATGTCGTGGAAACAGTTTTTATAGTTGGGCCCCAGACCGATCGCGTAAAGGGCCGGGTTCAGAAAGCCAACCGTTGGTTGTTCATTGGCGACAGCTTGTTGGTTGACCAGAGCCGTAAATCCCGCCCACAGAGGTGTGGCCGCACTGGTGCCAGAGACAATTGTATTCGAACCGTTGTTGGACACCAGGTAGATAGCTTGCGCCAACATTGCCACGTCCGGAACATCCCGCATGGTAGTAGAACCGCCGTTGAAGACCATGCTGACCCCTTGCTGCCAGCCTGGAATGGGATAGTTCCCCAGATAGTTGCTGCTGACGCCTCCGCCACTGGTTGGCCACACGTTCTCTGACGCATATGATCCGCCCGGGCTGAGGTCAGTCAACGTGGTGCCACCGACAATGGTGACATAGGGGTCGTCCGCCCACTGCAAAACACCTTGGTAATAAGGGCCATAATCCCCCGAGGCTTGGAAGAACGATTGCCCCTGTATGGCAAATTCCTGATAGACCACGTCCGCATTCGGGTTTAGGCCGGTATCCAATTCCTCGACAACAATGGAGGAGCTAAGCTGATCGGCTATATTGTCCTCTTGCATCTGTTTCAGAATATCCACGTACTTGGTAATATCAGTCGACCCTTCATAGACGCGCACTTCGGCAAGTCCCGGGGCCATCGCGATCGCCATCTCAATGTCCAGCGAAATCTCATCATTGTCGGCGCTGGGATTCTGGACTCCTCCATCTACGGGAATTCTGACCACCGCCACGCTCGTTGAAATCCCGGACTGGCTGATATAGGACGCGATGTCACTCGAGTAATAATCATCCATAGCCAGTATCCCGAGTGATTGCCCGAATCCCGTCGGCGAGTTGCCCGGAACATAGGCCGCTCGAAAATCATTTCCCCAATAACTATTGGTTGGCCCCGATCCCATGTAAACGACAGCATTCGGCACTGGTCGGTGCTGGGTTCGCTTGGGACCTACCGGATGCGGAATATCGAGATTGTCCAGCCCCGTGATGTGAAATAGCGGAACGGACAAGTCAACCGACGGCTCAACATCAGGGGCGTAAAAGGTGCGCGCTTCCGTTGGGTGTTGATAAACCTGCATCTTAACATGAAAAACATTTTCGATGTCGGCGACAGACCCCTGCACGCGCAGCAGGGTGTGGTCCTCATGAGTGGCGACTATCATCAAGCCGTTAGTTTTCGCCCAGGCGATGACCGTCTGGTAATCCTGCTCAGTAGGGCCAAACCGCTGCGCGATTTGAGCCGGTGTCAGCCAGTGATGGTACTGGCGGCTGGTTGGGTTATAGAGTTGCGACATTAGGTTGGAGAAGGCCACTTGATTGCGTAGGGGTAATCCGATCAACAAATAGAGGCGGTTCGTGGCCGCTAGCCGGCCTAACGGCTGCAAGTTGAGTCGCGCCACGGCGGCTGGCACGTGGCCCGGCAGACTTTGCATTCCGGCAGCCTGAACCGAAGTGGTCAGCAGAGCGAACAGCGCCAGACCGGCAATCATTCCAGATAGTTTGTTGGTCATAAACGATGCCTCCGCTATTGCAACGTGACCAGCACCAGGACCATGCCGTTGCCTTCGCTCAACCTCGACATGGCTTTGCCAAGAATCGCGCCGGCAGCACGGGCGTGATCGGTCACTTTCATGGCATGGCCGGGAGTGCTGGAGGTGGTGAGCAGGTCGCCGGGATTGATGGCACCATTGGAAGTGTCGGCCTGAACATAAACCCGGCCGGTCAGGGCCACATTCCTGCCGCCCCCGAGCAGTCCCTGCTGATGCATCTGGATACCGGGATGAATGCCATTGGCCCCGCTGACCACACCCGCGACCCGGGTGTCGTAGGGCCGGTCCGTCAATTTCAACTGTCCCGGGTTCGTGTCGTCAATCACCACCACCTCGCCCTCGGAAACCGCCTGGCCTGCCGTGGAGATCGAAAACGGCTCAGCCAGGTCGGCACCACCGGTAATGGTAATGCTGCTGCACGTCGCAGGACCGGTGGAGCTGGAAGCGGATACGATGTTGCCACTGCTGCTGATGGGACCGCAATTAACGGTCCCGACAAGGTAGGTCTGGGTCTGCGTATCCCCGATGCGGATGACGCCGCTCTCGGAGAGATTTCCTTGATTGCCAATATAGATATTACCGCTACCTGAACTGAGGTTTTCACCCGCGCCGTACCCGAGAGCAATGTTGTTGTTGCCGGTCTCGTTTTCGGTCAACGTATTATAGCCTATGGCCGTGTTTTGATAGCCGGTCAGGTTGTTCTTCAGCGCATTGTCGCCAATGGCTGTGCCAAAATAGCCGTTTTGGTTCAAAGCAAGTGCTCGACTGCCAACGGCCGTATTGGCGTAACCCAATGAATCCGCCTGAAGGGCATAATAGCCGATGGCGGTGTTCTCACCGAAGCCTGAAATGGTGCCGGGACCTCCGGTGTAATGATAATTTTCGTTCTGGAGGGCTTGAAAGCCAATGGCCACGAGGTCATAGTCGTTCGTACAGTTCCCGAGCGCGGAAAGGCCGACAGCCACGTTATTATTGCCGCCCGTGTTGCCGAAAAGCGCAAAGTTGCCGACGGCAGTATTGTTGATGCCAGTGGTGTTGTCGTAAAGCGCCTCGACACCAAAGGCGGTATTGTAAGAGCCGCTCGTGTCGGCCACTAGTGCCAGAAAGCCGCCGGCTGTATTGGCGCCACCGGATGTGTCGGACTCGAGCGCTTGAAATCCTACGGCTGTGTTTGCGCCGCTACCGAAATAGAAACCGCCGCCGGCGCCGGCGGCGTCGCTCTGTAGGGCTTGATAGCCAACGGCCACAATATCGATGTCGTTCGTGCTGTTGCCCAGGGCGGATACGCCAATCGCCACATTGGCCGAGCCGTTCGTGTTGAATAAAAGCGCGAAGTTTCCGACCGCCACATTGTTGTTACCCGTAGTGTTCATATCAAGCGCCTCGAAACCAACCGCCGTGTTCCGGCTGCCGGTAACTTGCTGCAGCATATTCCCGCCAATGCCGGTGTTTTCGCTGCCGTTGTCCCCGTTGCCGGTACGGGTGCCGAGATATAAATTGTTGTCGCCGGCGTACAGAAAAGAGTAATAGCCGAATCCTAATGCTAGTTCAGTATTAAAGGAGATTGGATAGGGCAGATCCAGGCTGCCGCCCAGCGTCAAACTTCCCAGCGACACGTTCGATTCACCATTCGTGACCACCTGCGCCGACAACTGCGAGGCATTGAGATTGGTCAAACCTCCGCCATTGCCGTTGATGACCCCCGCAATAAAGGTGCTGGTCTGCCCGCTGCCGATGCGGATGATATTGTTGTCGCCGCCCACGCCGGGGTTGCCGATGTCAATGTTGCTGTTTTCATAATTCCCAAAGGCGCTGCCCGCCAGATACCCCAGCGCGATGTTGTTCGAGCCGCCTGGGTTGCCGGAAAGCGCTTCAAAGCCATCGGCCGTGTTGTCGGAACCATTCACGTTGGCCTCCAGCGCACGACGACCGTAAGCCGTGTTGTTGTTGCCGCTGGTGTTGTCGAAAAGCGCCCGCCCGCCACTGGCCACGTTGAAGGAGCCGTTCGTGTTGTTGTTGAGCGACAAGTAGCCAATGGCCGTGTTATTGACGCCGTTCGAATTACTCGACAACGATCCATACCCTATCCCGGTGCTATCGCTGGCGGAAATGGCCACACTGCCTGCGCCTGGCCCGGCGTAGAAGTCCTGGGCACCGTCGGCGTATAAAAGGCTGCTGCCGCCGGCGTTAATGGTGCCGACGGACGGCAGGTTCAAAATGCCGGTCAGTGTCACATTGCTTAAAGTCACGCTCGCTTCACTGTTCGTCACCACGGCGGCCGGCAACTGCGCCAACGGCACCGTGCCGCTCAATTGCGCGACCGGCAGCGTGCCAAGTAGATTGCTGGTGCCTTCCGCAAAAATCGCATACGGGGTGGGCGTCAATTGCTGCCGCGGTGCTAGGGGGGTAAAACTGCCGGTGTCATTCGTCCGCACCGCGATGGCCAGCCAGTTGCTCGCGCCGGTGAAAACGTCCGGCCCAAAATCAACCAGCGTACTGAAAATGCCGTTGGTGACCGCGATGGCGCTATTCGTCACCGGCTCGGCGACGGCAACCCCGCCGCTGCTCGCATCGTAAAGCGTGAACGTCAGGTCGAGGCTGCCGTTGGCCGGGCCGCCATTGTTCTGTAACTGGCCTTGATAGGTGAACGCCGTGCCCTGGGCAACCGCAGATGAGAATCGGCCGTCAAGCATTAGGAACGCCAGCAAGGCCGGTAGGCTGAGTAAACGGAGGAATTTAGTCTTCATAGAACAGGGGGAGATTTAGTAGATTTTATTTGAATGATTCTATTCTCTGATCATTCGTTTTTTACGCCCAAACTTTTGGAAATACAATTGAAAACTAGGACAAAATGAAGTTTTAACCAATTCTCCACCTGTCGGGCCTACGCCATCACAATCCATAAATCGCAGGGATCCGAGTT
This sequence comes from Verrucomicrobiota bacterium, assembly GCA_050008355.1. Taxonomy (GTDB): domain Bacteria; phylum Verrucomicrobiota; class Verrucomicrobiia; order Limisphaerales; family UBA11358; genus UBA11358. Next base: position 23,478 of record JBEKMT010000109.1, read on the forward strand.
CCTGGCGGTCGTCACGCCGCTGGCGATGCAGCAATACATGCTGTTGCAACGCAACCTCGTTTATACCGGCATCACGCGGGGCAAGAAACTCGTGGTGCTGATCGGGCAGCGGAAGGCGCTGGCGATGTCGATCAAGAACAATCGGACCGAAAACCGGTTTTCAGGGCAGCTGGCCCGACTGATTGCGGGAAAGACTGTTTCCCAGCAAGCTTCGGTGTTCTGTAAACTGACGAAACAGCGACAGGTCATTTCCGCAACGGAGTAAGGAAATTGCTCTGTTGAATACATCCGTGACTGCATAGGGGCGGCTAACGCCGGAGGGTATAAGCCAGCACTTTGAAGGCGGCTTCGGCCAGGAGTTGGCTCGGTTTGCGTGAGGTCAGCGCTGAACCCATCGTCCGTTTCAGCCCGCTGAAGAACGATTCTACCGCCCATCGTGAACCATAACCGTTCCGTTCCAGATAACTCTCGCTCATCCGGCTCCGCCAAAAGCCACTGCGCGTTCCATCCGCCCGTTGTTGGGCCGGTTTGATCACACTTTCCGCGCCCCAGTCCAACCGGCACTGGTCATGCACCCATTCGGCATCATAACCCGCATCCGCATACAACTTCGCCGGCAGGGTCGCTGCACTGGCCTTGGCCATCAACTCCTTGGCCTGGCTCTTGTCGTTGCCCGGCCCCCAGTCCAACACCAGACTCAGCGGCAGCAAACTCCCGCACAACACAATGGTGGACACTTTCACCCATTTGCGCCGTGTCCGCCCAGCACGACTCTGAAAATGTGCACTGGCCGTCGTTGTCTCCATCCCCGTCGCATCCATCGCCGCCGAGGTCTGTGCAAACTTTAGCCCGCCCGCCGCCCGGCCAATCGTCCGGATCATCGCATCCGCAATCGCCAACACCTGGCTGCGCGCGCTGAACTTCTGGAGCGTCGTGTAATGCGGCAGCTTGTCCGGCATTCCCATGGCTTCCCGCAGGTTCGGGCTGACCGATAGCAACTCCAGCACACCCCGGTAAGTGGTCTTCAGATACGCCCGCAAAATCAGGCACGCCGTCAACTGCCGCTGCGTGAAATCATGACGGCTGCGCGTCGAACCGCAATCGGCCAGATGCCTCCCGCCCAGCTTCATCGCCAGTTCGGCTACCCTTTCCACCGTTGCCTTCTTCGCCGCTTTTTCACTCATCCACTCACAGACGCACCAGAAATCAAATGGTTTCTACAAAGCATAAGGAAATCATCACGCATCTTAAATGCGGCGGAAGAACCAGCATCCACCAACATATTAAGAAGATTTAATGTTGCTGCACGAAGTTCCGGGCGCTGGCGTATTTCGGAAGCGCCGCTAAAAATGAGAGGTTCCATTATGCTTTCCAAGGATTCCACTGTTGCGCTTGCAAGAAACGCTCTACTCGGCAATGCTGCAAGTTTTTCTGTGAGCACCGGCAGAGCTTTCGGTAGAAATTCATGTTGGAACCGGGCCGCCAGCTTGGAAAATGAGAATAAAACGTTGGCACTCGCTGGAAGCTGGCGGAAAAAATTAATGAGTCGGTCTCCCTGACCCGTGAATGAGTTCCATTCATGTGTTTCTGCTTTCCATGAGATGTTTAAGAAAAGTGCGTCTAACAAGATCCTGATGTGAGAGTTGTCGTCGTCGGCTTTCGCAGCAACGCCAGGCACAAGCACAGCATGGGCAAACGCTTGCCACAGCACCCAAAACCGGCCCTTACTAGGCTACTGATCCTCGATGTGGGCAAGATCTTTGACGAACTGTCCAGCGTCACGCTGGCCATCCGCGAGTGCGAACAAAACCTCGCCGAAGCGCGTCTGCGGCTCAAAGAATACCAAACGCAAGCCTCAGGCTTGAATTGAGTCCAGCGTCACGCTGGTACTCCTAGTCGGATGCCAACCAAGGTGCGCTTTGCAGCGAAGAACTTGGTCCAATTTATCTGAGCCATCGCCTTCGCTTATTCTGTCCGCCAGCCGACGATGTCACCGTCCGGAAGGCGGACCGTGTCGTTTTGATTGTTGTTGTAAGTTGAGTTGCCCGAATGACTGCCTTCCAAATGGACGGTCGTCACGCGGTCTCGCGAAACCACCACTGGAAAGGTCACCGTTCCAAAGCCATTGGCTCGGGCGACGACCCGATATTTGCCAGGGGCCAGTCTGACTTCTGCCGGACTGCCGAAATTGCTGCCGTTGTCGTTCTGTACGCGCTGCAACAGTTTTCCGTCTTGGGAATAAATTCGATAGTTCGAATATTCCGCGCGATCAGGATCGCGGCTGTTGAAGTCGGCATTCACATCAAACGCTGAGTAAAACGTAAGCGCCCCTGTGCTGGGATGTACTGCGAGAGGTCGCGCCGTTGATGGTCCGACGGTATCGAGGACGAGTCCACTTTTACCTGTGACGCACCCGAACAGAAGGATGCCCATAGCCATTGTGCAAAATTTTGATTTATTTTTCATGCATCCGATTATTTGCGCTTTAAAGGAATGTTATGCCATGCTCGGCTGCAGACCCGGCTCAGAATTTTGGGAAGGCCTGGTCGCCGAGCGCAATGATAGCAACTATCCCCGCCAGCGGCGCAGCGCCGAACTGGAGTTTCCTTTCTGGACAAACATCGCTGGGCTTTTTGATCATGTATAACTCTTCCCGAATGGTTTCGGACTTCGCATTGCCAGAGACAGCCTCAGGTTTCCAGCCGAAACAGAACACCTCCCGGAGGATAGAGTTTCTGCAGAGGCTAAAATACGCGCCCGTTAATTTTTTTGACGGCTGGGTCATTTCAAAGATTGGACATACGCTACCAGGGCAGCAATCTCCGGCGGCTTAAGTTTGCCAGCGAACGCCGTCATTTGGCCTGCTTTACCCTTGCGAATCCGGTTGGCGATCCAGTCGTCCGTAAAACCCAGATCGTGCAGGTCCGGTCCATCGTCACCGTGTGCACTGGCACCATGACAATGAGCGCAGTTTCTCAAGAAAAGAGTGCGCCCTTTGGGTGGACCTGCATTCGGAGTTACCGCACCGGTAACTGGTTGAGGCGGCGCAGTGAATGAACCCGCGCCGTGGACGTCGGTGCTGGTGTCAGTTTGTAGAGCCGAAGAAGTCAACACGGACGCCACGAACGCGATAACAGTTAAATACTTCGCCGTCATGGTGGAGCTCAGGCTAAAGTCGAGTCCACCACGGCCAGTGAACTCCTGCCTTCGACGTAATTCACGTCTGTGATGCCCAGGTAGTCGTTCAGTTTGCCGGCGTCCACTTTCATCGGGCCGGGCTTCGGCGCCTTGCCGGCTTCGGGTTGCGGGAACGCGGTGGACATCGCCGTGTGGAACGTCATCCGTCCCTCTACCTTTTTCACGACTTGATGGATGTGACCATTAAGGACGGTGACGGAGCCAAATCGTTTTAGATAGGCCAATGCCTGCGCGCCATCGTCGGTACCCCAGCCCCATTCCGGATAAACCATCCAGAGCGGAATGTGCGCGAAAACGACGATGGGCGTAGAGCTGGAACGGTCTCGTAGATCGTCCTCCAGCCACTCTAGTTGATCCTGACCCAGCGCACCCAAACCGTTTCGCTGGATGTCCACAACGTTCACGAGACCGACGAAGTGAACACCGCTGTGGTCGAAACTATACCAGCCCTCACCTTTGGTGTTTTTCCCGAAGCGGTCGAGATAGGCTTTGCCATTGTCGCCGGTGACATCATGTTCGCCGGGCACATAAAGAACTTGCTGGGTTTTCACGGTCTTCATCAACTGGTCAACGGTGTCGAATTCATCCGCGCTGGATAGATGGGTAAGATCGCCCGTGTGGAGGACAAAATCCGGGGGCTCCGGCAGCGCATTGATACGCGCGATAGCCTGTTTGAGCGTGTCTACGACGTCCTTGTTGATCTCTGCCTTGTTAAAGCCGATGTGTGAATCGCTGATCTGAACGAAACTGAGACTCGCCTTCTTTATCATGCCGCCGTCCATGTCCTGCGCGCCCGCCCGCCGGGGCAAAAGCGTGGAGCCCAGCATTCCGCCGGCGACGGTCCAAAGCATTCCCGTTCCGGCCCAGGCCATGCACGTCAGAAAGCCACGGCGATCAACGCCGTCGTTTTCGGTTTTTTGATTATTGTCAATGGCGTCAACCGCCAGGCGAACTTCTTTAATGAGTTTAGTGTTTGGTTGTTTGTTGTCGTTTTGCATAAGTTTTTAACTTGATCAATACTCCAGACAGCGTGCGTACCGGATTTATTCCCGGAATATTGAAAATGATTTGCGGAACGAATCTCCGTGGAACCCTGGTCGTGCACTTGATGGTCTGTTTCATTTGGCAACTATCCAGACCACGAGTTCACGGTAATTGTTTCCCGAGGACGAACGATCAACTCACTGCCACGAGAGAAACCTGCTCGTTGCGCTCATCACGGGCTGTGCCTGCGCTCTTCGGGTCAAGGACCGGCTTGCCGTCCACCAAGAATCGATATTGGTGGTGGCCGTCCCTGAGTAACACTTCGGTGAACCAACACCCGTCCTCACGACGGCGCATGGGGTGTGAAGTCGGATTCCACGCATTAAACTCGCCCACCAGATAAACCGACTCTGCCCACGGGGCGAGACAATAGAAATTGACCGGCTTGATCGTTCCTTTTGACATAAACGGACTGGTGGTGCTTCTATAAAACATAGAGTTCCTAATTGGAATGTTGTTTATACAGACGTTGATTGTGAATGCGTTGCTACAACGGTTCGCCCACGTTTCAGAATCCGCTTACCAGGGTTAGTCTGCACGACACTAACCGGAGATTTTGGCCGCGAAGATCGCGGCAATGAGTGTAGCCAGGCATAATTTCGTATGAATCGTTTTATAATTTCACGTTCGGCCAGTAGCCAATCTTCTAAGGCGGTGTCGCGGGCAGATTTCCTCGCACACCAAAACTCGTGTGCACGCTGCCCGATTTGCTGTTGAACTTCGAGGTGATCTCCGGCGGTGAAAACCATCCTCTCAACATTACAAAGGGAGTTCTGGTTGTCGGGGATGCGAGTGCGATCGGTTGTTGTCTTGATTTCAAGTTTGTTGGCCATAAGCGATTGTGGTGTTCCCAATTTTAAATACTTGGCAAGTGATAGTGCTGCGGCTTGTGATCGGGCGTTTGATGAGGTTTTTGGAGCTACGAATAAGCCAGATGCCGCCAGCAGGCTTCAGCACGGAAGATCTCAGGCGTGGAGGATTCTGGATCTTTTGGAAACGATGGCTTGATGCAAACGTAACCATCCAAGGCAAATCAGGAACCCGCGAGCTGGATGAAAGCCGCGATGGGTCATGCGCGAGCGCAAGCTACCGGAGTTTGCTTGGCGAGGATGAACCGGGAAGTTTTTGGATCTCAGATGAGAATTTCTATTCATAGTGTTAGCATTATTGACTGTGTTGACTCGCAACCTCGAAGACATTCGGAGCTGCCCTTACATCCATACCTACCAGACTTGTCAGCAAATTATTCCCGAAGGCTTTTGAATTCTCGATTCGCGTTCTTGTTCCGCCTGAAGCGATTCATTCGAGGCCAATACCAAAGCGGCAGCCACTCGACTTATTTCTTCGGCAGGATTGACGCCCAAGTGGAAGCCCGTTTCATCTTCATAGCCGATTGGAACCTCAATTCTTATTGACTTCCGTAGTCTTGTAACGATTCCACTTAAGCCTTCTTGCATGGAGGAATCGCCCATTTGTGATATAATGGTTTCGGACATAAATTCTTAAGTTCGTCGTTTGTGATTGTGGGTCCTCAAATACCGGCCTAAGACCAGATATGCATGCAAAAGGCACCATCCTAAAACCCAGCAGACCAGCGCAAGAATCGCCAAAGCATAAATAATGAGTGAGATCATAGATTTTTATCCTTTCTCGCACGCCGGTCCAGCATCCTATTTATCATCCGGCTCATGCATCACTTCCGAAGTTTTAACGCCCGCCTTCTTAAACTCCTTGATTCCCTGGCCCAAGCCTTTGGCCAGTTCAGGCAGTCTTCTGCGGCCGAAAAGCAGCAAGGCAACCGCGAGGACCAAAATGAGTTCTGTACCACCCAGATTGAATATGGCTAACATCGAATATGGTTTCATACTTTTAGTTTACTGACCTGATCACCCGCAAACCCTAAGGCTTTTCATACTGCGCTTACATTTATACCTACTGGATCCCTCAGTTAATTATTCCCGCAGATTTCAAAATTCTCTGCGGGCTAAACGTTGCAATTCACCCATGACAGGAGGGCGAAAGCAACCCAGCCGACAAGGGCAGCTTGAACAAGCTTGAAGCACGGAGGGTTCACCACAATCGCATCGAGTGTCCGCAGGCCGGGCGGTCTCGCGCCGGGTCACTTTGCCTCCGACTTTGTTACGTGCCTGGAGAATATGGCCGGCAGACACTGCGTGTTCAACTTCCGCTGACAGATGGAAAACATTCATGACTTCGATTGTTTCGCTTTTCATAAACTCTGAGGATATTTGTTATCCAGACAGCGCGCGGTCATGATTTATTCCCGGATACAAACAAGATTTGTGGAACGAATCTCTGCGAAACACGGGTGGCACATTTCATGAGTAAATCTCCTGTTCTTGCCGACAACCTGTGATAACAGATAGCCCGTC